>OMJM01000030.1 GCA_900299345.1 bacterium | reverse complement strand
TCCACTACCGTCCTGCGGTGTGATGCGGATTCCGTGTTTCGCGAAGTAGTCGCGTTTGGTGGTTTCACCGCCCCGATCAAACCCGCGATCCGATCCGGAAACCTTGCGGCCCGCGAACCGCAGGTATTGCGCAAGGGCACTCATGCCCCCGCCCGCGATACCGGAAAAATGACAGGAGTCGAGCGAGGGGATCACGGCTGAGAGCCGCTCTCCGGGTTTTCCAGCATCTCGTCGATTTCGCTGAGCACCTGCTGATCGTCCCACAAGGTTTCGCCGCGCTCGATCATGGAGCGTTGCTTGAGGGCGGAACGGGCATGCTTCAACGCTTCGGCGATATCCTGGGAATCCTTGTTCTCGGATTCGATCTGACCGAACAGATCGGGAAGGATTTCGGGATGGCCCACGAATCCCAAAGCCATCACGGCTTCGTAACGCACGTCGAGACTGGAGTGGCGCGCGAGTTCCGCCAATCGCGGGGCCGCCGCGCGCAGATGCAACATGTGCGAAGCATGCGCTGCTTCGATAAGGACGTTCTCGTTGGCGCTGTAAAGTTCTTCCAGAATGATGCGTTCAAACACAGGATCCTTGACCAATCCCATCGCATACAGGGCGCTGACTTTGACGAAAGGATTGGGCGCCTGACGGTAATAGCGGAGCACGATTTCCCGCACTTCCGCCTTCCACGCCAGATAGCCGAGCGACTCCACAATGCGACGGCGCACCTCCATGCTTTCCATGAGCGCATCCACGCGCCCCAGCAGGAATTCCTTGACCGTCTGATAAAATTCGGATTTACCCTGCGGCTCCGGCGCTTCAACACCTTCCGGAAGTTCCGCCTCAAACTCGAGTCCGTCATAAATCACATTGCCCAGGCAGTTGCAGGCGATCCCGCGCACTTCCTCTTCGGAATGAGAAGCTGCCATGCGCAGGACTTCCTCGAAAAGCGCCTGATCCCCGATGAAATTCCCCGCCACCTGCAAGGCTGAAATCGCGATTTCGGGATCGGGTGAGGTCAGAAATTCCTGCAACTGGCGTGGGGAATCCATGGCATCCACTTCGCGGTTGCCGATAGCCTCGATGCGCTTGAAAATACCCGACTTCTCGGGATTGTGATCCGGCCGCTCGGGATGCGAGGAATGACCTGCGTGTTCCATGGTGGTAAAATTAGGAATTCTTTATATATCACCTCAATGCTCCACATGCGTTCCATTTTGTTTCACCTTGCAATTTTCTCCGGAATCGCCATCGCACATGCAGAGGCGATTCGCGACTCCTCAGCGTGGCGCGATGCGCAGCGTATTCTCCCGCAACTCGCAAAACAACATCGTGCGGCAAAAAGTTTCGCGTTGAAATTTGAAGCGCGCGCCATGGGCGCTGATGGGGAGCCGTTGCCGCCTTCCAAAGGGAGTTTGCTGGTGGCCGATTCAGGCCGTTTCCGGTTGGAACATGCCGGAGGCACGGTGGTTTGCGATGGGAAAGCCTTGCGTCAATACACGCCCTCCACGAAACAGGTGATCATCCGGGACGCTGCGGATGCGGGTGGCGCGGACGGCATCCTGTTGCGCTTTTTGGATGCGCGCCCTGTCAATGCCTCTCATCTGAAAAAAGGTTTGCGCGTCGTGCTTGATCCAACCGCAACGAAAGAAAATCTGGATAGCCTGATCGTCACCTTGGATCCCGGAAACGCAATCCGATCCGTGGAAACACAGGATGGCGCCGGAAACCGTGTGACCTACGTTGTCAAATCCTTGCGCTACGGAGTGCACATCAGCACCAGGGATTTCACGCTGCAGCCGCCTCCGGGCACTGAAACCGTGGACATGCGCTAGGGTTTGAACCGCGCCTGATTTGTAAATTCCTGCCCTATCATGGCCAGTGAACATTCATTTGATATCGTGTGCAAGGCGGATCTCGAGGAACTGCGCAATGCCGTGCAGCATACCCAGAAGGAAATCGCCAATCGTTTCGACTTCAAGAACGGGAAATCTTCCATCGAGCTCGACAAAGAGGATGTCACGTTGATCGGCGACGACGAATTCAAGCTCGGCCAGCTTCGTGACGTGTTCGAAAGCAAGCTGATCAAACGCGGTCTGTCGATCAAACTCATCAAGTACTCTGAACCCGAAGCCGCTGCCAAACTAACCGTGCGCCAAACTGCCAGCTTTCAAAAAGGGATCGCACAGGAAGACGCCAAGAAAATTGTCAAACACCTCAAGGATTTGAAACTCAAGGTACAGGTTTCAATTCAGGGAGATCAGGTCCGGGTAACCGGGAAAGACAAGGACGAACTGCAGGTCTGCATTCAGGCCGTGAATTCCGCGAACTTCGATTTCGCATGTCAGTTCACCAATTACCGGTAACCCGTGCTGCATTCCTTTCGCTCTTTGATCCTCGGCGCAGTGGCTGCCGTTTCCTCTGGAATCGCCCATGGCCAATCCGATCCTTTGGTGTCCAAAAGCATTCCGCTGATATTCAGCATACAAGACAGAATTTTTGCGTTTTCAGACATTGGGTACGACGGACAGAACTTCAGCAAAATCGATTTCTTTACCAATCCTTCCACACCCGCCATCAAAAACGACAAATGGAAATGGGCCGGAGGTGCACTGGGCGGCATCCCTCGAAACCTGTCCTTAATCCTGCGTTCCGATGCCGCATCCACCGACACGGCGCGCGTCCATATCGCGCGCGCGGCATCGCTATTCTATGACGGAAGTTTCTCCGGCACCGACAGCCTGATACTGCCCCTCAGCGATTCGGCCCGTTCGGTCGCCCGGGGAGCCGCATTCACCGCGCTGTCCGTGTCTCGTGACACCGCGATTCTCGGTTTCGGCAGACTGGGACTCGCGTATGCGCGCCTTGGTTCTGAGACGGGTGACACGTTGTTTGCCGACAGCATCGTTTCCTTCGCGGCGCTTCCTTCCGGGAAAGATTCCGCGTTTCCGCTCACGTCCTGCGTCTGGAACCGGCTTTGCCACGTCGACAGTTTATACGCCCCATCGGGCGGACTGGATTCCATCCTGAGCCTTGCGGTCGATTCTTCCGCTCCGGATAGCATGTGGTTGTTGATCGGCACGCACTCGGGATTGCGGCGTGGCCTGTGGGGAAGCCGGTATTTCCCGCGAGTATCCTTGCCAGGTATTCCGGATTCCATTGTGAATCCAATTCCTAACATTTTTACTTCCCCAAATCGCAACCTGCTCTGGGTGTTCACCGGTTCCCGCTTCTTCTTCAGCGGAGATCACGGACGCACCTTTCACGTTCCGGTGTCGCAATCCGGAAAATTCCCCGCGGATTCGATCACGGGTTACGCCAGCACCCCCGAAGTTTCCTTCTTGGGTGACACCACCTTCGTGAACTTTCATCTCGATCGTCCCGGGCTCGCGTTGTTTCGCAAGGACACCTTGCTGTACAACGCCGGAACAGGTTTGGGCGAAGTGCTGTTAGATGCGGAAGACAGTCTTGCCATTGTGCAGGGTGAAGGCTCCCTCACAAGTTCGGCAGTCGCGCGCATCGGGAGCCAAACCCTCCTCGCCATAGGCTCCACCTTCAAGGGCGTTTTTTACAAACGCATGGATCTTCCCGGCAAAACCTTTTCCAACCTCAACAAGTTGCGCGCCGTGTCAGGAGGGTTGGAGGAGATCATCACCTACCCGACCTTGTTCGGGAGCGAATTCGACCGGGACGGGACACCAAAACCCGTGCACATCGGCTATCGCCTCAAGAAAAACGGCAAGGTCACGATCACGGTGTTCAACTACGCCATGGAAAAAGTCCGTGTCCTCGTCAAAAACGCGCCGCGTAACGGCGGAGGGGCGCGGAGCGAAAACCCGCTTGAGGATCGCTGGGATGGAAAAGATGATGCGGGTCGTTCTGTTTCCGTGGGGACCTACTATATCCTCGTCGAAAGCGATCAAGGTGAAAAAGGCTTCGGAAAAGCCCTGTGTGTCAGAGGCCGCCGGTGAAAGCAATTCTCCTTATGTTGCTTGCGGGCTTGACGGCTAACGCCTCCGAAAGTGAAGTGCTCGGCGGCCATGAAGGCTGGCTGGATCGCATGGGGGCCGGTGTGCGGGAAATGGGTCGCGGCAACACGGGCACGGCGTTGATCGACGCCACTCCGGCCGCCTATTGGAATCCCGCCTTGCTTCCCTTTCAGAAAAAACCAACGCTCGGTTTTGGCACCGAGGTGCGCAGCCTGGATCGCAATGGCGGCTATGTCTCGTTTCAGGAACGGTTGACCGGCAATCTCGGCATCGGCATCGGCGTGATAAACCGCGGCGATTTCAACGTGCCCGCTTACGATGGTGACGAAAACTCCATCGGCACGGCGCGGCCGCAAGCGTTCGGCTCCTACGTGGGCGTGGGATTGCGCACGTCGCGGCAGAACGCCTTCGGCGTTACCCTCCAATGGTACACCAGCAATCTCGATGTGGGTGGCGGGGTCGGCAACGTCAATTTCGTGGGTGGCGTGAATCTTGGCTGGTATCGCCGCTTTGCTGATTCTCTGAGCGTCGGCGTCGTGATTCGGAACCTCGGATTCAACGAGCGCCTCTCCGCCGACTTCAGCCAGACCGTGCTCGGTGACGACAACGGCATCGGCGGGTTCGAAGGATCGAACGAGGACTTTTTTCCCAAGACCGTGGTGGTGGCGGGAGAATGGCGCAAAACACTTTTCCATTTCCCGTGGATCTTTGCCGCAGAAATCATGGACTACCAGCTCAAGAGTTCTTTGTTCACCCCCAATCCCGCTTTTCATACGCAAGCGATGCGGGTCGGCGTGGAATGCGGAATTGCCGAAGGCACACAGTTGCGTTTGGGTTCAGATCGCGGTGACCTCAGCTTTGGATTTGGTTACGCGTTTCCCTGGCATCGCCGGCGCCCGGTCCAGTTCGACTACGCCCTGTTGCTGGAGCGCGGTTGGACTACTTTCAACCCGTACGCTGTCGGTCTGAAGATATTGTTCTGACCGCGCCTCCAAAGGCGCACTTTCATACATTATCCCCCAATGTCCGCGCCGTATTTTCGCCTTTTTTCCGTTTTCGCACTTCTTTTGGCCTTAACCGCCAAGGCATCGGCATTGGAAGCCAGCACCAAAGAGGGTGAAGCCAGCTTCGGATTCCTAAAATATTCGCTCTCACCCCGCTCCATTGCGTTGGGTGGCGCCGGAGCGGCCTTGGTAGATGGCATCGCAGATGCGGATCTCAATCCCGCCGCGGCCGCGCGAGACTCCGGCGGGATTGCACTGGGTCAGGGCTATCCCACCGCCTTTTCCGCCACGGGAAATTATGCGTCGTGGAACATCCCTTGGAAAAGTCGGCGCATCACGGTTCAGGCGCGCTATCTGGGTTTCGACAATATTTCAGGTTGGGATGATTTGGATGCCTCCACCACGGCCTATAATGCTCACACACTCAAATTACAGGCCGGCACTGCCGGAAAATTCAAAGGGATTGCCTATGGCGTGAGTGTGGCATACGCGCAGAACAACGTGGCCGACGCCACATATGACGCATGGCTTTTCAACCTCGGCATGCAACGCGATCTAATTGCGGGATTCGCCATCGGTGCTTCCGTGCTCAACGCGGACATCTGGACATCCGATGCGAGGAATGGTGACAAAATCATCCCGCCCGTGACGTTCCAAGGTGGCGTGTCCTATTCCAGATCTCTTCCTTACCACACACGCATGGCGGTGGCGGTGGACGCACGGAAGCGAAATGATGAAGAGACTGTTTTCCCTGTGGGGCTGGAAGGTACCTGGGCTGACGCCATTTCAGCGCGTGTCGGCTACCCCTTTGGAGAACCGGAAGCATCCCCCGCTTTCGGTGTGGGGCTGCGCTGGTCGCATTTCGGATTCGACTACGAGTATCAGGGGAACACCGTGCTGACCGGCGCACACTTCTGGGCACTATCGGTGAAGTATTAAAAATCAGTCGCTCAGATTTCTGTTGCGCACTGACTCCTGAACCCAGATGTTTCTTCCATCGCAAATGATGGAAACCTTGACCTCGAATCCCTGAAGCCTCCAGGTTTCGTATTCGAACTTCTCCCCCGCCCTCTCCGGCAAAACAACTTGTCCCTTTTTGGTGAGCGGCTTGCCGTATTTGCTTCCCATGAAATTGGATAATTCCGAAAGATCGTCTCGAATGCCCTCGTCTCCTATCGGACGAAGCGGAGCGTAGACGATATACCCGTAGAACCGGGAAGCGGAATTGAAGTACAATGTCGCCGTATAATCCCGTTCACGGATGACGATGTGTTCCGACATCTGTTTTGTCGCCTTCGCCGTGTTGTAATTCCGGTAAATCGCCTGCTTGGCGTACATGGATGAGTTGAGGGAGTCGATGCGGTAGCCCAGCGTGCGGATCAGGCAACACTCGTAAGGTGTCCGGGTGGAGTAATACTGCCCCAGTGCGTAGCATCACTGCACTGCGGTGTCGCGCCGGTTGACACAGGGACTCAAGGGAAGCAGGGAATCCAGTGTTCGACGTAATTGCAATGTGTCAGGCAAACCGAACAACCCTGAAAATGCGGAATCGAGCGTGATGCCAAAGCTCAAGTATTTATAGCGGATTTCGAACGCATCTACGGGACGCGCCAGAAACATAAGGATCAGGGAAAGGCATAGCTTCTTCATGCTGCTCCCACTGGTTTTCAGGTTTTCCAGGCCAACTTTTCGCGAATTCTGAAAATAGCATTCGAAAGTTTCTTACGTGAGCGCTCCCACCAGCAGTGACAACATCCCGCCGAGCATCATCCACTTGAGATAACGCTGGCAACGACGATAGTCCGCGCCGGACTTGGACAGCTCCATCAACAGCAAGACCAGAAATGGAGCCGCCAGCACCGTGACTGAAGTCAAATAAGGCCAATGGTATCCAAAAAACACCACCGGCAGCGGCAATGAAGCCAAAAGAATGGCCGTAAAAACAAAAGCCAGCTTCCGGGCGACAAGGGTACCGAAAACCAACGGGAAGGTTTTCAATCCAACCACACCATCTCCCGTTTGATCCTCGATGTCCTTGACCATTTCCCGTGTAAACGTCGCCCAAAAAGCAAACGCACAGACGGTCAATGTATTGTGAATCCACTGCGGAAACTCCGGGAAATATATCGCCAATGCGCACAACAAGGACACCGCAAGATTTCCAACCAGCGGGAATCCTTTGAGTTTGCGGTTATAGGCCAACAACAACGCCGCCATGACCGCTGCGAGGATGGAATGCTTCGCCGAAACCTGAAATGCGGCAATGATTCCCAATACATAAAGCACGAATGCAGTGATGCGTACGGAAAGAACGCTCAGAACATTGGAAGGCAAAGGGCGCTCCGGCTGGTTGATTCGATCTGCTTCGAGATCGCAAACGTCGTTGTCTGCGTTTCCCGCTGCCGTCAGCAACGCCATGGAAAGACTGCCCCAAACCGCCACGGCAACGCCCGAACGCACATCCCGCAGACTGAACCAACCCAGCCATGTCCCGGCCGCCGCAATGACGGCATTGTGCAAACGGAACAGCTGAAACCACGATTTCATGACGGGAATGGTAGCTACCTTTTCACCCCCGTGATTGAAGCGCGAAACATCTGCCTGTCCTTCGGCGACCGCGAATTGCTCCGATCCGTCTCCTTCCAGTTGGGGGATCGCGGACGACTCTGTCTGGCCGGATCCAACGGGACGGGAAAATCCACGCTGTTCAGCATTCTGATGGGTGAACTCAAACCGGATTCCGGGCAGGTGATCCGTTCTGGTGGACTGCGCATGGGCATGTTGCGGCAACACGCGGAATTCCCGCCTGAAGCCACGGCCTACTCCGCCGCACTTCAGGCGTTTGCTCCAGTGCTGGAAAAAGCCCGGGAACTCGAAGCATTGCATGAAGTCATGGGTCAGCGCGAAGTCACCGAGGAAGAACTGCACCGGCTCGACGTGTTGCAGGAGGCGGTCTCGCGCGAAGGCTATTACACGGCGGAATCTGAAACGCGCTCCGTGCTGCACGGTCTCGGATTCGACCGCGAAAAACAGGACAAACCTCTGGCGGAATTGTCCGGCGGCTGGGGCATGCGCGTTTTGTTGGCCCAACTCCTGTTGGGGAAGCCCGACTGCCTGTTGCTCGACGAACCTACCAACCATCTTGATCTCGAGTCCATCGTATGGCTGGAGAGTTATCTCCGCAACTATCCCGGTTCCCTGCTGCTCATCTGCCACGATCGTCGCTTCGTGGACGGTGTATGCGAGGGTCTGCTCGATCTGCGCCAAGGCAAACTCGAGAGTTATTCCCTGCCGTATGAACGCTACGAAGAGGAGCGTGCGCTCCGCGTCGCGCAACAACGCCAGGCGGCCTCCAAGGCGCAGGATGAAATCGAACGCCTGTCCCGGTTCATCGATCGCTTCAAGGCCAAGGCCAGCAAGGCCTCACTGGCGCGCAGCGCCATGAAACGATTGGATCGGATCGAAATCGAGGAAGTGGAACAGGATGGCCCCTCCATGCGCTTGCGGTTCCCGGCCATGGATTACGCGGGAGCTTTCGCTTTCATCGGGGAAAACCTCAAAAAAAGCTATGGACCGAAAACCATTTTCCAAAATGGCGAGTTCAACATCAAACCCGGCGACAAGGTTGCGCTTGTCGGGCCGAACGGCGCTGGCAAAACCACGCTCATGCGCATCCTCGCCGGGGAGCTTCCCTACGACGGCGGGGAATTGAAACAAGGCGCAAGCATCCGTTCGGGATATTATGCCCAGTACGTCGAACTCACGGACAAGGATCGCGAAACTTCCATCCTCGATCTGGTGAAGGAATCCTTCCCGAAGTCTTCGGAAGGACAGGTGCGCGCCGCGTTGGGCGCCATGATGTTCTCGGGCGACGATGCCTTCAAACGCTTCGGTGTTCTGTCCGGCGGCGAACGCGCCCGCGTCCGCCTTGCACGCCTGCTGCTCTCCCCCAGCAACGCGCTGCTGCTCGACGAGCCCACCAACCACCTCGATCTGCGCTCCAAGGACCTGCTGCTCGACGCTTTGGCCGAATACCCGGGAACCGTGGTGTTCGTGTCACACGATCGTGAGTTCTGCGAAACGCTGGCGACTCACGTGCTTCGCGTGGACGGCGGCCGCATCGTCGAATATCCCGGGGACTACGCCTATTATCTGCACAAGGTGGAACAGGACGTTGAACGTGAGGAGCAATCCTTCGCAAGAGCGGAAGGACGCTCATCGCAACGCGCTCCCACAAACCGGGAAACGCGCAAGGAAACCGAACGCCGTGAGCGCAAACGCGAGAAACGCGAAGCGGAAGTGGCGGCCAGCATCGAGTCCCTCGAGAACCGCAATACCGCCATCGACGCGGAATTGTGCCGCGAAGATGTGTTCAGCAATCCTGCGGAACTGCGCCGGCTCTCGGAAGAACGCGCGGCGAACGGGGAAAAACTGGAAGCGCTGTACGAAGAATTGATCAATCTCGGGGCTGAGGCCGCATGAACGCGCCGAATCTCCGCCGAGGAATTCTGGTGGAGGTTCAACGCCGTACGGCGCAAGTCATCGACGACGTTTCCAGCGAAGAACTCCGCTGCGCCTACAGCCCCGAAATCGACCTCAAGGAATTCTCCAATTTCGCCGTGGGCGATCGCGTCGAGTTTTATCCGGGCGACTCTGCACAGGAGCCTCTCATCACCGGCATTCTTCCACGCACGGGAAAAATCTCACGGCCGGGCCCCGGAGAGCGCTTTGCCCGCGAATTGATTCTCGCGGCCAATGTGGATCTACTCGTCATTGTCGCCTCGACACAGCGACCCGATTTCAACCCGCGCCAGCTGGATCGTTACATCGCAGTGGCCGAGAACTTCAAAATCCAAGCCATCATCTGCGTCAACAAATCCGACTTGCAACCGGAAATACCGGAGGCAGCGCGCTATTTGGGAAGTCTCGGTTATGAACTCGTGATGTGCTCCGCACTGACGGGTGCGGGGATTGCGTCCTTGCAAGACAAGCTGCGTGGCCGACTTTCCGTGTTCTCCGGTCCTTCAGGGGCGGGGAAAAGCTCGCTCATTCAAATGCTCATTCCGGAAGCGGGGACAATTGCCGGAGAGGTCCGACGCGACGGCAAAGGACGCCACACCACAACTACGAGTCGCCTCTATTCCACCCCTGACGGCATGCGCATCATCGACACACCCGGGTTGCGCGAACTGGGACTCTGGAATGTGAAGCCGGATGAGGTGGCAGGCTTATGGCGCGACTTCCGACCTTATCTGGGAACATGCCGTTTCAACGACTGCAGGCACCAAAGCGAACCGGGTTGCGCCTTGCTAGCAGCGGTGGAAACCGGAAAAATTCCGGAATTCCGCCTCCAGTCCTATTACCGAATCCTCGAAACCTTGGGTGAGGAAAGCCTTTAGAGGCTAAGTTATTGGCACCTCTCTATTTTTTCAAATACGTCACCGGAGTGCTCCATGTTAAAGACGATGCTTCCTCTGGTTCTATCGGGGCTTGTCGGAATCGCCGCAGCGCAACCGGCCCAAATCACTGTCACCAATGTCGCGGCCGACTCCGTCCTGAAAGGGCTCTATAACCGATCTCGCTATCAGGCCTCCACGGCGATTGACAAAGTGTCCGACATCGCTCCGGACATGTTCCAGCAAGTGTCGGCAGATTCGCTCAGCAGTTATTTGAACAAGCTGGTGACATTTTACAACCGGAATTCCGGTTCAGACACCGTTTCAACCACAACCGGCATCGGCGCCGCGCGGAGATGGGTGTATTCGAAGTTCCAGGAATTCAGTGCCCAAAGCGGCAACCGCCTGCTGCCTTCCTACCTCCAGTTCAACCAGACCATTTGCAGCGTTGCCCGCCATCGTGACATTTTCGCGGTGCTTCCCGGGCGCGACACTTCGAACCATTCGATTTTGATCGTCGAAGGCCACATGGACAGCCGCTGCGAGAATAATTGCGACATCACCTGCAAGGCGCACGGTGCGGATGACAATGGCAGTGGGACCGTGTTGACCATGGAACTGGCGCGAGTGCTCAGTAAATACACGTTCAACCAAACCCTTGTGTTCCTCGTAACCATGGGCGAAGAACAAAGCCTGTATGGCGCCAATGCCTTCGCTACCTACTGCAAGAACTCCTCGATACCCGTGAAGGCCGTTCAGAACAACGATGTCGTGGGTGGCATCATCTGCGGCCCTTCCTCCTCTCCGCCATCATGCCCTACGAAAGGCGCGAAGGACAGTACACATATCCGCATCTTCTCGCTTGATACGAACTTTTCCATGCACAAGGCCTATGCCCGCTTTGTGAAAGGGCAGTATGAGAAGTGGTTGAAACCGACGGCGCCCATTCCTATGGAAATCATGATCATGTCCCCTGTGGATCGCACCGGACGCGGCGGAGATCACCAACCGTTCAGCGATATCGGGATGACGGCGGTACGGTTCACCGAATCCTATGAAAATGGAAACGGCGGCGCCACCAGCGGAAGGCAGCACACAACGCGCGACGTCATCAGCGAAGGGGACACGATGTTCGTGAACTTCGAGTACCTCCGGCGCAATACTCAAATTAACGCCATCGGTCTGATCGGCGCAGCGTTGGGCCCGCAATCTCCGGATCTCACCTTGACCGAAACCACCCAGCACAATGTGCAAGTCACGGTCACAGGCAGCACCTCTCCCGTCGGTACCTACAAGATTGCCGTGCGCACCACCGGCAACAACGATTTTGCGGTGGTGTACACGTTGCAAGGAGGAACAACCTTCCTGCTACCCAATACCGTTGCCAACACCACCTATTACGTGGCCGTAGCGGCAATGGATGGCAATGATGCCCAGAGTTTGTACTCACAAGAAAAAAGCATCCGCCCCACCGGCAACAGTACTGCGATTCGAACCTTGCCACGTTCTTTTTCAACAAGCGGAGTGGTGAAATTTTCCCAGAGAGTCTCAGAAGATCGGATTAGCTGGATTGCTTCCGGTGGCGCTCCCGGGCTCAGGGCTGAACTGAATATCCGTGATATGCAGGGCAATCTGGTTCGCCATCATGCATTCACCTTCACGGGCCCCACTTACGAGGTTGCATTATTCCGCAACCACCTGTCCGGCGCCTTTGTGGTGTCGCTGGAAATGACCGGCAAGCTGGTGGATAGCAAGCGACTGCTGGTGAACTCTTCAACTTCAACGGAAACTGTCGCCCCGACGACGAGTTCTGCTCCCGCTTCTTTCTAAGACAGTCCGCGGCGCAATAAAATCCGCTTCCGCTCGGAGAAAAATTTCTCCAGCTTTGACTTCGCCTCATCGAATCCGGATTGCTGGCGCATCCACTCCAGCGCGGACTTTTCTCCGTCGCGGTATGCCGCGCGATAAAACGATTCCAGAAATTTCATCGTCTCGGATTCGTTTCCCCGTCTTCGCAAACCCACGAGGTTGAGTCCAGCCCATCGCAACGGTTCACCCAGGGCCTTGCAAAAAGGCGGCACGTCCTGATCCACACGCAGATTGCCACCGATGAAAGCGCCCGCGCCGATGTGCGTGTATTGATGAACACCGGTCATGCCGGAGATGATGGCGTTCTCTCCCACATGAACATGTCCACCCATTTGCACGGAGTTGGCGATGACAGTGCCGTCACCGATGTCGCAGTCGTGCGCCACGTGCGCATAGGCCATAATCAGGCAATTCGACCCAATGCGGGTGATGCCATCAGGCGTGGTGGCCCGGTTGACGGTGACATACTCCCGCAGTCGCGTGGCGGATCCGACCAAAACTCCGGTGGATGCTCCGGAATATTTTTGATCCTGTGGTGCATTACCAACCACAACACCATCATCCAGAACCACACGTTCATCCAATTCCACGCCCGGATATAAATGGCAGAACGGGCCGATGTGAACCCCGGCAGCCAAGCGAGTTCCGGAATCGATAATGCTGTAAGGACCGACTTCCACGCCTTCCGCCAAGTTGGCTTCGGAATGGACAACGGCAGTGGGATGAATACGCGGCATGGAAATGTGCCGCAGGCTTAAACCAAGGTGGCCTTGATGACCGCCTCGCAAACCTTCTCGTCGTTCACTTCAGCTTGGGCGTTGAACGTGGCGAATCCCCGCCGAAACTGTGTCAGTTCGGCGCGAAGACGGAGCAGATCCCCCGGCCGAACGGGCCTGCGGAAACGGACTTCCTCGATCCCCGCGAACGCTGGACGCTTGCCCGCCGCTTCCTCGGGAAAAGACACTGCCATGAGGATGCAGCAAGCTTGAGCGAGCGCTTCGAGCTGGATGACGCCCGGCATCACCGGCTCACTTGGGAAATGCCCGATGAAAAAGTCATCGCCGAAGGACACGTTCTTGACCGCATCGATGCGTTTGCCTTTTTCCAGCTCGGGGACGGAGTCGATGAACAGGAACGGAGGGCGATGTGGAATCGCCTTCAATATGGCCGCATAATCAAGCGAGAGGATTTCAGAAGAGTTTGCGTTCGCGTCGCTCATGTTGCAATTGCTCCAGCAGGAGGTGATTCAAGGCATGCCCGCCATCTCGAATCTCCAACCGCAGCTTTGGCAGCGAGAGATCCAGCAAGGCGAGATCGCCCAACAGATCTAGAATCTTGTGCTTCACCACTTCTTGTTTCATGCGGAATCGGGCAGGATGAAGCAAAGGAAAGGATTGCCCTTCGAATTCGGGATGTTTTTCACGAGCGGACGCAAACTCTTCAGGCGAGTCGGCCAGTAATAATCCGGAACCCGCATCCACACCCGCCAACAGATCCGCATCCCGCTTGACAGCGATCCATTTCCGGTAATGGATGAAGGTGCGGGCTGGAAGGATTTCCTGTATGGCAATGTCCGATACGAATAAGGAAAACCGCTCGGCTCGCCATTCATACTCGAGGGAAAAGGAGTCGAAAGGAATCGTCCGAATACTTCCTTCTGGACCTTCATATTCCCACCGTAATTCCGAATCATACTCGCGCCACGTCGCAGGCTCCGCAATTCCGGAAAATGCTTCGTAAAAGGGGGCAGCACTACCATCCAAACCGGGGAGTTCAGCAGCATCACAGACCACATCCAGTGGCTGCTCCGCGAAAAACAACGCAGCGGCCAGCAAATGCTCCGGTGTGCGAATACTTTGTCCTGATGCGCTTTTCAAAACCGTGGAACGCCGCGCTTCGCGACGAAATGAAATCAGATCCACAGGAAGAATAGATTCCATCGAGCCCGGCCAGAAGAATCGCAGGCCGCCCTCATCGTCGCGACGTCGAACCTCTACGGAACTGGAAATCCCGGTGTGGACTCCCCTGCCCCGCAGAACCACAGCCTCGTGCGTCGATGTTGTCATGAAACCTTACAACAGACTCATCAACACCGTGAAGTCCTGATCACCCAAACCGCGGCGCATGCCCTCGTCATATTGCTCCTTGGTGCGTTGAAGCTGCGGCAACTTGAGCGACCCGGCGCTTTCCAACGCCAGCCGCAAATCCTTGTTCATGTGTTTGAGCGAGAATTGCGGGCTATAATCGGCGTTGCGCAACTTGGGTTCCTTGATGTCGTCCAAAGCGCAATGCGCTGTATTGATCTTGAGCGCCGCGTAGAACGCCTCGTCAGACACACCTTCGGCCCGCGCAAAGGCCAGGCTTTCCTGAATAGCCTCGAAACGCATGGCAATATTCATATTCATCGCCAACTTCACCGACGAGGCGCTACCCAGCGGGCCGAGGTGCAAGAGTTTCCCCAACCTTTCAAAGACCGGCCGCGCCTTTTCCATCAAGGCAGCATCACCACCCGCATAGAACACATTCTGACGCGCCTGCGCCGCCGGCTTGCTGCCGGTGAAGGGGATCTCCAGAAAGCTTGCGGCTGTTTTCTCCACCCGCGCTGCGAATTTTTTCGTCCACTCCGCAGAGATGGTGCTGCTCTGCGCCAGGATTTGTCCCTTCTTCAAGGACGATTCAATTTGCTTCAACACTTCGTCCACGGCTGGAGGATCGGCCACCACCAGAATGACCAACTCCGCACCCTCGATGGCCTTGGCCGGATCATTGTTCCATTTTGGAAAATCGGGCTTGGGCGAGCGGTTCCATGCCGCGTGCAACAGGCCGTCTTGATGCAGGTTCTTGGCCCATTCAAAGCCGATGATTCCGAGTCCCAACACGGTGGTTTTCATGAAACTTCCTTTTCTGGATAAGAATCCGAGTTTCTCAAAAATACTTGCCGTTTCCGCCACTCCCGAATCGGTTGCGCGGGAAATCCGGCTACCACCGAGCCATCTGGAATATCCTTGGTCACGCCGGATTTTGCGGCCAGGCTGACATTGTTCCCGATCCTCAAATGTCCGGCCACAGAAGCCGCGCCGCCCATGCGGAAGTAATCGCCGACCACGGTCGAACCGGCAATGCCGGATTGGGATGCCATCAGGCAGTTTTTTCCCAACCGCACGTTGTGCGCGATTTGCACGTGGCTGTCGAGTTTGCAGCCATTCCCGACTTCCGTCGGATGCAACACGCCTGCCGCGACCACCGTATTCGCACCGATAAAACACGCATCACCAATTTCCACGCCGGCAAGATGCGGCATGGTTTCGGATGCCCCGCCCAAGTCGTCCAGAAACCCGAACCCGGTGCATCCAATCACTGCTCCCGATTGGATGACACAATGGCGTCCAATCCGGCAATGCTCCTGTATCGTGGCGTTGGGTTCAATGTGCGTACCACGACCGACAAAGCTTCCGGCACCAACATAAGCTCCAGCTCCGACCGTCACATCACCTTCCAATACCCCTTCCACGATGGCAGAAGGATGAATGGAGTTCCCTACTCCGCTGACAAATGGCGCCGGGCGTTCGATGCGTTCGGCCAATGCAAGAATGATGGCTCGAATGGCTTGTCGGGCATTGGTGACGCGCAGGACAGGGACGGATTCCGGTAGTTCCGAAACTCCCTCTTCTGCCAGAATCAATCCAGCTCGGAGATTTTTACGGGTTTCGAGACGGGTGTTTTTACCCACAGCAGTCAGCGATTCAGGTCCGCTGCTGTCGGGTTCGTCCAATGCGAATAAGCGATCGGGTAATTTTTGGGAAGCAGACGCGGCTTTCACCAACGATGCACAGGCGGCCAGCGCCTCAGAGGGAGCAAAGCCGCCACGAAATTGCACAGGATTACTTGGCCGGAGTCGTGGGAGTCGCGTTCTCCTTGTTCAGGAGCTCGAGCACGCGCTGGGTCAGATCGTTGTCCTTTTTCCAGTACACCACCGCACCGGCGGCGCGATCGAACACCATGTCATAGCCTTCCTGATTGGCCACGTCCTGGATGGTCTTCTTGATCTTCTGGATGATGGGATCCGAAATCTCCTGGTTCTTCTGGAACAGCTCACCGTCCTTGCCGTAGATCTTCTGCACAAACTGCTCGTACTCGCTCTTCTTCTTGAGGAAGGTCGCTTCCATTTCCTTCTTCTTTTCGTCCGAGAGCAGGAGCGACTGCTTTTCCAGTTTCTCCTTCATTTCCATCAGTTCCTTCTGCTTGGCGGCGGCATCCTGTTCCCACTTCGCCACCTGCTTGTCGTATTCCTTCTGCGCCTTGTTGGTCTCGGCATACTTGTCGAAGATCATCTTCGAATCCACGTGCGCGATTTTGAGATCCGCGCCACCGAAGGCAAGAGCCGCCACCGCGAGCAACAACATTCCAGTTTTCATAACATCCTCCTTAAACCAGCCGAAAAGTTAATCCGTTACCGACAGGGGTCAGAACCCCTGTTCGATGGTGAACTGCACCTCGGGACCGTGGCCCACGCGTTTGTACCGCCGTCCGTAATAGTCTTCGGGGTCGTCGAGGGGCCAGCCAAAGTCGAAGCCCATGCCAAAAGGCGCCACCATCGGAACCACCACGCGGAAACCGAAGCCGATGTCACGTCGCAAATCCGAGAAATCGATTTCGGACCAGACATCCGGCGCCTGATCCTTGGGAATCGTGTTGTAGTAGCCCAGCGACAACGTGGGATCGTATTTCAGCAGCTTTCCGAAGACATTGCCCGCGTCAAAGAAACCGAGCACATAGAACGTGTTTTCCACCACGGGATAGGTCAGTTCCGTGACATACGAGAAGAAGCTGCGGCCCACACGACCGCCACCAACAGTTCCCGCCTGATAGCCGCGCAGTTTGCCCTGATAGCCCAACAGGCCGCCCATCTGGTACAACGCATAGCTCTGGATGTTGTCACCCAGAATCACGCCGAACTCGGACTCCACACCGAGGACAAGTTTGTAGAAGGTCGGGAACCACCAATTCACCTTGGCATCCCACTGCGAATAATTGAAGTCACCGCCCATGAAGCCGCCGACCTTGGTGTAGGTCAGCTGGTACTTGGACCCGTCGGAGGGGAAGAACGGCAGGTTCTTGTCGTCACGCACCAGACTCAGGTACACCGAGGATTCAAGACCCGACGCCACGATCAAGTAATCACGATTACGCCCTTGTCCGTTGTCATTGAGGGTGAAATTGTACCCACCGCGCAAGGTGAAGTAATCATCGGGCCAGGTCAGACGACGACCCAAGTTCAGATGGAAGCCATAGCTCTTGTACTCGTTGTTGAAGATCCCCGGCTGAGGCCGTTGATCGGTATACGAGACACTGCCGCCCACCGAAGTCGGTGTGTCCATGAACCACGGTTCGGTGAAGCCCAGCGAGCCGGCGGTCTTGTAGGGACCCAATTCAGCGCTCACGTCAGCGCGCTGGCCGTTGCCCATGAAGTTGGGAATCTGAACGCCCGTGGTGAAAACAAAACCATCGCGACCGCTGTAAGCAGCGCCGGCGGAGAAGGTCCCTGTGCCTGCCTCTTTCTCGGTGATTTTGAAAACGAGGTTCACGTCCGAGGGATCGGCGTCTTCAGGCCGCTCGATGTCCGGTTCCACGTTGTCGAAGAACGCCAGCTGCATGATGTCGCGCTGCGAGCGCATCAATAAAGACTGTCGGTAGGTGTCGCCCGGGAACAACTTGATTTCGCGACGAATGACCTTGTCCTTGGTCTTGGTGTTGCCGCGGATATCCACAAGATTGATATGGGCCAGGTTGTTCTCGCGGATGTTGAAGGTCACCTCGACCAACGTGTCGTGGTATTCGAAGCGATCATTCAGATCCACGAACAGATAACCCTCTTCGCGATACAGCGAAGTGATTTGATACTTCATTAACTCATACTTGCGCTTGTTGAACACTTCCCCGCTGTCGAAGAGGATTTGGGCGTTGAGCGCCTCGTCCTTGACAATGTTGTTGTGGATGAAATGCGCCTTGAGGAAGCGATAGCGCTTCCCTTCCTGCACGGTGATGCGGATATCCAGATGCTTCTTGTCCGAAGCATACATCACCGTGTCGGATTTCACGGAAGCATCGAGATAACCAAGTTCGCGGTAATAATCGAGGAGCGAGTCAATGCCAAGACGGTAATCGTCTTCCTTGTATTCCCCGGAACGCCACCAGCGATCTTCCTTGATCTTGAAATGCTGACGCAGCTTCTTGTCGGCCACGTGGGCGTTGCCGTCGAAGGTAATGTACCGCACGGCGACCTTTTTCCCCTCGGTGACCTTGAAGGTAATGATCTTGCGCGCAGTCTCTTTTTCCTCGCTCTCCTCGGTTTTTACCTCGGCCAGCAGATACCCCTTGTCATGATAGATGTCGAGAATTTTCTGGCGCGCCGCTTCAACCGCGCTCTTCGAGTAAACCTGTCCATCGAAAAGATCGACCTTGCCTTTGAAGTCGTCTTTGTCCAGTTTCTTGAGCCCCTTGTATTCCACCTTGGCCAAGGTCGGAAGCTCGGCAACGACGAAGTACAGGACGATACCCTCGAGCGAATCGGACTCGTCTTTTTCCACCCGGATGTCAGAGAACAGGTTGAGCTTGTTCAAGGCCGTGACCGAACCCTGAATCTTGTTTCGCAACACCGGGGGGATGTAGCTCTCCCCTTTTTCCAGCAGGAGAGTTTTGAGGATCAAGGACTTGTCGACAGTGCGGTTACCCTCGATCTTGATGTCCGCGATCTTGACTTCCTTGGAGGGACTCTGAAGAAAGCCTTGCGCATTGGCCGGGGCCGCGAAGAGGCCCAGTCCCAAGAGGAAACAGAGGCGTAAAAAAATCCGGAGGCTCTGCAAGCAATCCAATCCTTGAAAACGCTCCGGAGACGAAGCGTGCTGGAACCGGCGACGCGGAATAAAGCGGGACTAATATAGGAAAAGGCGACCCTAAAGTCGCCTTTTTGGAGGAATTTCGCCGTGCTCCAGGGTCAAGATGCCGTTGTGGCTTCCTTCTCTTCCTTTTCCGACTCTTTCTTTGTGGAAAAGGTCAAGAGGTCGCCTTTGCGGCCCACTTTCAGCAGGGAATTGTCCGCGATCTTTCCGCGCAGAATTTCGTCCGCCAGAGGATCTTCCAGCAAACGCTGGATGGCCCGACGCAATGGGCGGGCCCCCAACTGGGGATCAAATCCCTTCTCGACAATGAGGTCACGGACGGCATCTGAGATCTGCATCTTCACGTCGCGCTGCGATAAGCGACCTTCCACCTCACCGATGAGCAAATCGACGATGCGCGCCATGTCCTTGCGCTCAAGCGGACGGAACACGACAAGATCATCGAGCCGGTTCAGGAATTCCGGATTGAAGGTCTTCTTGACCTCTTCGCGGACCATGCGCTCAATGCGTTCGAACTCGCTGTCCGAGTCGTGGTTGCCGAAACCGAGTCCCACGCCCTTCTTGATGTCCTTCGCCCCCAGATTGCTGGTCATGATGATGATGGTGTTCTTGAAGTTCACCTTGCGGCCATAGCTGTCCGTCAACTGTCCATCATCCAGGATTTGCAGCAGGATGTTGAATACGTCCGGATGCGCCTTCTCGATTTCGTCGAGCAGGATCACGGCATACGGCTTCTTGCGCACCTTTTCGGTAAGCTGACCACCCTCTTCATAACCGACGTATCCTGGAGGCGCTCCCACAAGACGCGACACCGCGAACTTCTCCATGTACTCCGACATGTCGATGCGAATCATGGCGTCGTCGGACTCGAACAGAAAATTGGCCAGCGCCTTCACGAGTTCGGTCTTGCCCACGCCCGTGGGGCCGAGGAACATGAAACTGCCCATGGGCCGCTTGCTGGAATGCACGCCCGAACGCGAACGGCGGATGGCGCGTGCAATAACGTCAATGGCGCGTTCCTGACCCACCACACGACGGCCCAGTTCCTTCTCCATGTTGAGCAGGCGTTCAGTTTCGGCACCGGCCATCTTGGTCAGGGGAATGCCGGTCATCTTGGCCACCACGGCGCGTATGGCTTCTTCGTCCACGGTCAAAAGTTCATCGCGTTTCTGATCGCGCCACTTCTTGCGCATTTCGTCCAGCTCGGACTTGAGGCGCTCCTGCTTGTCTCGCAAACTGGCGGCGGCCTCATAATCCTGGCTCTCGACCGAGGATTCTTTTTCCTTCACCACAGCCTCAAGTTCCTGCTCCTTGATCCGCAATTCCGGCGGAATGGAAAGACTGGCAAGACGCACACGCGCGCCCGCCTCGTCGATCACGTCGATGGCCTTGTCCGGCATGAAACGATCGTTCAGGTAGCGATCCGCCATCTGCACCGCCGCTTCGAGCGCATCATCGGAATAGGTCACCTTGTGATGCTGCTCGTACTTGGCGCGCAGGCCCTTGATGATCAGCAAAGTCTCCGCCGCGCTGGGTGGATCCACCACGATGGTCTGGAAGCGGCGTTCCAGCGCCCCGTCCTTTTCGATGTACTTGCGATACTCATCCAACGTGGTCGCGCCGATGCACTGAAACTCGCCGCGTGAAAGCGCCGGCTTGAAAATGTTGCTGGCATCCAGCGAACCTTCGGAACCGCCAGCACCCACGATGGTGTGCAGCTCGTCGATGAAGATGATCACGTTGTCGTTCTTCTGCAACTCGGTCATCAGCGACTTGAGGCGTTCTTCGAACTGGCCGCGATACTTGGTGCCGGCCACGATGCTACCCATATCGAGCGTCACGACGCGCTTGTTTTCCAGCACTTCGGGGATGTTGCGCTCCACGATCTTTTGCGCCAGGCCTTCCACGATGGCGGTTTTGCCCACGCCGGGCTCGCCGATCAACACCGGGTTGTTCTTCTTGCGACGGCTCAGAATCTGGATGACGCGTTCAATCTCCTGGGCCCGACCGATGATCGGATCCAATTGACCTTGACGCGCCAACTCGGTGAGATCGCGTCCGAAGTGATCGAGGAAAGGCGTCTTGGATTTCTTACGCGAGGCTTGAAAGTCCGCGCCCGGCGCGTTGGCTTCTCCGCCGCCGCGCAGCACGCGTTCGATTTCTTCCTTGACGCGATCGTATTCGACGCCGATGTTGGCCAGCGCCGTGGCGGCCGCACTCTCGTGATCCTTCATCAGCGCCAGCAATAGATGCTCGGTGCCGATGTACTTATGGCTCATGGCGCGCGCTTCCTGCGCCGCGATTTCCAAAACCTTCTTGGCACGGGGTGTGAACGGGATCATCTGTCCGATGGTCATCATGCCACCGGAAGAGGAGATCGACTTCTCGATGTTGCGCGCCAAATCCTCCAAATCAATACCCAGATTCTTGAGCACGGCTACGGCCACGCCATCGCCTTCGCGGATCAACCCGAGCAAAAGATGCTCGGTACCCACGTAATCGTTGCCCAAGCGCACGGACTCCTCGCGCGCCAGTTGCATCACCTTTTTGACTCTATCGGTAAACATTCCGTTCATGTGGTCTTCCTCGCGACGAAGGAATGAGAAACATCCCTTCGAGGCTCTCTCCTGATTTCAAAATTACGATAATCCTCGCAACACACAAAATCTTGTGTGACCGGCGTTCCAAAACGCGTCACTGCTGCGGATTGAAGCGGTTTTTTAATGTCCGGATTCAGCCCCCGGAACCCGCTGATTGCAAAAGAGATCGCGCGAGTTCCGCGCGAAAAACGTCGGTTTCCGGAGAAACCGGTCGGCCTTGCGTTACGGCGATATGAAACGGCTGGGATCGAACTCGCAATTCTTCCAGCTTGGGCAGCAAGGAAGAAGTAAAATGCCCGGAATAAATGCCTGTGCGAGTAAAGGAGTCGAACGTCAGATACTCGGTATAATCCAGCGTACGAGCCTCTTGCAGCAGGCGCAACGAGCGGAAGATGCGATCCTCGAGCCTTTTTTGTTCCTGTTTTCGCCATTGGTCAAATGCCTCTATTTCAGTCGCCAGCAGGGATTGAATCTTTCTGGCGAACTCCTCATAGAGAACATCCTCAGGAAATTTCATGCCACCGCGTGAAAGGACCCGGAAAAATCCGGCTTCGGCCGCCCCGGGAACCCGGACAGTCAAAGGATGCAGTTCCACACCCATCGCATTCAGGGCCTGCTGGGTGGGTTGCAAACGGCGCAAAGCAGTCAATGCAGGGATGTGGATGGCGCATTCCACCTGCAAGCCGCTTCCCGCGAACGATGGATTGGAGGTGAGAAATTCATACCCGGGAGAATGTGAAAACGGACCGTGTCGATCCATCAACCCCGGCGTCGCGGGAATATCCACACTCTCTGGCAAACCGGGACGCACGTGAATCTGGGTCCAATGCTCCACTTCTCCAACCAAGACATGTTGCGCCGGATCGGAGCCGAGGAACAACAATTTGAAGTCGCGTTTGCCGGGAAACGTCACAGGCCGTTCGGGCAACCACTGCTTCTCACGGAAAAATCCGATCGACTCAGAACCGTAATCAGGTAGAACCACAGGTCTGGAAAAGCCCACCGTGCCCGCGTATTCACGCGCATGCTGTGCGACCGTGGAACAGGTTTCCGGCGGACAGGAAACCCAGAACGGAAAGCCTTTGAAGTTGCGACGACGTACGGTGCGGGTGAAAAGAACGCGCGCAGTGGCTCCATTTACTTCGGACGGCGTGGAGAGCCACGGTGGAGAAACCGATGCCCACTCAGCGGGGACCATGACTCTCCTCCCACGCCTTGATACGCTGGCGCAATCCCGCCGCCTCTTCGTAGCGCTCACCGCGCAACGCATCCGCAAAGGTTTCCTTGAGTCGCGCTAAATCCTCGAGATCCTCGTTGCGGGTCCGGCTCCCCGATTCCGGCCCCATTTCGGAAAGCACAGGCATGGGGTGCTGGTGTAAGCCCGGATGCATTTGCAGCAGGTCAGCCCACAATACTTCTCCGAAACAGGCGTAACATTGCGGGCAACCGAGCAGGCCGCGGGAAAGAAACTCCCCGTAAGTGAACCCACACTGCGTACAGACCTTCATCCCGCTCATGAGGCGTTTTCTTCGGAAGAATGCAATGCGCCATCGCGCATAATCAAACGACGCGACGCGCTGCGGGCCAAGGTCAAATCATGCGTTACCACCAGTAAAGCGATGGATAAATTGCGGTTCAAATCCGCCAGCATCTGATGCAGATTTTCGGAGTTGCGGGCGTCGAGATTGCCGGACGGTTCATCGCACAACAATACCTTGGGCTCGTTGACAAGAGCACGGGCCACGGCGGCGCGCTGGCGCTCGCCACCGCTGAGTTGCGAAGGAAGATGTTCTAGACGATCCTGCAAACCAACCAAGGCGAGCAACTCTCTGGCGCGTTCTCTACCCTGCTTGCGGAAATTCCCACCGATACGCAAGGGAAGCAATACGTTCTCCCATACCGTGAGATCGGGCAAAAGGTGGTGAAACTGGAATACAAAACCGATTTCATGATTCCGGATGGCGGAAAGCCGCGCGTCGGACAAACCGGAAACGGCTTCGCCGCGGAACAGGACATCGCCTTCCGTCGGCCGCTCCAGGAATCCGAGGATATGCAACAGCGTGCTTTTGCCCACGCCCGAGGCTCCAATAATGGATATGAAATCACCCGGCATCAGGTCGAAATCCAGATTACGAAACAACTCGATGCGGCTGCCCGTATCCTCGAAGGCTTTGGCCACCTTGCGGAGGGAGAGGATTGCATCACTCATGACGGATGGCCTCCACCGGATCCTGACGCGCCGCCTTGAGTGCGGGCAACAAGGTTGCGATGCCGCAGAGGAAATTGGTGACGAGCAAAACACCCAGCACATCACGAATGTGCAATTCCACCGGAAGCACGGTCACGAAATACACGTCGCCCGGCAACTGGATGAGTCCGTAATGTTTTTGCAACCAATAGCTCGCGAGACCGAGCACGGTGCCGATCAGTGATCCCGTGAGGCCGATGAGCATCCCTTCGAACACGAAGATGCGCAGGATGCCGCGACGCGTGGCTCCCATGGCACGCAAGATTCCGATTTCGCGCGTCTTGTCGTTCACCGCCATGACCAACGAAGAAATGATATTGAACGCCGCGATGATGATGATGATGCCCAGCGCAAGGCTCACTAATATCTTCTCATAGCCCATCCACTTGATGAGCGTGTAGTTCTTGGCCTGCCAGTCGATGGCACGATAAGGAAACCCGAGCCGATCTTCCAACTTGTCGGCCATGCGCGCGCTGGCATACGGATCCGAAATGCGCGCCTGCAGGCCCGTCACCTGACCGGGCAACGAAAACAATTTTTGTGCGTCCCCCAGCGCGATGTAGGCCAGTGTTTCGTCGTACTGATACATGCCCGATTCGAAAAGACCGGATACGATGAACGGTTGCACGCGCGGGGAAAACACACCGCTCAACAGATCCGACTTGGAAAAGTCGGCGAGAAACACCTTGTCCCCTACACCCGCTCCCAGTCGATCGGCCAGCGAATATCCCAGCAAAATGGAGGGGTAGCGGCGTGACGACGTGCTGTCGTATAAAGAGTCCAACCGGTAAGCCCCGTGTTTGATCACATTCGAAAGCCCGAGCACGTTACGGGAAAGTTCGGCGTCAATGCCGTACACCAGAATCCCGTCCTGACTTTTTCCGTGCGCAATGACGGACTTGGAAACGAGATAGGGCGCGGCCTGTACAATTCCCGGTTCCTGCATGACCTGCGTGCGCAGGGAATCGTATCCCTCAAAGGGGTTGAACTGGTAACGGGTGATTTCGACATGGGCGTCGCGACCCATGAGCTGGCGCTTGACCTCGCTTTCGAATCCGTTAATGGCAGAAAGGACGAAGATCAACAGCCACGATCCGAGCAGGACGCCGAATGCGGAGAACAATGCGATGATCCCCGCCGCCGCGCTGCGGCGTTGGGCCCAGAAATACTTGCGGGCGAGGAACCATTCAAAGGAAGACATGAGCCTTGAACTCTAACAGGTGCTCAGACTTGTTTCTCTGACGAGCGTCTTCACCTGTAAAACCGAATCACCCGGGTCGGCGCGCTGACAACATCCAGCGCGTTGATCAACTTCAACGCCTGCGCCACCTTGGCGTTTTTCACAGTGTGCGTCAGGATGATCACCGGAACATTCGCCGGATCGTGCTCCGGTTTCTGGCTCAACGCCCGGATTGAAATCCCGTGATCCCCGAGAATCCCGGTGACCTTGCTCAGCACGCCGGGCTTGTCCACCGTGGTCAGGCGCAGATAAAACTCCGTCTCCAGCTCGTCGATGGACAGCAGTTCCGCCTCGTTGTCCTTTGAGAAAAAGGCCATCGGGAACGGCACCGGATTGCCGGTGGATTTTTGCCGCGCCAATGCCACGAGATCCGAAATCACCGCGCTGGCCGTGGGATAGCGTCCCGCACCGGCGCCGGTGAAAAGTTGCGCGCCTGCGGCCGACGCCTTGAGATACACCCCGTTCAGCACACCGCTGACCGAGGCGAGCTGATGGCCGCGTTCTAGCATCGCCGGATAAACCGCCGCCAGGACCTTGCCGTCCTTCTGCGAAACCGCGCCGAGCAGCTTCACTTCATAACCCATCTCGTCGGCCATGCGGATATCCAGCGCACTCACATTACGGATACCTTCCACCGACAACTTGCGGTAATCCACATAACGGCCATAGATCAGCGATGCGAGCAAGGCCACCTTGTGCAAAGAATCCATCCCGTCAATGTCGAATCCGGGATTGGCTTCCGCGTAACCCAGCCGTTGCGCCTCAGCCAGTGCATCTGCAAACGAAGAACCATTGCGGGACATTTGCGTCAGGATATAGTTGCATGTGCCGTTGATGATGCACGCCAATCCCTCGATGTCGTTCGCGATGAGATCTTCTTGCAACGTCTTGATGATCGGGATTCCACCACCGACCGCGGCTTCGAAAAACAAGCAGCGATTCTGTTGCGCCGCCAGCGGAAAAAGTTCTGCGCCGTGCTTTGCCAACAAAGCTTTGTTCGCCGTGACCACATGCTTGCCGGATTTCAGAGCAGCTTCATGCCAGGGTTTGGGCCCGTCCTCGCCTCCAGCCAGTTCGATGAACACATCCACATCCGGCGCCGAAGCCACGGCCATCGGGTCACTCGTCTTTAAACAATTCTCATCGCGAACGCGCGCCAAGGCCTCAGCTTCCTTGGCACAGGCTGCGGCGACACGGAAGTTCACGCCCAGCTCCCGCGCAAAAAATGGCCCGTGACGTTCCAGCAGTTCGATCACGCCCTGCCCCACCGTGCCCAATCCCACGATTCCCACCCGGATTTCAGTCGCTGTTTTCATGGGGGCCAAAGGTAACTTTTCTAGCTTATCAGCCTTTCAATCGGGAATCCGGAATGTCCAACAAAGTCGCTCTCATCACCGGCATCACAGGTCAGGATGGCTCATACCTCGCGGAACTTCTGCTCGAAAAAGGGTACGATGTGCACGGTATCATCCGCCGCACCTCGCTTTTCAACCGGGGCCGCATTGAGGAAGCCCGCTCCGCTGCTCGCAAAGCCGGCAAGGTATACGAGTTGCACTACGGCGATATGGCCGATAGCAGCAGCCTGAACCGCATACTGGCGCTGGTGCGCCCGACCGAAGTCTATAACCTCGCAGCCCAGAGCCATGTGCGCGTGTCCTTTGACTCACCGGAGTCTACCGCCGATGTGGACGCCACCGGCGTGCTCCGTTTGCTCGAAGGCATCCGCAGCAACAAACTAGACTCCCGTTTCTACCAAGCCTCTACATCCGAACTTTATGGACAGGTTGTGGAAGTTCCGCAAAGGGAAACCACTCCGTTCTATCCGCGATCGCCTTATGGCGTGGCAAAACTCTATGGTTTCTGGATCACGAAGAACTACCGCGAAGCGTATGGCATGCATGCCAGCAATGGCGTGCTGTTCAACCACGAATCCCCGCGCCGTGGCGAGAATTTCGTGACGCGTAAAGTCACGCTAACGCTGGCCAAGATCAAACACGGCCTCGAGTCCACCCTCCGCATGGGAAACATCGACGCCAAGCGCGACTGGGGTTATGCCAAGGATTTCGTGGAGATGATGTGGATCATGCTCCAACAGCCCGAGCCGGACGACTATGTGGCCGCCACAGGTGAAACCCACACCGTCCGCGAATTCATCGAAAAAGCCGCGCCCGTTGTGGGCATGGATATCGTTTGGGAAGGCCACGGCGAACAGGAAAAAGGTCGTGACCGCAAGACCGGCAAGATTGTCGTCGAAATCGATCCCAAATTCTTCCGTCCTGCCGAGGTGGAGCTGCTCATCGGCGATCCTGCCAAAGCCAAACAAAAGCTCGGCTGGACTCCCAAAGTCAAATTCGAGCAACTCGTGGAAATCATGATGAAAGCCGATTTGGAAGAAATCGGAAAACAAGTGCGGTAAAAGCCTTCACACGTTTTTGGCGTGTGAAGGAAATTTTTCAGTCGGCAAGAAATTTTGCCTGCAAAATCCCTTGACCGAGTTCAGCGGGCAGGCGAACCTGTTCCAACATGCCTGCATCATTGCGATGATAACTCCACACTTTCCGTCCGGAAACACGGTAGAGTTCAACCGTTTTATATCCCACGGGCAATGTGATAAGTCCGTTCGTCGTCATGGCGGCAATCGTTTTCCGAATAGAGCCCCCATGAATCGCGGTCGTATTGTCCGTGGCGCCCGGCCCCCAAACCGTGGGAGTGAACGGCGTGTAACAGGAGCTGTTGTAGGTTCCCGTATAACGAACCCTGTATAAACCCGCACCGTTGGTGTTGGTCGCTTTATAACCATTGTCGGAATGACGAAGGGCGTAGAGCATTCCGTCCGGACCGAACATCATGTCCGTATAGCTTGCAAGAGGCCATCCACGGGGCGCAAAGTTCGTCACACCCGCCGCACCGGAAGGAATGGTTCCGTTCGGAGCGATGTTGATGACGCGAAAGCTTCTTCGCGACCAATCGAAAAAGAAAATCTTACCCTCGTAATAAGGTGGGAAACGTCCTGCCGGACCGGCGGAATCATAGCGGTACATGGGCGCGCTAATCGCCGTTTCATAATCGTGCTGAATGGTGGTGCTGTAGGTCGGATTAAAGCGCGGATCGTCATCCGTGCTGTTGCCGCTCGTATAGGCCACCAACGCCGGAATGGCGGGCGGCATATGACGGATGCCCGTATTGTTCGGCGAAAGATTGATCAGCGGCGTGAGGGAGGCGCTTCCGGTTTCCACGCAGTCGTATTTACTTCCATAGGTTGTCGAGTTGGGACTCGTCAGGGAATTGTAGGGAACGTTGTAACCATTGCAATAGGGATGCCCGTAGAATCCCGGCTTGATCGCGAGATTCCACTCGTCGTGGCCTGAGGGGCCGCGAGCGGACGTTCCCGTCAACGCGTCGGCATTCGCATCCGGCCCAACTTCGCCCCAGAAAATCCAGCCGGAACGACCGTCTACGCGGGGATGAAAGGCGTTGCGGGTCCCAAACACGAAAATCTCTTTGCGCACCTTGGCGATGTCATCGGAGTCGTTCTTCCAACCCGGATTGAAGGAGGGAAGACTAATGTACTCCCACAGGTTTCCCGAGGGGATCGAATAGGTGTTGTCGATGCCGGGAGTGGGCGTCACGTTGTCCGCAAAGGCGATGGGTTTGATGCGGAGAACTTTGCCGCGCAAATCATTCGAGTTGCTGGCCGTACCCTGGGCGTCGGCATTGGTGGTGGGATAATAAATGGGGCCGTACCCGTTGTTGTTGCTGTTGTGGGGATCCGTATTGTCGCCCGTGCCGATGATCAGCACACCCTTGTCGTCGAACGCGAGGCCGCCGGCAGAGTGATGGTTATCGTTGGTGCGGCGCGGGACACGCAGGATGATTTTTTTGTTGGTGAGCAGGTTATTTGTAACGGTATAGCGGGCCAGCACGCAGGATCGGTTGGTGCAATTCAGGCCGCATGGATCGCTAGCGAACGCGTACAACCAATGGGTAGTGTTGAAATCCGGCGGAATCGCGATGCCCAGCAGGCCGTCTTCGCCGTTGAAGAATGTCGTGTCAATGCCGGCAAGAGTGGTGGTGTTGGGAGTGCCCGGGTTGTAAACCCGAATTTCCCCCGACTTCATTTTAGCGACGAAGACCCTTCCGTCCGGCGCCACCGCGATTTGAACGTTGCCCGATCCTGCATTGACGGGATTGAGCGTTTCATTCGTGTTCAGCGTATTTGTGCTTGCAGCCGCAACAAGCGTATCCACCCGGAATTGAGAACTGTCGGGTTCTGTGCAAGTCTGGGCGGTGGTGAGGCTTGGTAGAAGAAAAACGAGAGCTGTGGCGCTCAGTTTAGACAGATTGGGCATCATGATTCAACTCCTTCAGAAATTCCATCACATCTTCGCATAAACGGCTTGCGCCAGACCCACGCTGGTTTGCACGCGCAAGGTGTACAGCCCGGGTTTCAGATTCGAAACATCGAGAAAAGATCGGCCAGTTCCACGCAGGGACATGATGCGAGTGCCATTCAAGTCAAACACTTCGACATTGATGATTTCGTTCGTGGCTTGAATGCGATTTCCGGAGAGGAAAAAGGTTCCCTGCGCCCGGCGCTGGGAGCCGGTGATGTTGGTGGTGACGCCCGAACATTTCGTAGTGCTGGAATCCTTCACGAAGTAAGCGCGATAGGACGTGTCCGCGGGATTTTTGCAGCCGACGAGGTTCAGCAATTCGATCTTGGCAAACTCGGTGGTGGTGCCTTCCATCTGGATGGAGATGTAACCCGAGGTCACCACCGTCGCGCCGTTGAGGTTGGTCAGGCTCGAGGCGTTGCCGTAATGCGGCCTGCTGAAACTCATCACCGAATCCCAAGCCGTGTCAGGACGATTGCGCACAAAAAAGGTCATGCTGGTCGAATCCAGAACGCGCGCCATGGCGTATTGCCAGATGTCCTTTCCAAGCCAGTTCGCGTTCGTCGAGTTGGCTCCATTCGTGGCAATGGTCGCCGTGTCGTACGCCAGGCTGTGGGGCTTAGCGGCGGTGCAATGGTGCCCTGAACCGTCGGAGAACCAACCGGTTCCTGATACGGCGGGCGACCCGTTGTTGTAGTAAACCGTCGATTGGGGCAGACACAGGTTTGAACTTCTGACATCGGGTGGATTGAATCCTCCGGTGGCGCCTCCATTCCAATACCCGAGCAACTGATTTTCGAAAGAGTTGGGATAGGCCTGACTGACCGACATCGAACTTGGAGACTGGCAATGCAACATCAAACCGTTGTTTTGAATGGTCCAAGTCTTGCCTGTGGCCGTGCCTTGGGTGAGAGCATAAGAAGCCTTGGAAGGAAAGTGAAATTGGGCACGTAACAAGTAATCGGAAAAGGGTGTTTTATAAAAGAGGTGGCCGAATCCATAGTTGTTGGCGTAATTAACCGTGTCCGTGACGATCAAACGAGGAGAACCATCATTCGCTTGCGCATAGCTGAAGGTGCGATAAGGATTCGCCCCTAGTGTTTGCCCTTGTATTTTCACGATCCAATCGCTGAGTGAGGTATCTCCCTGACGAAGTAACTGCACCCAGTTGGAATCGTTCGGGGCGGAAAATACCTGACCTACTGTTAGAGCTAGCAACGAGATTGCAAAAATCATCTTCCCCATCTCGTCCCCCCTTTTTTGAAATGTTCAACCGAAAGGTAACGCCGATAGACTATTTTCGCATCTCTACGGCAGATAACAACCGATTTAAATGATTTTCGAAAGTACTCCTCTAGAATTCCTCCTTTTTCTCCAGCAAAATTCACACTTTTGCCTTAGTTTTATACCAGCCTTCAACACCGCTGTTCCGTATTCTGAAAAGGGAGAATGTTCATGTCCAGGAATCTTTTCATCAGTTTTGCGATGGCAGTCTGCCTCGCATTTCTCGGAAGCAAATCCGTCCAAGCCGGGCCCAACGACTCGGCGTGGATTCAATTGTTCAACAAGGCCGATACAAGCCTTCGTACCAACTGGGACATCCACATTGCGGGACAGCAATTGAATGTCGATCCCAGAAACACCTTCCGCTGGGCCGTGGTCGGCTCCGATACTGTGCTGGACGTGAATACGACCACTTATGCCAACTGGACAGGAAACCCTTGGGGCCACATCGGGTATAAGGCGCGTTCTTTTAAATATTTCATCGTACGCGCCGAACACCAATTCTATGCAAGCCAACCTTCGGGCGCACCAACTTGGGCGTTGCAAAACAACGGTATCATGATGGGGCAGGCTGTAGCGGACATGGGAGTGAACCAGGATTATCCGATCAGCTTGGAGAATCAGTTGCTGGGACCCAACAATGTGGATGCGGACAATAACAGTACCGCCAACCTCTGCACCCCTGGTACGGCATTCTATAGCGCACCCACCGGAGGCTCTGTCGTCACCACCCACTGCACCAGCGCCGCTACCATCAGCCGAACGAATGCGCTTGCTCCCAATTGGCTTACAGTGGGAGCCATTGTCATGAGCGATTCAATCATTCGCCATACCGTAAGCGGCCAGATCGCCTTTACCTATTACCGGCCTGTGCAATACTCCGGATCTGTCAGTGGAAACACCACACCCATTGTCAACAACACTCCCATCAAGGAGTTCTACATCTCCCTGCAATCAGAGTCAGCCCCCACCCGCTTTCGCAAGGTTGAGCTGCTGAACTTGGAAGGTTGCATGACCTCCACGGATGCGAACTACAAATCGTATTTGGTCAAGCACGATCCCACGGCTTGTGTCGGCTCGACCGGCATTGCGGGTCACAGCGAACGCGACGCGCGGGACGCCATTTCGCTGGCTTTTGTGAACAACAATGTGCGCGTGAGCGGTTCCGGCAGGGTGACGCTCGAAGTCTACAACACGAAGGGCTCTCTAACGGCCACCGTGTCGGGCATTGCTCCCATGCAGTGGAACATCCCTGTCCACAATCCGGGAATGCATGCCATCAAGGTCATCACCTCCAAGGGGACGTACACCGAGAAAGCAACCTTGTTCTAACGGAAGAACATCTTCCAACAAAAAAGCCTCCCGAACGGGAGGCTTTTTTGTTTCCGGATTTCAACTTGTCTTACAAACCCATACGGATGGTCTGGTGTCGCTTGGGACCCAAGGACAACAAGCCAACCGGCACTTCCACCAACTGCGAAAGACGGCGCAGATAGAGACGCGCATTTTCAGGCAACTGATCGAGGGAGGTCGCCGATGTGGTATCCGACTTCCAGCCGGGAAGTGTTTCATAAATGGGTTCGACACGTTCCAGCCTCGACGCAGACGCCGGGAAATGTTCCACGCGCTGCCCTTCCAGCTTGTAAGCCACGCAAACCTGCAGCTCATCGAAGGTATCCAGCACGTCCATCTTGGTCACCGCCAAATGCGTCAACCCATTGACCATGGCGGCACGACGTACGACCACGGCATCGAACCAACCGCAACGACGTTCACGACCCGTGGTCGCTCCATATTCGTGTCCGATGCGACGCAGCTCCGCACCCAAGGCTCCGGGAATTTCCGTCGGGAATGGCCCGTTGCCGACACGCGTGGTATAAGCCTTCACCACACCCACCGATTGATGAAGCGCCGTGGGACCCACGCCTGAACCGGTGCAAGCGGCACCCGCGACCGTGTTGGAGGAGGTGACGAAGGGATACGTTCCATGATCCACGTCGAGAATGGTGCCCTGTGCACCTTCGAACAAGAGACTTTTGCCTTGTTTCAAGGCGCCGTTCAACAATGCCACGCAATCCGCGACGTAAGGCTTGAGCTTCTCGCCCAACGCTCGGTACTCCGCAAAAACGGATTCCAACGATACCGGCTCACCACCGTAAAGACGCACGATGGTCTCGTTGTGGGCCGCCAAGGTCCGCCCCAGTTTTTCACGCAATGCAGCGTCTTCGAGAAGATCCCCGACGCGCACACCCATACGGTTCACCTTGTCGTAATAGGCGGGACCAATCCCGCGTCCCGTGGTGCCGATGGCATCCTTGCCGGCCGCCTTTTCCTTGAGTTGATCCAACAACTTGTGGGTGGGCAAAACAACCTGCGCGGCCTCGGAAACCCAAAGACGACCTTTGGCTTCAATGCCTTTGACGCGCACTTCCTCGATCTCCTGGAGGAGTTGAGCGGGATCGAGCACCACGCCGTTTCCTATGACGCAGCTTTTTCCCGGATGCATGAGGCCGGAAGGAAGAAGATGGAAGACGAATTTCTGATCTCCCACTTCGACAGTGTGCCCGGCATTGGCGCCACCCTGAAACCGGATGACAAAATCGGCGTCCTCGGTGAGATAATCCACCACCTTGGCCTTGCCTTCGTCACCCCATTGGGCGCCCACGATTACGCGATTCGGCATACGATAAACCCGTTAAAATCCTCAAGGAAACAGGGGCAAGGTAGCAATAGAAACCCTATCTTTGCCCCATGCCCGTGCCGTTCCTGGACCTTTATGCCGCCAATCGGCGGCACGAAAATGCATTCTTCCGCGAATTCCAAAAACTCTATCGCCAAAGCGCCTTTATCGGCGGCCCCCACGTCGCGAATTTCGAGCGTGAATTCGCGCGATCCACGGGGGCGAAACATTGCGTTGCTGTGTCGAGTGGAACCGCTGCGCTGCATCTTGTCCTTGTGGCATCGGACATCGGGCCGGGCGATGAAGTCATTGTGCCGGCGTTCACCTTTCCAGGTACTGCCTGGGGCATTCTCTACCAGGGAGCCACTCCCGTTTTTGCGGATGTGAGACTGGAGGATGGTTGCATCGACCCCGAGGATGTTGTCCGGAAAATCACTCGCCGTACCAAGGCCATCATCGCCGTGCATCTTTTCGGCCATCCCGCGAACATGGATACGTTGGGAAAGATTGCCCGCAAACACAAACTCGTCCTGATTGAAGACGCTGCGCAGGCGCATGGAGGTTCCTTCCGAAAACGAAGCCTGGGCACGTTGGGCGATTTTGGTTGCTTCTCCTTTTATCCCACCAAAAATCTCGGCGGACTCGGCGACAGTGGCGCCATTCTGGTAAAGAAGAAATCACTGGCCGACAGATTGCGGCGATTGCGCGATCACGGACAACGGGAAAAATTCTTCCCGGAAGAAATCGGATTCAATGCCCGGATGGATGCCATACAGGCTTTGTTTCTCAAACTCAAGCTGTCGCAATTGAAATCCGACAATCAACGCAGAACAGCCATCGCAAAACGATACCTTCATGCCATCAAAACGAATCCCGCATTGATTCCACTGCAACCTCTTGACGAAGCGCAATCGGCCTGGCACTGCTTTGTGATTCGCTCCGAGACACGGGCGAAGTTACTACGTCTGCTCAACAGCCGGAGTATCGGATATCAGATCTATTATCCCGAAATACTCCCTGCGCTCAAACCCTTTCGTAAGCTCGATAATGGTCCGTATCCTGTGGCTCAGGAACTGGCTCATACTTGCGTGGCATTGCCCCTGTATCCGAGAATGAAGTCGAAGGAAATCGGCGAAGTTGCGAAAATTTTGAAAGCCGGATAAAACGCTTACTTCAGCGAAGTAAAAAACACAAACTTCTTCTCCCCTGCTTTGACTTCAACATCCCGCGTTTCCGAACGGATCGTTCTTCCGTTGCGATCTTCAGAACCGATTTCCAGCGTGTACCGCCCGGGCTGTACGGGCACGCGCGCCATCCGTAAATTACGCGGCAACAGGAACCAGACGCGAAGATCCGCCTGCTCCAACTGATCCGCCAACGCGTCCGTACCCACGTTGAGCAGAAGATTCAACAATGGCTCGTTGGTATTGAGACTTGATTTGGTTTTCTCGGCCGCAATTGTGCGCAACACCACCCGGGTCACTGTACGCAGCAACGTAATGCCTCGGTGCGCATTGAGATCGCCCTGCAGCAGGTCATGTGTGTCCCCGTAAGCCTCTCCCGCATAAACATCATTGCCCCGCGCCACACGCAAAGCATCGGATTGCGAGGGAACATCCCGCAACGTCGGCATCGACCATTTCACATGAAAGGTCGTTCCGGAACGGGTCTTGCGGCCATTGCCCTTTTCATATTCCGAATCGGGAAGACCCGGCGCGGCCATGGCATCGGTGACAGTATTTCCGTTGGCGTCCTTGTAGTGATAGATCAACATGCCATCACGCACCCACGTCCCCCAGAAAGCCGTCTCATCCAGCATCGGCGAACGCCCCACTTCTCCCACCACCACGATCTCGCTTCCACCGAAGGCGGGCCTTCTGGAATCTTGCACGGAGGGCCCCAGATTCAATTCCTTCGCGTCCGACTCCCGGCCATTCGCCATCAACGCCGCATAGGCATAACGAGCCAGCCCTTCCGGCAAAGGTTGCCCGGATTCTCGGTATGCCTTCACGGCCTGATAAAGGGAAATCAGCGCATCGTCTTTTTCACCCAGCCCCTCATAGACCAACGCCGCCACGGTCCGGAATGCGCCGTCGTCGCGATATTCCTTCGGGTCGGTTCCAACTTTCCGGCGTTGCTCCCTCAGGAAAATTTCGGCCTGACGGATTTCCACGCGGGCGTCGTCGTATCGATTCATTCCCAGATAATCAAACGCCAGGAAAAGGTGCAGCCAGGTAATCTCATACGCCTTGCCGCGATAGGGACGGATGTTGTCATTGACCAGCAACGCCGCCGCTTCATTCGTAATGGAATGCGCGTACAGATCCTCCTGAATCTTCACGGCTTCCCGGAGAAAAATCGCGCTGCTGTCATAAAGTCCTGCGTAATGGTAGAGCAGGCCTAAATCCATGGCGTAAAGCAAATCGGTGTGATTATAGAGATCCCGCTGTTTGCGGACCTGCGCAGCGGCATCCAGAAAATCCTGGGAAGCTGCCCGCTTGGCGATGGCTTCAAAGCGGACGAGGCTGTTGTTGGCGCATCCCAAAAACAGGGACATGCTGGCGAGGAATAACCATCTGCGCATCAAGAGTAGGCATCAAAGCTTGGAAGCGCTCTTCTCCACGAATTTCTTGATCTTCTTGTCGCCGAGCCAGACTTTCTTGTGGGATTCGATCTGTACGAGTTCCAGGTTGATCTGGTAGAACACCACCGATTTCCCGCCCTCGGAGTCCACGATGGAATTGATTTCCCCAAGCATCATCAACTCCGCGCCGCTTTCCTCACCGGCCATCTGCTGGGATTCCACAGAGGAATTTTGCGCCTGATCCGACTTCTCGTCCCGAAGTTCCTTGCGTTCGGCTTTATTGGCCACAAACTCGACCTTGCCCGAATTCACCAGATAGCGTTGAATGTCGTTGATGAAGGTTTCGGTGTTGATGTGCTCATGACTCTTGTTCCGGATTTCACCGATCACGACGCGGGGAATCTTTTTCTGGGTCTCATAGGCCTTGTACCAGTTGGCGCTCACCGCATCCTTCACCATCTCTTCGGCCACGAGCCTGGAGTCGGTGTCATTCCACTCTCCCGAGAGATCGATGGTGCTGTCGTGGGAAACACGGGTCACCTTGGTTCCGCATCCCGAAAGCAACAGGACAGAAACCGCAAGGCTGGAAATACGGGTACCGAATGGGGTCATGGAACGCCTCCTGATTGCCAATAGTGTACTTATTCGAAGGGCGGGAGGCCACCGGGGTTTGTAGTTTGTCCGCCAACCGGGAGGATGTATATGAGAGCCCCATTGAAATCTGGCGCCATTCTGCTTGCCTGTTCCATGACGACCGCACTTGCCGAAGAGGGCGCTCCAAAGAACGTGAACAAGAAAGTCACCGTGATCGCGGCGCAGACTTCCGCGGACGGGAGTTCCGAAGTGACCCGCGAAGTAACCCGGGATTGCATTCTTTCGCTTCCCAATCCTGACATTCTCGAACCGATGGTCACCTCGGAAGCCATCTATCTGAGGAGTATCAACGGAGACTCTGGAAGAAACGAATGGGCCAAGTCTTACACGGCCAAACTGGATGTGAATTACCTAACCGATGAAAAGGAACTGCTCATCATCACGACCCGTGCGGTGGAAAGCCGCGCACCCGTAATCAAGGAAGTGGAAAAAAAGTTGCGGCATGCGCAATCCTTCGTTTCCGATCCCTCTGAAGGTGGAACCGCGGCAGGCCGCAGTCACCGACAGTATTACTTCACATCACGCGAGGAAGCCGTGAAGGATGTCCGGGCTCGTGCTCGTATCTGGATTCAACAGCAAAAAGCGGTGCTTTGCGAAGAAAAGAAGTGAAACAGGCTTCGACGGTTCGACCCGCTCACCACATCGCTCCGCCCATCCAGCTTCAGTATTTGAGTTTCTTGACCTTGGTGGAATAAGGCGGCAGCGAGAACAGTACCGCAATATCAAGTCCGACAGAGCGATCCATCTTGCTGTTACCCACGACTTCCACTGGAACGCGTAAACGCAAATGGGCGTTGTCCGTCACGTCGATATACATGCCCGCATAGCCCATGCCCGCAATTCCCAAGCGTTGTCCAAATTTCGTGTACAAAGGATCGTCCACATAGCCGATGCCGGCACCCAATCCTACGAACGGCCGAAACCCATTTTCACCGAAGACATAGTTGAGGTTCAGCAGGCCACCCACATTGGTGCCAGGCACCGACCAATCCAGATCCAATCCGAAATCCCAATGCTCCTTAAATCGCCAGCTTTGGGATAAGGAAAATTTCAGAAATGCCTGGCTCTGATCCTTAAGTTCCTGGTTGAGCGCAAACTGGGCCCCAATGCCAGGACCGATCGCGTAGGGCGTCAGATAAACCGAGGTTGTCTCGGGTTTTTCACTCAAGTTCAAATCTTCGGCATTTGCAATACGTGAAAAAAGACAAACGCCCGACAACACCACCATCAAACCCAATCGCATAAGTGCTCCTTTGAAAACTTGGGCCTAATATACATGGATGGACAAACGACTCCTTCGGCAACATTAAGGCTAGGTACTGTAAAACCGTCTGGCCAAAAAAGGGCCCGGTAGCATCCAAGCAAGACCCAACAGGGCCCAAGGTACTGCTACGGCAGCCGACAGCATAGCCACAACATCGGTCAACGGCATGGTTCTCAGCAGCATCCCCACCAGTTTGCCGGTGGATGCAGGAGAACCGGGATTTGTGCGCAGATTCCGGAGAGCAGTGGAAAGCAGCCAAAGATGGCACAACAATACTGCGAAAAGGATAAACGACAACAACGATGGATGGAAAGCTGCGAAGCCAATCCACGCTCCCATCCACAACATCAGTCCAGCAAAGAACACCCTGGCGCGAGCCTTGGTATTACCTCCCACCTCATCTCGGGCCAGATAGGTGACACAAAAGATGTATACCCCAAGCGAACCCAAAATCCAATAACTCTGAAGCGGCAGATTCCAAATGTCCGAAAGACTATCGGCATTCAGCGTGATACCACACAGCAAATTCAACATCCGACACGTTCCCATGGCCAGTGGGCCCAGAAACGTACCCTTAAGAAAAAAATTGTAAGCCAGTATACAGAGTGCAAGCAAGGCGCCCACAAAAGCTGCGACAGGATTTGCAAGCCATTGCAATATCATGGCTGAACCCAGCATGGCCATCGAAAACAACCATGCGGCTGATAACGAAATGGCGCGAGAAGGCAGAGGCCTTTCCGGTCTTTCTCTGGCATCAACTTTGTAATCCGCAATATCATTTAGAGCCATGCCCGCCATGAGATAAAGCCCAGCCGCCAAAAGACCCGACAATAAGGGGGTGACTCCAGCAATACCGCCACCGATCCAGTAGCCCGCATAGACATTACTGAGCGCGCTGAAAACAGTGGGAATACGGACGAGTTGGAAGAAAGACTTTAGTCGCACAGGATACTTGGACATTTAATCGGGCAATTGAATCACCCAGCGATAGGCCTGCATGATGTCTGACCCAAAGGTATCAACAGTACCCCAGAGATAAATTTGAAACTGTCTAAATATCGCTTCGCTTGACTGACCGATAATAAATTCGCGCCGCGCCTCAAAATTCTGAGCCCAATTCTTCGCGGTTAAATAGTAGTTCCAACGATCATCCCACACACCAAGTAGCTGAAACGGAGTTTTAGCGAGTTGCTTAAGGTAATCGTGCAAGCAGAGTAAAGAAGTGTTGTTCTGCCATATGTAACGATTAATAAAGGTGTGAAATTTATACTTCTCCCTGCAGGCACTTGCATCAAGATATATCTTACCTCCCGGCCTTAGTAAGCGCTGGTACACCTGCAAAGTTCGCGCATAATCTGGCAGATGTTCCGTGACTCCCAAATTGACTATGGCATCATAACTAATGCCTGGATGATACTCGTAAAGGTGACAGTTGACCACATCGCAAGGAAGCTTTTCCCGCGCGATCAAAGCGTTCAGATATTTTTCGCTTTCTTGAGAAATGGTCAACGACGTGACCCGTATCCCTTTCTTGCCCGCATATTCACTGAAAATCCCCCATCCGCCCCCAATGTCCAGTACACGATCTCCAGGTTTGACGTTAATCTGCTCGAGTGCGAAATCCAACTTGTGGGTCATGGCATCTTCCAGTGATTCGTCGTCACGCAAGAATATGCCGTGCGAATAACTTCGATGGCGTTTGTCGAGAAACGCGAGGTAAAATTCGGGCGGATGGTCGTAATGCGTCGCGATGCCGGATCGATCCATACGGGTTTGCCCAAAGATCAAGGGCTTGGCCAGACTCCAAAAATATCGAAAAGGATGACTGTCCGTCGTCATATTGCGGAACGCGAAGATACCCGAAATGTCTCCTTGGATGTCAATATGGTCCAGCATGTAGGCTTCGAGAATGGACGTCGCGTCCAATGAAGCCAATGCGGAAACACCGATTTTATCCTTGACGACAATCGTGAATACGGGAGTTCCTTGGCCATATTGGACGGGCTCCCCGTCTTGCCAAACCATTCTAAACACGACTCCATTACCCGTGCTGAAATATTCTCCACAAATCTTGTTCAAGAAACCCGTCAATCGTGTAAACGCTGCGTTCGAATCAGTTAGCTGCAAGACTCCTCCTCTTTAAGCCGTCTTTCGTATCACGAAATGTTTACCCTAATCGGACAGGTTAACTTCCAGAAACGAGCTTCGGATTATTCTTGTGCCTGTCGGCATCGCGCCGGGTTTTCTTCTCGAGATTTTGCTCCAGCGCCGAAGTCAAATCCACGCCAGTTTGATTGGCAAGACAGAGAAGTACAAACAAAACATCCGCCATCTCGTCGGGCAAGTTTCTGTCTTCATCCGATTTCTTGAAACTTTGATCCCCGTAGGTGCGGGCCAACAGACGCGCCAATTCCCCCACTTCTTCCATAAGTACCGCCAAGTTGGTCAACTCGGAAAAATAACGCACCCCATGGGTTTTGATCCACTCATCCACACGGCGCTGGGCTTCTTCCATAGTCATGTCCTGGAAACTAGTTTTTTTGCGTTTGGCCACCACTCACTATCGCAGAACTACCCGCTATAACAACCCGCGCTGTGGGCTTTTATAGATTCCCGTCCAACAATGCCGCGAGCCTTCTTTTGAAAGAATCTACCCACAGCCGGGAATTCATTCGTCAAGGCTCCCTGTTCATGCTTCTGGATAATACATCCAAGGTATTGGATCCTCTGCTCGTGCTGGCTTGTGTCAAGCTTTACGCGGGAGGAGAATGGGGGTTTTTTAAATACTACGAATCCATCTTGCTCCTATTGGGACGCCTGGCTGTATTCGGCATGGATCGTGGTGTGGTTTGGATTTACGCAAAACGCGGCAGCGACGCTTCCTTCGGGCGTGCTTTTTCGCGAGCGGTGAATTTTGTCTTCTTGTTCTCCTTTATACTTGCACTTGTAGCCGCCAGCCAGTGGGCAGGGTGGCTTCCGAGCTGGGGTCGTTTCGCAAGAGGTACGACAGGTGCCTCTTGGTTCAATATCACATGCTATTTGTCCGCTCTGCCTTTTCAAAGTGCCATGCAGCTTTTTCTGCAAGCCTTAATCAACAAGCAAGCCTTGTATCCTCTTGCGTTGGTCCGGAATTTCATCCTGCCGCTGGCGACACTTGGACCAGCCGCCTTACTGGCCTTCACTCCATTCAGACCTCATGGCCTTGCCATCCCTTACCTTTTTGGAAGCATTCTGGGATGTCTGCTGGCGGCTCTTTTCTTTTTGCGGGCCTATCCTCATGTTTTCAAAAATTGGGCGGCCAGCGCCTGGGTGCCGGGGGATCTGATACGTTTCTCGCTACCTCTCGCAAGTACAGATTTCGTTATGAGCTTCGCCTACCGCATCGACATCCTTTTGCTGGGACGGTATGCGGGATTGCAGATGGTCGAGGTTTACACTGTGATCACGATGATTGCGAACAGCCTGCGATCCATTCGGCAAAGTTTCGACAATGTCATGCTTTCCGTATTTTCGAAAAATCACAATAACGCACTGGACGAGGAACACCGACACGGTTTCAACTATGCGACGTGGATGGTACTGTCTTTCCAAATGCCCATCTTCTTCTTCGCGATTTTCTTCGGACGCGAATGCTTGCGCATGCTTTCTCCGCATTATGTTGCAGGCTATCCTTCGCTGATTATCACGATCGGCTTCACTTTATTCGTTACGCTTTTCGCCTTTTCGCCGCAAGTGTTGATGGGCGTTGGCAAGACAAAAATGATTCCCATTGCACAGGCGGTTTTCTTTCTGGCCAGTCTCTGCTTCAACTTGTGGCTCATCCCCGTTTACGGACTCGTGGGCGCTGCAATCGCCGTGGGTCTTTCGCATACCGCCAGCGGCCTCTTTGGCATGTTGGCGGTCCGACATCACGAAAAAAACTGGTTCTTTCAGAGAGTTTATTTGAAAAAAATCCTCATAGAATTTTCCCTGTTTGCGGTACCTTCCTTCGCCCAGCTTCTACTGAAGCCACCTCTCGTCTCCTCCGTTCTTTTGTTTTTAGCAGGTGCGGCGGCATTTGGTATCTATTTCCAAGCCTCGTGGCGCCGCTTGCACGTTCAAGAATAAAATGAGAAGAGAACCAAATCCGGCCATATGCCTGCTCGGACACCACGATCCCGGATACCCCCGCAACGCACTGATACTGAAATGGATGCATGAGGCCGGTTACAACGTGCACATCGCGCATTCCACGTGGATATTTCCTTTCCGGCATTTCCATCTGGCGTGGCAATTTATCCGTCTAGCTTCACATGTGGATGCTGTTTGGGTGACGGAGGGGGGGCACCGACTGGTGCCTTTTCTCAAATTGTTCACCAGCATGGCCGGAAAACCTCTGATTTTTGACCCTTTCATCTCTCGATACAACACGCGTGTGGAAGATCGCCGATGGCACTCACCCAATAGCCTTCAGGCCTGGGTTTGCAAATGGCAGGATTGGTCTTCCTGCTCGATGGCAAATTATCTGGTCTTCGACACCCTCGACCATCAACGGTATTTCTTCTCGCGCTACGGCCTGAAAAAACCCTTTTCCGTTCTGGAAATCGGCGCTGACGAGGCCGTATTTCATCCACGAGTCCCGCCCACATCCAGTCCTGATAATCATATGGTCCTTTTCTTCGGGACCTACATCCCGCTCCAAGGAGCGGAAACCATCTTGAATGCCGCCTCAATCTTGACAACCAACCCGGGGATCTCCTTCATCATGGTTGGAGAAGGCCAAGAACATCAAAGAATCTTGTCCTTGGCAAGCGAAAAAAAAATATCAAACGTCCGATTCGAAAATTTTGAACCTCCGGAAAATCTGGCTTCCCGCATCGCCCAAGCGGACGTATGCCTCGGAATTTTTGGAGACACTCTGAAAGCTTCCATGGTGGTGCCGAATAAGGCAGTGCAATGCGCCGCCATGGGTAAGGCTATCATTTCAAGACGATCGACCGCAATGGAATCGTATTTCACGGATTCGGAAAACATTCTTTTCGTGCCCGCCGGTGATGAAAATGCTTTGGCGGCAGCCATCTTGAAGCTATGCAAGGAGCCGGATATGCGGGAAATCCTGGGCACGCAGGCGCGGCTTGTGTATGAACGGCGCTTTTCCAACGCGGCGCATGCTATTAAAATTCAGACCATTATGGATAACGTTCTAGCGCGGAAAAAAACATGAATGCGCCGCCAGATACTTCTTTCAACCGTGCCTATGTTGGAACGCGACATGACATAGTGGCGTTAGTGCCGCCATCCGTGCGCCGCGTGCTGGATGTAGGATGTGCCACCGGAGCTTTAGGCCGTTTTCTGAAAGAACGCCACGGGGCTGACGTTTATGGCGCGGAGTTTGATCCAGCCATGGCCAAAGAGGCGGAATCCCATCTGTCAAAGGTCTGGAACGTGGATCTAAACCGGACGGGCCTTGACTCCCTCACCCACACGGATTCCTACGATCTGATCGTGTTTGGTGATGTGCTGGAACACCTGATCGATCCATGGGCGATCCTGCGGCAAGCCGCGGAATTGTTGGACAAGGACGGATCCATCATTGCCAGCTTCCCAAACATCGGGCATTACACAACGCTATTCCATCTGCTTTTCATGCGCCGGTGGCCTTACCGCAATCGAGGCATTCACGATAGGACACACTTGCGATTCTTCACGCGGAAGAATCTGTTGGATCTCTACACGCAGGCCGGTCTGAGAATCGTCCAAGAAAAAAGAAACTTGCGCTTGTGGGAAAGCGGAAGTTCCGTGGATTTTATGGCGGCAATTCTGGACTTTTGGCCGTTCCGCTCTTTCGTTACCTTCCAGTATGTTCATCGACTGCAGAAGGTCTGATCATTCCTCATAGGATTTTAAATACATCTGAGACGTTGTTTCCCACGAAAACCTCTCCCTGACATATCTGTAGCGCGCTTCGATGTCTTCCCTGGAGGGCGATTTGGACATGCACTCCGATATCGCTCTCCTCAATGCATCCACATCATCTCGGGGAACCAGAACGGCATGATCTTCCGTCACTTCCGGAATCGATCCGGCGTTGGTGGAGATCAACGATTGTCCAGTGGCAAGAGTCTCCAGCATGGTATTTCCAAAAGATTCCTCGCGTGAAGGAAGCGCCACCAGACGGTGCGACACAATTTCATGCGCCAATTCCTGAGAACCTACCCACGCCTGCCATTCGACCCGTTTTTCAAGGTGCAACTCCGAAGCTAGTCTCTTTAGTTCCACAACATAAGGTCCATCTCCGATGATCTTCAGCGGATGGATTTGCTTCGTTGCTTCTTCAAGTCCCGCGTAAGCACGCAACAATACATCGACGCCTTTGGCATGCGTTAACCGGCCGAAATAAAGAATTCCGTTCTGTTCCTTCCACTCAAAGCGCGTAGCCAAAAAGACGGGATCAATGCCGTTGGGAATGATGCGGGTTTTTTGTTCTGAAATCCTGAAACAGGCAAGCAGACTTTCCTTCGAAGATGCACTGGTACACATGACGGCATCTGCTCCGCGCAAAGCCAATGCCAAGACAATATGCCGGGGCTCTCGTAAAAAAACATAGGGCCACACCCAAATCTTGTTCCATGGCAGGGAGTACATGAAAGGCTCAAAGCCCGGATAGCGAAGACTGAACACGAACCTCTTCTTATTGCGGACATATCGCAACAAGGATGCCTCTTCACCATTGCCGTGCAGCACTGTGCCGGAACCACTCAGTTTCCGCGTCTTCAGGTAAAAGGAGATGCCATTCAGAAATCTCAAGGGAGAAGAAATGCCAGGTTTGATCGCAAAGAAAAATGCCCACACAACGTCATAAGGCAAATCTTCCGGAAGAGCAACTCGTTCGAATACACCTTTGCTGTAAATGACACATACTTTCTTCCCCATGGTGGCCAAAGTCGACGCGATCATATGGGTGGATTTCTGGCCGCCGCCGCGATAAGAGGACCACGGAGAATAGTTGCATGTCAGGATGACGTCGTACATTCGATTCAGGAGTCTGTGGCTTCCGCAATGGATTTCACCCGCAAGACACAGCGATAGAATATATCTTCGGAAAAATCCGATCCACCGTTTGAACTATATTTCCCGCAGAAATCCATGAAGTTTCTGCTTCTACAGTCCCTCGCCATCCCCGTCATCCAACTGCTTTTTGATCTGATTATCCGTTCCGTTTGGATTTCCAAGGGCGGGTCGAAATGGGACGCAGGCGTGTTTTTACTCGGCTTGTTGGCCTGCTGGGCACTGTCTTTCACTTTCCTGTCAGTAGTTTCGATGCTGCGCCGCTGGAACAAGTGGGCTATGCTGTTCGCCACGTCTCTTTTTGCACTGTGGCACACTCTGGTGTTGACCACCAACTTTTTCCTGTTCCATTTTTTCGGGGAATACTTGTTCCCTGGCGCTTTCGCATTCATCTTCGACAAAGATTACATGTTGGATTACATACGGACGTTCTCGGGAATCGTTCCCATCATGTCCCTGCTGGGATTGTGGGGTTTCTTCTTCCTCTGCGTCCGACCTTGGAAAAAATCAGAGGTGCGATACGCGCTGCTCGTTCCGATGACCGTCGTCATCCTGGCTGCGGGGATTGTGGCGCTACATGCGAACGACAAAAAAAGTGAATTTCGTATGCCGCCGGACATGGTGGCCGTCGAGTCGCTATCGAAGCATTTTCTGAGGGTACGCGATCACGCTCTGCCGCTGTACCCCTCCAAAAGACTTCCGGTGTGGAGTTTTCCGGGAACGACACCGCCCCACACGGTGTTGATCATCGTCCACGAAAGCATGGGAACCCGCTCACTTCCCTTCATGGAAGGTTATCTATCCCACGGATCGCCGGAAGGCGGAATGCCGCGACTGACCCAGAGAATGCAGCAGGATAGCGCAGGATTCATCATATTCCAGCGCGCCTATACAAACGCCGTATCCACCATGGTCAGCATGCCCTCCATTTTCTCCGGAGTGTCTCCCGAGGAGAGCTACGACAAACTTCATTGCATGCCTTTGCTCTGGGACATGGCCAAGGACGCAGGATACAAGACCGCCTACTTCAGCTCCCAACGCCTCCGTTGGGCCACCATGAACGACTTTTTGCGAAAAGAACCGATTGATTCACTGGTGGGACGCGAACAGACCGACTATCCGCCCGTCAATGACATGGGCATCGACGACTTTCATATCGTGACCACCTTGGAGACGTGGCTTGCCGCGCACCCCAAGGATCCGCTTTTCGTGGTATGGAACACCAATGCGCTGCACGTGCCGCATCAGGCCAGTAGCGAGTACATCGATTTATCCAAGATCCCAGGCACCCGCTACGAGAAAGCGCTGTACCTGTTGGATTCCGCAGATGAGAGAGTTTTTCGTGCGCTTGAAAATGCGGGACGAATGGACGAGGCTTTGATCGTGAGTACGGCGGACCATGGTGAGAATCCGGAACCGCCTCATCCCATCGCCCGGATCAAATCCTATTACGAAGAATTCATTCGCATTCCCCTGTGGGTGCATCTGCCGCGCTCCATGCGCGGAGGGGTCGAAGAACAGGCGATGCGGGCGCGCATTAAAATTCCCGTTGCCAACATGGATATCGCGCCTTCATTGGGACAACTGTGGGGCGTGAAGCCGAACCTGACGGCCGGAAGTTCGATGAAGGATTGCCCCGTGAATGACGGGCACATTCCGTGGCTCGGGGAAAGCCTGTTCAATAAGAGCACCTCCCCTGATCGGATTATCACATCGTTGTCCACCAACATTACCCGTCCATGGGAAGGTGATGGCTTCGGATTGATCCACAGTCATTGGCGTGTGGTATTGCTGCCCGATTCCGGCCGACAGATTTTCGACATTGATGAAGACCCCGGAGAGACTCGCAATCTTTGGAACAGCGTTGCCGATTCCATCATGGCGCCCTTTCGTGCCCGTATCGAGGGAAACGCGTACCTGAATGACATCCATACCCATCACCGGAACCGGGAAAAATCCAGCAAGTAGCAAGCTTCGTTTCTCGCGCCTCCTCGACGTACCTTTAGCTTCATGTTCCGTCGCGATATTCTGAGTTGGTGGTTGCGCCCTACGTTCCTGCGTGCCTGGGGCCATCGTCAGGATACCCTGTTCGCGGGACCTTGGGTGGGCGAGTTTGGCTGGGAACTCATGAACTGGCAGGGATTCGTGCGCAAGCTGTCGCGCGGTTATTCCCGAACACTTGTGTGCTGCCCCGAGGGACACGAAGCCTTGTATGCTGATTTTGCCACCGAGATCCATCCCCACAACCTTAAAGGCATTGCCGAATGCAATGTCATGAGAGGTGTCCGCAATCCCGAGGAATGGGATCGAATCCGCGCCTTAATCCCGGAGAGATGTGATCATTTGAAGCCTTTGGGCTATCAACCTTTTTCTCGTCAAGAGTTTATACGCTTCGGCACTAGGCAACCGGAATCAAGCGTTGACGTGCTGTTCCACCCACGTGGTCGGAGCTTCGGAACCGATCGGAATTGGAGTCCCGAAAATTGGAGCGCACTACTCGAAAAACTCCACGCCTCGGGATACCGTGCGGGATGCATCGGCCTGCGGGATGCAACCCTTTCTGTGCCGGGAGAGTTCCTCGATTTGCGCGACAAGCCCCTGTCTGCAACCTTGGATATCATCGCCTCCTCTCGCCTTGTCGTCGGCCCTTCGTCCGGCCCCATGCATCTCGCCAGTCTGTGCAATACTCCCCATGTCGTGTGGACTGATACCGTGAAATACGCCCGTGGACGTACGAATCGGGACAAATACGAAGCGTGGTGGAATCCACTGGGAACCTCCGTGTGCGTTCTTGATGAGTACGGGTTTTCGCCACCACCTGACATCGTCTTCAAACAGATAATAGGCCTGCTTAAGCATCCGGACGTTTGATAGTTTAACGGCGATGGACCACCGCTTGCAGCACTTCGCCGGTTGGCTCCTCGCAGCAGGATTGACCACCGTACCTGCGGCCAAGGTGCTCGTGGTCGCCGACTCCACCCGGAAACAGTTGCCTTCTGATACACTGTCTGCAGGTGCGCGTATTTATGAATACATCGCGCATCCGACCTTGCAGCTACTGACCTGGCCGATGGAAACCCTTGTGGCTCCGACGGTAAGAACGCTGACCTATCCCACACAGCAACCCATACGGTATTTCCTGAACGAGAACATCATCGACCGAACCCGCCGGCTGTTCAGTATCGGACCTGACAACAAAATCCTGATTTATCCGACGCTCAGTCTGGCGCCGGGTACGGGATCCAGGGCGGGATTGACATTGCGCGACAGGTCTCTTTTCGGACGCGATAATGAAAGATTGGTGACCAGCGTGGTGTATTATGTCAACGGCGACTATAAAGGACGAGCCTATCTCACTTCCCGCGAACTGCTGGGAACCCCGTTCACGGGCAAGGTGGTCGCAGGGTTGGTAAGGACAAAAAACAGCTCGGTGAACCAACCCGGAACCAGCGGGTTCCTCTACTACTCGGACACTTCGGAATACTATCAGGCTCAGTTGCAATACCCGTTGTTTCTCGGTTTCGGAGTCCGCGGCAGCTTATCCTTGCGGCAATCCCGTCTTTCCGGTTCCCCCACGCCTTCCGATACCCTTGGAAACTTTTTTGCCAACCGTGGAATTGGCGAATCATTTCTGGACAAGGCGTGGCAAGTGGGTCTGACGCGCGACACCCGAAACAACGAAAACATCACCTTGACGGGAGACTGGCTGAAAGCAGGGTGGGCCTATCACGATATCGGAAACAGTCACGACTACAAGGAATGGAAGGCGGAATACACGACCTACTTCAAATTGGGTCGGGAAAGGTACGAGATCACGGCGGCGGAGGAGCAACGCCGGGGTAACATGAGCATGGAAAAATTCCTGCGCAAGCTCGAATACGAAAAGCTCCGTGAGGAGATTTTCTCGCGCAAGGTGGTGGCACTGCATTTCTACGCGGCGGAGAGTTACGAGATTCCCGGAAACACCATGCCGGTATATGGGCTTCAGACGCTCGGCAACGACACCCCGTTGAGAGGTTACACCGGCAGCCGCTTCCGTGAT
>OMJM01000029.1 GCA_900299345.1 bacterium | reverse complement strand
GGCTTTCCGGCCAACCGCGTGGTGGGCATGGCCGGTGTGCTCGACTCGGGCCGTTTTGCCGCGCTCGTCGCCGAAGAATTGAAAGTCTCCGCGGAAGACGTGACCGCGCTGGTCATGGGCGGCCACGGCGACACCATGGTGCCGTTGATCCGCTACTGCTCGGTGGGCGGCATTCCCGTCACCCAGCTGCTCTCAAAGGAAAAACTGGATGCCATCTCCAAGCGCACGGCCAACGCCGGTGGCGAAGTCGTAGCCTTGCTCAAGACCGGGTCCGCTTTTTACAGCCCCGCGCTCTCCGCCATCCACATGGCCGACGCCTATCTGAAGGACAAGCGCAGCGTGATCACAGCTGCGGCGATGCTGAACGGAGAATACGGTTACGAAGGCGTTTACGCCGGTGTGCCGGTGATTCTCGGCGGCAATGGTCTGGAGAAGGTGATCGAGGTGGAATTGGATGCAGAAGAGAAGAAGGCTTTCGAGTCCTCGATGGAGGCTGTGAAGTCGCTCGTTGCCTGGGTGGACAAGAAGATGGCGGGGTAACGCCTCCACCACGGCCGAAGGCCAATAAATGAAGTCGCTATTTCTGGAACTCATTCCCGTCGATCCGGGGTTAGACAAGTTCTCGGCCGAGGTTAAGAAGGTCTATCAAATCATCCTGGATCAGAAGATCATCGAAAGAATCCAGAAAGAAGTGTTTGAAAACAGGGCCGCCGGGAAAGCCTACACGTTATTTGAAAACCAATATTGGCTTATCTCGGGAAAAATGGATGACGAGGATGAACAGTCCATTTGGGTGGAAATAATCAGAAAGCAATGAACACGAGTGGTTGGCCGGAAGGCGGACACCTCCCGGCCAAGCATTCACCAAGTCTTCATCAATACCTTCCCCGTTTCCATCAGAGATTTCAGGTTCGATAAGATCGATGGCCAGCCACCCGAGACGGCCTCGATCAGCTTGGAATCCTTGCGAGCGATGGAATGCGTCACCGTCAACTTCACCATGCCTTTCATGGGTTCCAGCGCCATCACGCACAGTCCATAGCCCTCGGCCTTGGCCTTGGGATTCATCTCATGCCGCCACTTGATGGCGAGTCTTTTGGGAGGCTTGAACTCGACAATCTCACCGGAATCCGCGAGTTGTCCTTCGAAAAAGAGCTTCCATGGCGAACCGACCTTCCAGTCAGTTTCCTGATGCCCGCCCATCCAGTACTTGCGACCAAATTCCAGATCGGTCAGCGCATGCCACAGTTTTTTCGGCGTGGTGCGGATGAAGGTCACGTATATGAATTCACTCTTTGCCATTTTCATTCCTTTCGTTTTGATTCCAGTTTGTTCTTCAAATCGCTCAGCGCGCTGAGACGATTGACTTCATATTTTCCAATCCAACGCGTGTAAATCGCGTAAAGCGGGACCGGATTGAGAAAGTGCCGCTTCTCCCTACCTTCACGAACCGTAACCACCAGATTCGCCGCCTCCAGCAAGGACAGATGCTTGCTCACCGCCTGCCGCGTCATATCCAAATGATCACAAAGGCGCTTCAAGGTCTGTCCATTTTCCCGGTGCAACGCATCCAGCAGCTTGCGACGTCCCGCGTCGGCGAGGGCTTTGAATACGGCATCCATCCGCGCTTAAATATGCAACTATTTAGTTGCCTTTTGGAGACCACCTGAAAATCACTCGAATAGAGGGTAAATACGGAAAACTCAAATGATTTTGTGCAGACTTCACTCGGGCATTATATTCACCCCATGCGCTACGCATGGGGTTTTCTTTTTTTGGCGGCTACCGCATTCGGCCAGAATCTGAACTGCGTCACGCAGACCACCAACGAATCGCAGGTCAATACCTACACCCTGCCCAATGTCTTGCAAATGCAAAACGGAACTCCCGTGACCACAGCGGATCAGTGGACCACGCAGCGCCGACCCGAACTCATGGAACTGTTCGCCAACTACGAATACGGGCGTTCGCCCGGTCGACCGGCGAACATGACGTTTCAGATCCACGACAACAACCCCTCGGCGTTGAACGGCAAAGCCACCCGCAAACAAGTGACGATTTATTTCACCAGCCAGACCAGTGGGCCAAAACTCGATCTGCTGATCTATCTACCCAACAAAGCCCTGTATCCCAAAGCCGTCTCCCCCATTCCCGTTTTTCTCGGAATCAACTTTTGGGGCAACGAGATGATCAACGCAGACACGGGAATCACCCTGAACACCAATTACGTGGAAACCGGTCTGTCGAGCTACAACCCTTCGCTGACTTCCTGCGTTCAAAACCACAGGGCCACGGCCACATGTCGTGGCAGCAACTCCGCGCAATTCCCGATGGACTCGCTGTTCAATCACGGCTACGGACTCGCGACCTTCGCCCGCAACGACATTGACCCCGACACCTTGATGACCTCGAGCAGCGCGGCCGCAGTGACTGCCGCGTTCAAAACTGGAGTGTACGCGTTGTATCAGGATTTGGAAGGCGGACGCGGCGACAATTTCACGGCCATCGGCGCATGGGCTTGGGGATTGAGCCGGGCGATGGACTATCTCGAAACCGACACCTCTGTGGATTCGAAACGGGTGATGGTGTTCGGCTGGTCGCGCATGGGCAAGACCGCCGTGTGGGCCGGAGCGCAGGATCCACGCTTCGCCATGGTCATCAGCGACGAATCCGGCGCGGGAGGGGTCGCGCTGGCGAAACGGCTTTTCGGCGAAGACGTGTGCCGCCTCGTGACGCATTTCCCCCACTGGTTCGCGAAGAATTTCAACACATACAGCAACAACGAAACCAATTTGCCTTTCGATCAACACGAACTGGTGGCAGCGATTGCGCCAAGGCCCCTTTACGCGTCGAGCGCGCAGAACGATCTGAACTCCGATCCCAAAGGAGAGTTTCTCGGCGTCAAGGCCGCGGATCCCGTTTATCGTCTTTTGGGTCAGGATACTTTGCCGGCTGTGACGTGGCCCGCATACAATCAGCCTGTGTTCGGCGGACAGACAGGATATCATGTGCGGACGGGGAATCACGATCTAACGGCGTATGACTGGTCGCAATATCTCCGTTTCGCTGATTTGCGGCTGAAGCCGGTTTCGACCTCCGTGAAACCCATTCGCAAATCGCTGAGGCTTTCAGGTTCGGATGCAGCGGTATATTCGATTGACGGGAAGTGGCTGCCTCAAGTCCGGGGTTCAGCATTGCATGTGGGAATCCGTATCCGTAGAGAAGGCAATCGCGCCGTGCTGTATGCGCTGCCTGAAACACCGTAACACGAATCGCGGTTTATTTTAAACCATGCGCCAACTATTCATTCTTCTTGCCGCCATTTTCCTGTCGAGTTGTTTCGAAAGTCCCGAAGAATTGGATGTGAGTGGACCTGTACCCTCCGACACGACCATTGTCGTGGGTGGCACTCTGACGTTGAAGGTTTACGCTCATTGCGGTGGGCCTTGTGGCACGTTCTACTATCAATGGAAGAAAGACGGTGTGGATTTGGTGGATGGAGGAACTGATCACAATTCTTCAATGTATGGTTCCGCAGGCCCGGAACTGGTACTAACAAATATTCAACAGGCGGATTCGGGTTCTTACACCTGCCTGGTGAACTATCCGGAAATCCCGGACACCAAACTCAGCGATGTTTCGCACTTGAGGGTGAATGCCCCACCTGTAAGTGCCAAAAAAGCGCATCGTTAAAAACCATATTAGATAAAAGGACGTTTATGAAATTTTTGAAGAAACTATTTACACCAAAAGAAATTAAAGCGGTATTCGGCGTGCTTGATGAAGCAACATATCGGTACCAGAATCGAGGATTTGAATTAGTTCGACCTGTTATTGAGCGCAGACTCCTTAATGATCCTAATGGTATAGCCGAGAGCATTCGAACGAGTAAAGGAAGAAATCCACGAGAATGGGTTTATAGCCATATCGCAAATACGGCAGGAACCATGTTAGAATCTGGCCAGTTTCACCTTTATCGTGGAATGATTCACCCCTTAGGGCCGGGCAACGATCTTAAGAAAATATTCGACGACAGCATCGATGTACTAACCGAAATGAAAGTTATTGACCCAGAATATGCAGAAAAGCAAAAACAAGCACTTAGAACGAATATTAAAGACATCGGCTAATGGTTAGTCTAGCCAATGAAATAACTAAGGTATCTCCCCCGCCCCTTCGCGTATCACTTCTGGCTGACCGTTCACAAGGCTGATGATGGTCGTGGGATTCACAGCCACCGGGCCGATGTCCACCACCAAATCCACGTCGTTGCCAAACACAGAATCAATCTCCACGGGATCGGTGAAGTTTTCGTCCTCCCGGATTTTCGCCGCCGTCGTGAGCAGGACAAAATCGGGTTTAATGAGCGACAGGGCATGCCCGAAGGGACAGTCCGGCATGCGCACGCCGATCTCGGCGCGCTTCACATCCAGAACCTTCTTGCCGTGCGTCGTAGCCGGAAGAATGAAGGTGTACGGCCCCGGAACCAGCTTCCGCATGTAGCGGAACGCCGTGGTATCCACCTTCGCGAACTCCGTGACCAGCCCGAAGTCGAGCATCATGAGGGCCATGTAATACTTCTTGATTTCGCGCTTGAGGTGGTACAGTTTGTTCACTGCCGCCTTGTTCAACGCATCACAACCCAGCGAATAACCGGAATCGGTCGGGTACACAATCACGCCGCCATTCGCGAAAACCTCGAGAACCTTGCGCATCAACCGCGACTCGGGCGTGATGGGATGAAGCGAGAGTCTCATACCTCACCCCTAGCCCCTCTCCACGAATACGTGGAGAGGGGAAGGTCCATAATATTTGAAGTAAAAAATCATCTTTTCTGCCCCCCTCTCTATCTCGGATGGAGAGGGGTTGGGGGTGAGGTTAAAAATAGCCACCCATGTCGGGTAAAAAAGCGTTGGGAATGTGGCGGATTTCCGCCTTTCCGGAAAACCCGGGGACGAGATCCACGCTGACCACGTCGAAGCGCATGGCGCGATCCGCTTCGCCATGCACCGCGCAGTAATCGCGGGCGACTTTCTGGATTTGCCGTTGCTTGGCCGGTGTCACCCACGCCGCCGGATCTCCGGCCATGTCCTGCCGCGAGGATTTCACCTCGACGAAAACCAAATCGCCGTCCGGGGCTTCCATCACCAGATCGAGTTCGCCGCGGTGAAATCGGAAATTGCGGTGGCGCAGGCGGTAACCCAGATGCAGGAGGTAATCGAGCGCCAGGGATTCGCCGCGACGGCCGGCGTCGATGTGGTTTTCCATGCTCAACCGGGAGTCAGCGCGCGCAGGCCTTGCTCCAGACGATCCAACGCCTTCTCAAGGTCTGCGAGAGCATTGGCAAAGGACAAGCGCAAATAGCCCTCGCATCCGAACCCGATGCCGGGAACCGTGGCAAGGTTGTGTTTCTCGAGCAGATACTCCGCCAAGGCCAGTGAACCTTCGATTTTCCGGGTCCCGACGCGAGAAGGAAGCAACGCTTGCACGGACAGGAAAACGTAGAAGGCGCCTTGCGGATCGTTCCAAGCCACACCCGGAATTTTCTTCAGACGGGAGAGCGTGTAATCTCGGGTCTTCTGGTAATGCGGTTTGATGGCAGGCAAAATTTCCTTTGATGCATTCAAGCAACCCAACGCCGCGTACTGGCTGATGGTGGAAGGATGATGCGCGGCATGGCTCTGCGTCGCAATCATGGCCTTGGCCCAGGATGCGGGAGCGCCGATGTAGCCGAGCCGCAACCCCTGCATGGCAAAGGCCTTGGAAAATCCGTTCACCGTGGCGGTGCGCTCACGCATAGCCGGGCTCAACGCAGCGAGGCTGACGACTTGCGTGTCACCAAAGAGGATGTGTTCGTAAATCTCGTCGGAGAGAACGTACAGATCCTTCTCAACGATGACCGCCGCCAAGGCTTCCAGTTCGGCACGGCTGTAAACCGCGCCCGTGGGATTGCACGGCGAATTCAAAATCAGCAACTTGCTTTTCGGCGTGATGGCCTTGCGCAATTCCTCAGGCGTGAGCTTGAATCCGTTTTCGAACCGCGTTTGCGCGATGACGGGAATGCCGCCGATCAACCGCACGGCTTCTGGATAAGTCACCCAGTACGGAGACGGAATGACGACCTCATCGCCGGGATCGAGCAAGGCCAGCAAGGCTGTGAACACGGCCTGCTTGGCGCCGGAGGTGACGAGGATTTCCTCCGGGGCGTACGCAATGTGGTTCTCTTCGGAAAACTTGCGGCTGAGCGCCACGCGCAGATCCGGCAATCCCGCCATGTGCGAATAGCGCGTCCTGCCCTCGCGCAAAGCGTCGATGGCTGCATCAATGCCTGCGGCGGGCATGGATAAATCCGGCTCGCCCGCTCCGAGGCTCAGGACCGGCATGCCGCGCAGCAGCAATTCCTTGTAGCGTGCGTCCATCGCCACGGTGGGCGACGGGGAAATCGCAAGCGCACGGGAGGACAACGGTTTCATGGGCCTAAAACCATAGAAAAACACAAGATCGTATACTTCCCAATCCACCCAAACCTCGAGAGGGTCCCATGCCATTACAATATTCGGCCGGATCCCGCACCCTGCAAGATCGTTTCGACGCCCGTCGTCTCGCCGACCGCTTGGCGGAAGTAAAAGTGCATGAGCGATTCACATCCGAGGACCGCGAATTTATCGCACGGCTCGACATGTTCTTTCTCGCCACGGTCGACAATGCCGGCCAGCCGACCTGCTCTTACAAGGGCGGCGACCCGGGTTTCGTGCGGGTCGTGGACGGCCAAACGCTCGCGTTTCCCAACTACGACGGAAACGGGATGTTCTTGTCCATGGGAAACCTATCGGAAACGCGCGGCGTGGGTTTGCTGTTCATTGACTTCGAACGACAGCGCCGGATGCGCGTGGATGGCATCGCGCGGCTGGATTTCGAGGATCCCCTGCTCGCGGATTATCCCGAGGCCCAATTCATGGTGCGGGTGGAGGCAAGAAGGATTTACCCGAATTGCCCGCGCTATATTCACAAGTATCAACTTGTCGAAAGATCCCCCTTCGTTCCACGCCCCAACGAACCGACTCCGGTTCCCGGATGGAAACAAAGCGAATGGGCCAGGGATGCGCTTCCTGCGAACGATCCGGCGCGGTTGCAGTGAGTTTTTAGCGTTTCGGCGTTCCAAATTCGTATTTCATTTGTCTGAATAAAACTGCCGAGGAGAAACAACATGAAGAACCCCGCCAAGAACACAATTTGCCTTTGGTACGATCGCGACGCCGAGGAAGCGGCGCGGTTTTACGCCAAAACCTTTCCCGATTCTTCCGTCGGTACGGTATTCCGCGCCCCGGGAGATTTTCCGGACGGCAAGAAAGGAGACGCATTGACGGTCGAGTTCACCGTGATGGGCATTCCCTGCCTCGGGATCAACGGCGGACCCACGTTCAAGCACAGCGAAGCGTTCTCGTTTCAGGTCTCAACTGCCGACCAGGCCGAAACCGATCGCTACTGGAACGCCATCGTCGGCAATGGCGGCGAAGAGAGCCAATGCGGCTGGTGCAAGGACAAGTGGGGCCTATCCTGGCAGATTACACCGGCGGTCTTGATGCAGGCGATCGCCGATCCCGATCCGGCGGCGGCCAAACGCTCGTTCGATGCAATGATGGAGATGCAAAAAATCGACATAGTCACGATCGAGGCGGCACGTCGCGGTTGAATCTCGAATGCAATCTGTTATAACTAGATCTGTTCAGTAGTATTGTTAGGCAGCAAACATGCAGCGATATGAAACTCACCAATGGCTTCCGAAACCCGGGGCACGATTTCGAAGTCTTGCACTTGCTCTCATATCTGCCGGGCTCCTTGGCGGCTGCACCGTAGAGACGGTATACACGCGAGTACAGCACGAAGATGGGCTTGCTATGAAGGCACCCATTGCCTTCACTGTGAGAATCCAGCTTGATCCGGCGAGCAAGGTCGTTACGTGGATGCAGGACGCTGAGGACGCTCTCGGGGTTACTGATCGACAAATCAGCACTTACGGAGACGATCCCGGCTCAACCTGTGAGGTCTTCGACGACAAAAACTGGAAGTGCGAGTTTCGTGGAACAGACGGGACTGTGCTTGAAAAGCCGGAAATGAAAGACGGTGATCTATCGCGGTTCTACTGGACCAATACGGAGAAGTACCAACGACAGTGGCGCCTGTTCAACCATAATTTCTGAGGGATGCACGTTCGGTCGGCTCTGCCGAGTGCGGTGCGACCTAACCCTTCTCACGCGTCCGTCACGCGTCCGTCACGCACCCCTCACTCGCCGTGCTCACCGTCTTGATGTACTTGTACAGCGTGCCCTGCGTCACCTTGTAAGGCGGAGCCTTCCAGCCTTTGAAGCGCGAGGCGATCTCCGCCTCGGTGAGATCCGCATCCATCGTATTGTTCTCCGCGTCGATGGTGACAACGTCGCCATTGCGCAACACGGCCAGCAGGCCGCCTTCCTGCGCCTCGGGCGTGACATGCCCCACCACGAATCCGTGCGTGCCGCCGGAGAAACGGCCATCGGTAATCAGCGCCACGCTCTTGCCGAGACCCGCGCCCATGATGGCGGAAGTCACGGTCAGCATTTCGCTCATGCCCGGTCCGCCCTTGGGACCCTCGTAGCGGATCACCACCACGTCACCCGCGAGGATTTCCTTGCCCTCCAGCGCGTGCAGGCAATCCTCCTCGGAGTCGTACACCTTGGCAGGGCCTGTGAAGGACAGGCCCTCCTTGCCCGTGATCTTGGCCACGGCGCCTTCCCTGGCGAGGTTGCCATACAGGATGCGGATGTGCCCGGTTTTCTTGATGGGCTCGGACACGGGGAACACGATCTTCTGACCTTCCTTGAGCCCGGGAAGATCGGCCACGTTCTCCGCCAAGGTCTTTCCGGTGACGGTGAGGCAATCGCCGTGCAGGAAGCCTTCCTTGAGCAGCATCTTCTGCACCGCAGGCACACCGCCCACGCCGTGTAAATCTTCCATCACATACTTGCCGCTCGGCTTGAGATCGGCGAGGTACGGCGTCTTGTCGCTGATGCGCCGGAAGTCGTCGATGGTCAGTTTCACGTCCGCGGCCTTGGCCATGGCGATGAGGTGCAGCACAGCATTGGTGGAACCGCCCAAAGCGATGACCATAGTGATGGCATTCTCGAAAGACTTCGGCGTCATCACGTCACGCGGCTTGATATCCTGCTCGAGAACGATGCGTACGGCCTTGCCGAGGCTGCGGCACTCGCGGAACTTCTCGTCGCTCACGGCGGGCGACGAGGAATCGTACGGCAACGCCATGCCCAAGGTCTCGATGGCCGAGGCCATGGTATTGGCCGTGTACATGCCGCCGCAGGCTCCCTGCCCCGGACAGGCGCGCTCAATCACGGCATTCATCTGTGTCTCGGTGATCTTGCCCGCGACGTATTCTCCGTAAACTTCGAAGGCGGACACGATGTCCAGCTTGCGTCCCTCGTGATATCCCGGCAGGATCGTTCCACCGTACACCATGATGCTGGGGCGGTTGAAGCGGGCCATGGCCATCACGGATCCCGGCATGTTCTTGTCGCAGCCGACCACGGAGACGTTGGCATCGTACCACATGGCACGGGTCACGGTCTCGATGGAGTCCGCGATCAGATCGCGCGACTGCAGGCTGTAATTCATGCCCTCGGTGCCCATCGAGATGCCATCGCTGACGCCGATGGTGTGGAACATCAGACCCACCAAGTCCTCGGCGTTGACGCTCTCTTTGATGTGCTTGGCCAGATCGTTGAGGTGCATGTTGCACGGATTGCCGTCGTATCCGGTGCTGGCGATCCCGACCTGCGCCTTGTGCATGTCCGCTTCGGTCAGGCCGATGGCGAAGAGCTGCGCCCGCGACGCGGGCTGGGAGATGGTTTCGGTGAGGCGGGAGCTGTATTTGTTGAGTTTCATGGGGATAAATCCGGTTTTGGGAAGAGGGAGGGAAGGTAGAAAATCACCCCTCCCGTTTGCCCCCTCCCCTCAGGAAGGGAGGGGGTTTCACCGCGGTCACAACACATTGCCAGCACATTTCTCAAACCCAAATTCTTTTTCGTCTCTGTCTTGAATGAAACCCAATGACAACAAAGGGAACACATGTGAAACTTCCTCCCCTCCAAGGGGAAAAAGCAAATGGCGATGCCCTGAGCCTGTCGAAGGGTGGGGTTTCAAACAATCTTCTGTAAATCCTCCGGCAAGGGCGCGCGAAAGGTTCTCATTTTTCCGTTTTCCTCCCACGCCAATTCCTCTGCATGGAGGAACAACCGCTTCAACCCCAACTCCCGCAAATGACGGCGGGCATCGGCGGGTTTATCATACCGAGTATCCCCCACGATGGGATGCCCGATGTGCGACAGGTGCGCGCGGATCTGGTGCATACGCCCGGTTTCGATGACGACTTGCAACAGGGCGTAATCCCCCACCGTTTTCACCGTGCGATACTGTGTGAAAGCGCGGCGGCCGCCTTCTTCAATGCGGGATTTCGCGCCGGAAGCGCTGTCTCCGCGTTCCAACGGCGCATCGATTTCTCCGGACGCGGGTTGCGGGTGACCGACCACCAAGGCCAGATACCGCTTGCGAATTTCCCCGTTGCGCAAAGCCGCTGTCAATTCGCGCAGACGCGGCCCGGTCTTGGCGATGAGCAAAACTCCGGATGTTTCCTTGTCGAGGCGATGCACGAGCGAAGGGGAGAACACTTCGCCGGACCATTGTTCCTTGGCTCCACCCAATTGCGCCAGCACCCGTTCAATCAACGAAGCGCCGGGTTCAATCCCCGTGCCCGGATGCGAGGCCACGCCCGCGGGTTTGTTCACCACGAGGATTTCATCATCCTCATACACCACCGGAACCGGATCGGAATGAATCGGCACGGGTTGCGCGGGATCGGGGCGCTGCGCCTCTTCAGGCTTCAACCCGTAAACCTGCAACACATCTCCCGCGCGCAACACATGGCCGCGCTCGACAGCCTTCTTCGCAACCTTGATTTCCTTGCGGCGAAACAGCGAATGCAGGCGGCTCAGCCCGATGGACGGCAGATACTTGCGCAGAAAGCGCTCCGCACGCTGCCCCGCGTCGTTGGAACCGATGGGGATTTCCAGCAACATGTCAGCTCCGCGCCGGACAGGGAGCCGTCACTGCGGCGAGGCGGAATCCATCCGCGCCGGAAGACACGATGCCACCGGCATATCCCGCGCCTTCGCCGATGGGATACAGCCCCTTCGTGTTCACCGACTCCAAGGTTTCCGTGTTGCGAAGAATACGCACGGGCGAAGACGTACGCGACTCCGGCCCGATCATCACACCGTGGCGGATGAATCCCGGAATCTTGCGCTCAAAGGCGCGGAACGATTCGGCCATGGCATCGGACACGGCGGGTTCGAACAACGCGTGGAGATCGACCCACTTCAAGGGCTTTAGAAAAGAAGTTTTGGGAAAAGGCGGTTTGTCGGCACGGTTTTCCAGAAACGCCGCGATGCTTTGCGCTGGATAGGTGAAGTCTCCTCCGCCCAGACGAAACGCGTCCTGCTCCAGCTTCCGCTGATACGCCACGCCCGCCAGCATGCCGCCCGACAACGCTTCGATATCCACCGGCACGACAATGGCGGAATTGGCAAAGGCGGTGGCGCGGTTGGAATAACTCATGCCGTTAGTGAACAAGGCGTCCGGCTGATCCGCGCACGGGATAATCACACCGCCTGGACACATGCAAAAGGAATAGGCACTCGCCTTGTTCTCGCCCTGCCACGTCAGAAAATATTCCGCGACGCCTGCAAGCTTCACATCCACCTTGTCGCCCAACTGGCGCTGGTTGATGAGCTGCTGCGGATGCTCCACGCGCACACCCACGGAAAACTCCTTGCGCTGCAAGGTCACGCCACGGGCTTCCAGGGCTTCGTATAAACGATCCGCCGACAGACCCGGCGCAAGCACCACGGCGTCAAAGGGAATCTGCTTCCCTTCCGCGACCAACCCTTTGCACTGTCCGTTCTCCAACACCAAATCCGTGACTTCGGTTTCGAAGCGGAACTTCGCGCCCGCCTCTTCGCAGCGCAACTTGAAGGCGTTGATGATGGACTGAAGCCGATCTGTGCCAATGTGCGGATGATGCAAATAGAGGATGGATTCATGTGCGCCGCTGGCCACGAGTTCGCGCAGGAATTCGTCCGTGTATTCGTTCCGGGTCCGCGCCGTGAGCTTGCCGTCGCTGAAGGTTCCGGCTCCGCCTTCGCCAAAGAGAATGTTCGATTTGGCGTCGAAGCGATTCTGCTTGATGAACAGGCGGATGTCGCGAAAGCGCGGCCCCACGGGACGCCCCTGCTCAAACACAGTGACGGCATATCCCTTCCGCGCTAATCCCAACGCAGCGGACAAACCTGCAGGCCCGCTACCCACCACGGCCACAGTAACACCCGGCAACGGATATTGGGTTTCGGATCCGACCGGCTGTTCCGGCTTGGACACAGTCACGCGCGGGTGCTTCAACGCAATGGGCGAGGTGAATTCCACGGCATAACGCCATACGGGCCGATTGCGGGCGCGGGCATCCAATGACTTGCGGAGGATGCGCACCTTCGACACCGATTTTTCCGAAATCCGCAAATACCCGGCAACGGCCTTGGGCAATTCCTTCTCTTCGGAGGCCTGCACCGGCAGGGGAATTTCACGGACGATGTAGCGGTTGCTCACGGCAGGGACAAAGGTAGCTCGCCCTCAGTGATGATATGGAAAGCCACGTGTGAGACAAAAGGCGCGGTAGATCTGCTCCAATGCGAGTGCCCGCGCCCATTCGTGTGTCAAAGTCATGGCACTCAAGCGCAGACTCTTCGGAATCTCTTTCTTCAATTCGGCTTCGACACCGTGGGAAGAGCCGATGATGAAATTCAACGTTCCCCCGCGCCGGGCCTCACGCTCCAGAAACTTCGCGAACCCGGCGGTGTCCAAGGCGTCGCCTTTTTCATCCCAAAGCACGGCACCCGCCCCGATGCCGCCCTTTGCCTCCAGTGCTTGGCGAATAGCCTTGGCTTCCTCGGTCAGACGAACGTTGGCATCCGAGGCCTTGCCGTCCTTCAACTCGACGATTTCGAACGGGGTAAAGTGTTTGATGCGACCCGCGTAATCTGCCGCCAAAGCCTGAAGAGGGGCGTTTTTCATCTTCCCGATGCATATCAGGCGTATTTTCATGACCCGGAAATCTTACTAGCTTTTTCGGCCCTTCGAGCCGCTTTTCCGCCGGTTTTCGGCGAAACGTTCCCATCGTCTAGTGGCCTAGGACATCGCCCTTTCACGGCGGTAACAGGGGTTCAAATCCCCTTGGGAACGCCAACTTTTTACTCCCTCAAAATCCGAATCTTCTCGGCGCCTGTTATCCGCCACCGGGTGATGTCACGGCCAAGGGCGTCGAAGGGCGCAACATTGAAAACCCTGCGATTCAGAGGACGAATCATCCTATCGGAATGAATGGCCGTGGTGATGCCCGGGCCTTTGCGTCCCGGCACCTTCATCTGCACCTTATAGGCCCCACCATTTCCCGTGATGAACAGCGTCCTATTCCCCGGCCCGCCGAAAGTGCAGTTGGTGGCGTTGAGCGAACTGCGCGCCTTCACCGTGATTCGACCGATGGAATCCCCTGCCGGGCTGTACACCACCACTGTGCCGATGGAATTGGAGACGATGTAAAAGTTTCCCAGTGAATCCACCGTGATACCGTCGGGGTTGGCCACGCGCGGAATGAAGTCGGTGCGGGTGCCAGCATAGAAGCTGAAAGCTGCAGATGCAGCAGAACTCCAATTGAACCGGACAACTTTCCCCAAGGATGTGAGATTGAGATAGATCGTGTTGTTGTTCGCAGAGGATTCTACGAACTCTACCCCGTTGGGATTGCCGGGAATAGTGATACTGTCCCGAAAAACACCCCCGGGTGCCAGCAGAAACAATTTGTTCCCGGTGTAATTGGTGAGCAGAACGTATCCCGAAGAGTTGATGGACAAATCGTTCAAATTGACGAGAATATTATTCCGAATAAGTGTGTCGCGGGTTCCGTTGGGATAGAAACGAAGCACCATGCCGTTCGCCACGGCCAGCAACCGTCCCTGCGGATCGAATTCCAACCCATTAGTTGCGATTGAGGATTCGTACAACACACTCGCGGTTCCCGTGGGCGTCACCTTCCAAATCTTGGGAGAGTTGAGTTCCGACACGACATTTTCGGAGAAATACAGATTGCCCGCGGAATCCACAGCCGGGCCTTCTGAAAATCCGATATTGCGGTTGTTCTGTCCGGCGCGCGGATCTTGGGTGAGCACATTGACCACTTGCGTTCCGGGATCAGCCAGGTTCGCCGGCAATTCGACCACACTTTGAGCAAAGGCCACAGATGCGAACAACGATAGAGCAAAACCCGTTGTTGCGAGATCTCGGAACGCCTGCATAGGACACCTCCGGTACACTTCAAATATATCCCTGCACAGCCTTGGCTCCTGCTAGTTTTCCAACCCCATGCTGACCTCCGATTTCGACTTTTCCTTTCCGGAAAGCCAAATTGCGCTCCATCCTGCCCCACGTGGTGAGGCAAGGCTCATGGTCATCGCCAAAAAAGGGAAACTGCCGGATGATTTTCCCCTGCCCGTGGAACCCGAAGGCTGGGCGTTCGGACAGACTAAGGATTTGATCCGAATACTCAAACCCGGTGATGCGCTGGCCCTGAACGACACCAAGGTCTTGCGGGCACGCTTGCACGGCCGCATCGAGGGTGGAGCGGTATGCGAGTTACTCCTCCTGAAACCAAGAACCCATGAAGCTGCTGTTTGGGAATGCATGGCAAAACCCGGACGCAAACTGATAGTCGGAAAACAGATCGAATTTTCACCAGATTTCACCGCCGAAGTCGTGGAAATTCTGCCAGAAGGCGAGCGAGTCATCCGTTTCGATTGCAGCGGCGAAGCTTTCTTTACTCAACTCGAGAGACACGGCGAAATCCCCCTGCCGCCCTACATCCGCAGAACCCCGGATACAACGGATGCGGAACGCTATCAAAGCATCTTTGCGGAAAATTTGGGTTCCGTGGCTGCACCCACGGCGTCACTGCACTTCTCTCCCGAAATGCTGGAGCAAGCAGAGAAGAACGGAGTGACAATCGCCAAGCTGACCTTGCATGTCGGGGCGGGAACATTCCGCCCCGTGCAGACCGAACGGGCCGAAGATCACCCCATGCATTCGGAGGTGTATTCGCTCTCCTCGCAGTCCGCACAAAATCTCAACGAGGTCCATGCCTCCGGTGGACGTATCTTCGCGGTCGGCACCACCGCCTCCCGCGTGCTGGAAACCTGCGGGGACGAGCGCGGTGTTCTGCACGCGCAAAGCGGGGAAACCCGGTTGTATATCCGGCCCGGTTATTCGTGGAAAACGGTGGACGCGTTGCTGACCAATTTTCACTGGCCGCGTTCCACGCTGTTCATGCTGGTCAGCGGGCTCATCGGCTTGGAAAGGGCCAAGGCCGCCTATGCCGAAGCCATCCGACGTGACTTCCGCCTGTTCAGTTATGGCGACGCGATGTTGATTTTATAACTCGCCGTGCACGGCTTGCACGAAAGCGCGGGCATTTTCCACCGGCGTTTCTGGCAGGATACCATGGCCGAGATTCCAGATGTGGGGACGATTCCCGATCTCGGTTTTCATCTCCCCCACTTTGGCCGCAATTTTCTCCGGCGAAGAAAACAAATAGCAGGGATCGAGGTTGCCCTGGAACACTTGTCCGGGATGCGCCTTGAAAGCGCGAGACAGTTCCACCCGCCAATCCAACCCCACCACGTCTACGCCTAATTTCACAAAATCGTCAAGCAACGTCGGCGCGCCATTGGCATAGTGAACCACGGGTACGTTGGGGAATTGCGCCTTGACGTAGGCGATCACCGACCTTGTATGTGGTTGCACGAATTCGCGGTAATCCTTTGGGCTCAGATACCCAGCCCATGAATCCATAATCGTCACCGCGTGAACACCCTGCCGGATTTGTTCGCAGAGATACGCGCCTGTGATCGCGGACAGTTTTTCCAACAGGCGGTGATAAGCATTGGGATTGGAGAACATCAATCCTTTGAGTTTCGCCAGTTCCTTTGAAGAGCCACCCTCTACCATGTAGGAGGCCACCGTGAATGGCCCGCCCGCGAATCCGATCAAGGGCACGTAACCTGCCAGATCATGCAAGGTCATTTGAATGCCGCGAAACACGTAGTTGAGTTCCGCATTCACATCTCGATCCGGCATGGCATCAATCGCGGCGGCATCGCGCACCGGATTGCGCACCACCGGTCCCTCGCCTTCCACGAATTCCAGATGCAATCCCATGGGGGGAAGCAGCACGAGGATGTCGGAAAAGAGTATCGCCGCATCCACACCGATTTGATCCACGGGTTGTACCGTAACCTCGGCCACGTGTTCCGGTGAGCGGCAAAAATCGAGGAAGCTGGGAAACAACTTGCGAACGCGACGGTAGTCGGGCAGATAGCGCCCGGCCTGGCGCATGATCCACACCGGGGGCCGCGCGGGGGCGCGGCCTTGGGCCGCTTCCAAAAACGGATGGACAAAACCTTCAGCACGGGATGGCCGCGACTGTGAAAGCGAAGAAGTCATGGAAACGCAATGTAGCGATTATCGACTTCAAATCTGCGTTTTTTGGCCAATATGGGGAGTTACCTTATAAGCTCCCATGCGCCTTAAAACCGCTGCTTTACTGCTCCTCTGCCGTGCCCTTTTCGGCATGCCAGTTGAAGTTTCGCATCCCGTGACGAACTTCCTGCGCCGATTGGAAGAAAAAGGCCTGGTGACACCCGGATTCCTCAGCACCTTGCCACGCGATGCATCCGAGATTGCCGAAGTGCTCGTACAGGCCCGGCAAAAAGATTCCTTGCTAAACTCCTGGGATCGCTCCCGTTTGAACCATTTTCTGAACGAGTTCGATCCCGTCCGCAAGCGCCAAGGGACAAGGCTGCATTACGAGGATTCGTCGTTTACCGTACTTGGTGGGGCGGAATATTTCACCGGAGTCTATTACCGGGACTCCCTCCCTTCGTCGGAACTCTACGCGTTCGGAAGTTTCACGCCGAATGCGCAAGCCACTTACGACGATTGGGCCTATGTCACTACTAGCGCCACTGTTGGCATGGAGCGCAGCCCTGAGCCACGCTTTCTCGCCACGTATGACCCGCAGCACGGCCTGCCTTACAACACCAATCGTGAGGGACAAAAGGGCATTCCCCAAACCGTCAGCACTTTTGATGGCTTCCGCATGGTGGCAGGCGTGGGTGAACAACACCTCAAGCTGGAAGTGGGACAAGATTGGAACGTGTGGGGACCAGGCTACTGGCAGCACACCACTTTGAGTAATCATCCCTTTTTCTGGGTTGCAGACTCACTCGCTAAAAGCGATACGGTGGGATTTAACGGCTCGGATTCCACGTTCCCCCGCGGTTACCGGCGAGGATACCGCTATCCCGGAGAAGGCCCTCCTTTGCCGCAAATACGCCTGAGGGTCACTGCAGGACGATGGGAATATGTGAAGCTTATCGCCCAGCGCAAAGGCATGTGGAGTGATTCCGCGGCGTTATTGGTCGCACACCGCCTGCAAGTACGCCTTGGTGCATTCCGGCTGGGAGCCACGGAAATACTCACCATCGGAACGCGCACACCGGAGTGGGCGATCTTTCTCCCCGCCGTGCCGCTGAAATTCGCGGAACACGCGGGAGGGGATCTCGACAATTCCGCCCTGTCCTTGGATGCAGAGTGGATCTGGAGGGGACGTGGTCGGCTCTACGGGGAGTTTTTGCTGGACGATTTCAGCGGCCCACCGCTGGATTTCTGGGGCAACAAATTCTCGTTCGTAGCGGGCGGTTCGTGGCAGGATCCTTTCGCTCTTCCTTCCGAATGGCACTTCGAATACGCCCAGGTGGACCCGTGGGTCTATGGACACCACCGGCATAACACGGCCATGCAAAACTATGGAGCTTTGCTGGGCAGTTCGCTGCCGCCAAACTCGCGGACGGTGTCAACCTCCTGTAATTTCCCCTTGCCGTGGAATATTGAAGGGACAATTGAATGGCATTTTAGACAACGTGACCTGAAATCACCCGGAAGTTCCATTTTCGACGTGCATGACTCGAAGGCAGATAGCGATCTCAAAAAATTCCTGGATCTGGATGTGGAAAACCGTCATGAGCTGATGCTTTCAGCGAATTGGTCATGGCACCGGTTCGTTCAGCTCAAGGGTGGGGCCGGTGGATTGTGGGTGGACAACTGGAAAGGCAAACCCGGCACGTCACTCGCCACTCCAACAGCATTCGGCGAAGTCCGCTTCCGATATTAGAAGCTCCCATTTCAAAATCACATTACGGGTGCATAAATAAAAAGACCTTCTCGTTTGAGAAGGTCTTTTTAAAGTGGATCCGAGAGTTCTCTAGAAACCGAAGTGCTTGCCCAAAGACACATTCACCAACGGTTGGAAACTCAAATGCGACTGTAGTTGTAAACCAGCATCCTTATACCAAACCTGATGGAACGGGGAAACAGAAACAGACAACCACGCAGGGATGCGTCCGCCAATCTCGGTTTCCAATTCGAGCGGCATGGACAATTGGAAAATCTGGGAATAGGAGGACGTGCTAATCTGGCCATAGGATTTGGCGATCTCTTCAGGCTGTCCTTCCAAAACCTTGTTCACCATGTGCTGCTTTACGAAGAAATATTTGAATTGCGGTCCTGCCAGCATCTGCCAGCGGATTTTCCGAAACAAAGACCGCTCTACGCCATAAGAAGCGGAAAAGAACTTGCGGTCGATCTGCAAGTCGGAATTCGCAAAAGTTCCAGTCCCATAACCGATGCCGGCAAGCTGCTTGTACTTGCCCGCACGATACACATAGTCCACGCCTCCGAACATGGACACGCCATCTCCCGCCGGATTATTGTCACCCAACGTGGCCTGAATCCCCTGATCACTGAGGGCGCGACCGCCCTTTGAATAAACCAAGGAACGTTGCTTGGCTTGAAACGCCTTGGGAGTCAAAACCTTTTCGGAAGAGTGGGAAAGATCCGCTTCTGCAAGACGCACCTGGTCGCCGTCGTCGAAGGCGAGGATATAGTCGTTCGAAGGCAGTTGCAACACCACTTCTTTTCGTCCGGTAAGCCACAACTGATTCTTCAACTCCATGCCGCCCGCAGAATAAACTTCCAGCGGCACGCTGGGGAAATCACGCAGCACTAAACGAGACCGGTTTTTCGACAGATACGCGATGGGGAAATCAGAACGCCCCACAACGTCAAAATCGAAACTCGGGTTCTGGCGCCCCTGTTGACCCAGAATTTTTTCAGCTTGCGTGCTGGCACGCGCATAGTGGAACATTTCCCACAGGGAAACTTCCTTGTCACCGTTATAGTCGGCCATGCCTTGCAGACCATTGATGATATGGTGCGTAAAAACAGACCCCTGATATTTTTCAGACTCCTGAGCCTCTTCACCTTGAGCGCTCGCGCTCAAAACTATGGTACCGTGGGCCTCAAGACGATCGTCCGCTTCAACCTGGCGGGTTTCCACAACCTGACCGCCCTTTTGACGAAGTAGATCACCGGATTCGCAGGCATCCACGATCAAAATTTTCAAACCGGATTCCAACGAACCCAAGTACTCACGTATTTCATCGATGGTCAAACGCTGTCCTGAAATATGAACGGAACCACTTCGACCGTGCCCAGAGAGGTAGACCAGCAGCACGCTTTCGTTTCCAGACTTGGCAATCTTGTGAATGCGATCCCGGACCTCTTGAAGCGTCGACCGCACTTCTCCCAAAGAAGGATTCGGCAGGATATAAATCCCGTCCTTGTCGAAGGTGCCTGAATTTCCCAATACCTCGGCCAACTGCCGGGCATCCCTATCTGCATACTTAAGAACGGGTTCGCCGCGAAGGCCCCTGTCGCTCCCAACAAGAAGCGCCAGCCTTTGCACACTGGACCACGCGGGCGATGCCACGAACACCGCCACGCCGATCAAAAGCATGCGCAAAACTGTTTTCATCACAAAAATCCTTACCGGCTCCGTGTGAAATGAAACACAGTCTTTTGGATTCCATCTGCACGGCCACCCTCAAGTGCCTTCTTGGCCTCTTGAGAGGTAAAACCATGATCCGACCACACGATCCAGACGGACTCCTTGTTCCAGTCGGACGAAAGGACCACCTTCTGATTGGCTTCCCGCCACGCGGAAGCGGCCTTCCATGAAGACGAAGAATTGGACGGAGCCAGATAAGACTGCAATGCTCCGCCATCATCCTGATACCAAATCTGCACATGAAGTCCCGCCAAGCTGCGATAGACAAAATTCATTGTATCACCAGCACTCGCGGTTCCTGATTGATCGGGTTGAATATCATTCCCACCGACAGTGAGGAAAAAGGGAACACTGGCACCTTTCGCCGTAAAATCCGACTCCGAAGAATCTACTGAGAGACTCTCAGGCCTGAAAAGAACTAAAACGGCACCAGCCAAAAGACACAGCCCCATGGCCCAAGCCACTTGAGGGGGGAAAACAGGGGACAATCTCTCACCAATGCGCTTCCATGCCTTGGATAAAACAAAGCCTCCCATAGCTGGGCGCAACTGAGTTTGCACAATGGTCGTCGAAGCATCGTAGCGCAACCCTTTTTGGAGTTGCACATACCTCTTTAGACCAGGATCGGTCTCAAGTTGGATCTCAAATTCACGTACTTCAGCAGCATTCAGCTCACCTGCCAAATACTGTTCAATTTTAAAGAATGAAGGTCTTTTTTTCACGATAGATCCTTTTGTTCCCTAACTGACTAAGACGATTGTTTTCGCCAAAAAGGGACACTTCATCGGGATTTTTATTTGCGAATTCCGTTCAAAAAGCCATCCTATCAACCGGATCGTGCTATTTCGCCTGCATCAACCCAATTTTTTTCCTTTTTTTTCATCTCTTCCGAAAACCGGTGCAACTTCTTCGTTACAGCCTCACGAGTAACTCCAAGAATTTTCGCAATTTCGCCATGTGTGAGACCCTCAACATGGCTCAAAAAAAGAATTTTTCGCGTATTTGGGTTGATTTTCCCCAGAATACGCTCCAGAGTGACCTTCGCAAGACACCGGTCACCGTGAGCGTCCAACGTGTGCAACGCTTGAGTGTCCAAGTCTTCAAGATCCAGCTCATTCTTGGATTTCCGCCCACGAAGATGATCCAAGCAATGGTTTACCGCAATCCGGGGTAAATCCATACCATGGGCTTTGCGTCACCCCGGTAATCTTCCATGCCGCGACTGACCTTCATGAACACTTCAGAGACCATGTCCTCGGCATCTTCCCTGTTCTTGGTGTAGCGCAGACAAATGCGGAACACCATGCTGGAATATTTCCGGAAGAGCTCTTCCAAGCCATCTTCACCAGCTGAAGGAGTATCAACCGGCAAAGAAAGGAGGGGTGGCGATTGAATGCGCGTCACAGGTTCACCTAAAGCTTTCGCGGCCAGTATCAGGAAAGGCATTAAGGGATGGTTCAAAATCGAATCCACTTGCCTCGCTGGGAGTGGCATAATAGCGCATGGAATCCGGATGACTGGTCCGTCTGTCAGCAACATCCATCAGGAGCTTGTATTTCGTCGGTATTGATTCCGTAGCTTTTGAAAGCAATACAAAGCGGATTCTCATGGAAAGAGTATCCGTGGAATACGAAAACGATGCGCTGTCGATCGTAGTCAGTTTGAATGTTCCATAAGCGGCGGAACACAACCCCAATTCCGTGTTGGTAGGTGAAACAAGAGTTAAAGCCTTCCTGTCGTCACATGCACAATCATATTTATTCTGGTATATACTCAAGCTAATGGAAGAATCCACTTTAGTTTTAATACCATCAAATGAAAGAAGGATTGCGGTCCCTGGCAGACTAAAAACAGGCGCAACGTAATCCTTCACCACAACACCTGCGTCCCATTGTTTGGAGGCGCAATTTCCGTCTTTTGTACACACGATCAGATTAAAACCAACGCCCAAACCGTCCTTTTTTGAAAAGGAAAAGGCACTTGCTTTCTCCGCTTCCTGGATCGCTTGCAAAGGCATACCGCTTTGGAAGTAAGTAATATAATCCTCATCCGAACGACCTAAGATGTTTTCGGAAAGGGAGTTGCTCCTGTTATCCCGCCAAAATGCGCTTATTTGCGTTTGAGCCAGTTTCGTCAGGGAATCGAGCAACGCTTCGTGTAACGTCGCTTTTTCCAAAGCTTGCGCAAAATCGCCTTTGGATGCGGCACGGACTCGATAACGTCGGAGTTGACAGGCAGTGACCAGCGTATCGAGTCCATTGTTCGTATACAGGAAATCCCCGGAAGACAATTTGCCATCCGGGTTGAAAAAACGCTCCCATTTGTTTGGCCGGAATAACACCCTAAATCGGGCTCCCAAGAGAGTCTTCCAATCCCATACTTTCCCTGACGAATCGGTGTTGGAAATTTCCGCTGAGGTGGATCCCGTTGAAAAAAGCCGACCCGTCCGGATCAAAAAAGTGTCTGGACTTGCAACGGCAACGGAATCCGTGTCGGCATAATTCAAAAGTGTTTTTCGGTCCGCCAGAAGGCTGGTTTTGACCTGCCGGATGGCTTTCAATGTGTTCGAGTACTCTGCCGGCGGATTCCAATCGAGACGGCCATTGCCGTTGGAATCGTCGTAGAGCCACAAACCACCCAGAATGAACTCGTCAGAATTCACGATGCTGTCATCGGGAAAATGCGAAAATGTTCCCGTGAAACTCGCGCGACCAGGCACACTGGTATCAATCTTCGCTGCACCGATCTCCCAAAGAGATGTCCCGCCATAAATGGAGAGCCACATGACCGCAAGCCTGGGACTCTTGTAAGTGGTTTTTATTCCCCCTTCAACCACTCCATGAAAATCTCCCAAAGGTCTTGGTCCAGGCTCAAGAATTCCGGAATCAAAGGAGCAGGAATAAAAAAACAACACGAACAGCGAAAAAACTCCGCCGAAGATAATTGAAACGCTGAAAAAATTGCTGCGACGACTCACGGGCATCCCTACGGAAATCTACCCAATCGCGCAGGCAGTCGACACAGAAATGGTGTCCTCGCCCCGACTTGAACGGGGATCAGCGGTTTAGGAAACCACGGCTCTATCCAGTTGAGCTACGAGAACACAAAGAAATGCCGACTCGACCAATAACGGGGAGCCAAAATTACCAAATCCGCCCTGCCTGTAACGCGACAAGGCTACATTTGCTTCGCCGTGTTACATCGCATCGAAGTCTCGCAAAAAAGCCCGAACACAGATTCTCCCGCCCACCGCATCCTGAAAATTGTCCGTGATGATTTCGGAATTCCAGCGGAAAGCGCCTCACTGATTCGCGTTTATACGCTGGAAATGGATTTAAGAACCGAAGAGCTCGATCGCGTGGGAACCGAGCTTTTTCATGACCCCATCACTGAGATTTACGCGGTTGACAAACCTTTGGCCGGAGAGTTCGACTGGCTGATCGAGGCCGGATTTAAGCCCGGCGTGACTGATAATGTAGGCCGCTCGGCGCGCGAGGGGATCGCCGATACTTTGGGCCGCAAGTTGGGCGATGAAGATCAGGTCTACACCAGCCGTCAGGTTCTGCTCCGCGGCCCACTGAATCGCGAGCATGCCATCCGCATCGCTACCTCCCTGTTGGCAAATGATCTGATTGAAACCTGGCAAGTGGTTTCACGAGAGGAATGGAATCGTTCTCCGGGGATTGTTCCTGTCTCGCGCAAGGTCCTTGTACCGCATCAGCCTTCAGTCCGCGAAATCGAATTACCCCCGGAAGCAGACGCCTTGCAGCAACTATCGGATGAAAAACTGCTGTCGTTGACGTTGGAAGAAATGCAAGCGGTTCGCACACACTTTGCGGATCCCCAGAGGCAGATGGAGCGCAAAAAGCGCGGACTTCCAGCCTCTCCCACGGACGTGGAACTTGAAATGATCGCCCAGACGTGGAGCGAACATTGCAAGCACAAAATTTTCGCGGCGGATGTGGAATACACGGATGATCTGGGCAAGACACAAACCATCCGCTCGTTGTTCAAAACCTTCGTCAAAGCCGCGACCGATGCAGTAAAACCCCAAACCCCTTGGTTGAAATCCGTGTTCACTGACAACGCCGGCATCATTGCTTTTTGCGAGGGTTGGGACGTGGCCATGAAGGCGGAAACGCATAACAGTCCTTCGGCACTCGATCCTTATGGTGGCGCCATGACAGGGATTGTAGGTGTGAATCGCGACATCCTCGGCTGCGGCATGGGCTGTAAACCGATTTTCAACACTGACGTGTTCTGCTTTGCATCTCCGTTCTACGACAAACCTGTTCCCGACAAGCTTCATCCTCCCAAGCGTTTGCTCAAGGAAGTGCATCGCGGCGTGAAGGACGGCGGCAACGAATCCGGCATTCCGACGGTGAACGGCAGCATCGTATTCGACGATCGCTATCTCGGAAAGCCGCTGGTGTTTTGCGGCACCGGAGGATTAATCCCGTCGGAATTGCATGGCAAACCGTCCTGGCAAAAAAGCATCGCGCCCGGTGACCGCATCATCATGGCAGGCGGACGCATCGGCAAAGACGGTATTCACGGCGCGACGTTCTCTTCAGCCGCATTGACGGAGGCCTCTCCGACCTCGGCGGTGCAAATCGGCGATCCCATTACACAGAAAAAATTGCTCGACTTCATGCTCGAGGCGCGCGACTTGGGGCTTTATCGCTTCGTCACCGACAATGGCGCGGGCGGACTTTCCAGCAGTCTCGGCGAAATGGCGCGTGAGTCCGGAGGATGTGAACTCCATCTGGATCGCGCTCCGCTTAAATACGCGGGACTCGATCCGTGGGAAATCCTGGTGTCGGAGGCGCAGGAGCGCATGTCCTTTGCGGTGCCTCCGGAAAACTGGAACGCCTTCCGCGAACTGGCTGAGCGCCGCGACGTCGAGGTTTCTGATCTCGGCCTCTTCACCGACAACGGGTTTTTCGAATGCCGTTACTATGAGAAAACGGTGTGCCTCATGGACATGGAATTCCTGCACGAAGGAAACCCCAAACTGCACCTGAAGGCACATTGGACTCCACCAAAACATCTCGAACCTCCCGCTTCGGTGCTGGCAAGCCGTGATCTGAACCAAGACGCATTGAATCTGTTGTCCAGCCTGAACATCTGTTCCAAGGAAGCCTGGGTTCGGCAATACGATCACGAAGTGCAAGGCCAAAGCGTGGTGAAGCCCTTCACGGGCGCGCACAACGACGGGCCCAGTGACGCGGCAGTGGTTCGTCCCTTGTATGACCGCAAGGAAGGTATCGCGGTTTCGCACGGACTGGCTCCGCGCTACAGCGACATCGACGCCTATCACATGGCCGCATGTTCTGTGGACGAGGCCGTGCGCAATGCCGTGGCCGTCGGTGCGGAACCTGGCAAGCTCGCTGCGCTGGACAACTTCTGCTGGCCCGATCCGGTGGAATCCTCTTCCACGCCCGATGGCCAGTACAAGATGGCACAGCTCGTGCGCGCCAATCAGGCGTTGTATGACATTTGCCTTGCCTACAGCCTTCCGCTGATCTCCGGCAAGGATTCGATGAAGAACGATTACGGCAAAGGGAAGGATCGCATCAGTGTGCCCCCCACCTTGCTGGTCACAGCCATCGCGCCGGTGAACGATGTTTCCAAATCCGTGACCATGGACTTCAAGAAGCCCGGCGACGCAATTTATGTGCTGGGCGTGACCCGCGATGAACTGGGAGCCTCGGAGTACTACCACATGCTTGGAGCCATTGGTAATGGCGTACCCAAGGTGGACATGGCCGCGAATCTGGCGCTGTACCAAAAACTCGCAGCTGCGATCGCGCAAGGCCTCCTGCGTTCCGTGCACGACTGTTCCGACGGCGGACTCTGGGTGACATTGGCGGAGTCGTGCATGGCCGGACGTTTGGGATGCATTGTGGATTTGGCTTTGGTGCCGCAGGATGAAGGACTGTCCGACATCGCGCTGTTGTTCAGCGAAAGTCAGGGACGTTTTGCCGTCAGTGTGGCTTCCGAAAAGGCCGCGGCATTCGAAGCCTTGATGAAAGGTTCCGCCTGCATGCGCGTCGGTTCTGTGTCCGAGGACAATACCATCCGCACAACTCGCGATACCAAAAAACTGATCGAAACCACTGTGGAAGCGGCGCTGGACAAATGGCAGCGTCCGCTGAACTTCTGAGGCGTTATGGCACCACGCGTGGCGATATTGACGGGATACGGCATCAACTCTGACGCAGAGTTGGCGCACAGCTTCAATCTTGCTGGAGGCCAGGCGGAACGCGTTCACTTGCACGACTGCATCGATGGCAAAGTCAAACTGGAGACCTTCGACATTCTGGCCGTGCCGGGTGGATTTTCGTTCGGGGATCACATTGCCAGCGGCCGTGTGTTTGCCAACCGCCTGAGATACAAGCTGGGCGATACCTTGCTTCGTCTGCGGGAACGCAAGATTCCCATGATCGGAATCTGCAACGGCTTTCAGGTGCTGGTGAAGCTCGGCCTGTTGCCAGGCACCGAGCCCGCATCCTTCACGCAAACCTGCACGTTGACTTACAACGATTCCAGCCGGTATGAAGATCGCTGGTGTCATCTCAAGGTGGAACCCGGAACCTCATCCGTGTGGCTGAAAGGCATCGAACACCTTTATCTTCCAGTGCGGCACGGCGAGGGGAAATTTGTTCCCGGTTCCACAGAACTGCTGAAATCGCTCGACGCCTCCAAACAAACATGCCTGCGCTATTGTCTGGAAGACGGCTCGCTGCCGCCCGAAGGGCTGGCGGGATTTCCCGCAAATCCGAACGGCTCGACGGCGCATGTGGCCGGCCTTTGCAGCAAGGACGGATTGGTGTTCGGCCTGATGCCCCACCCCGAAGCCCATGTGTTGCCCACGCAACATCCACATTGGCATCGCAACGGACTCAAAGCCGAAGGCGATGGTTTGCAGATTTTCAGAAACGCTGTCAACTACCTGCGGGGGTGAGCCTCACCTCCAGCTGCATTGACCTTCCCTTCTCCATCTCTCGATGGAGAAGGGTTAGGGATGAGGTGGCTACCTATTCCTCGGATGAAAGGTCTGATGGACCTCCCGCAAATAATCCTGATCCGGATGTGTGTAAATCTGCGTCGTGCTGATATCCGAGTGACCCAGTAATTCCTGAACCGCGCGCAAGTCCGCACCGGCTTCGATCAAATGTGTTGCAAAGGCATGGCGGAAAGAGTGGGGCGAAATCGCTTCAGCGTCCAGTCCCGCCGACAGGCACAACTTGCGCACAATGTTCCACGCGCCCATGCGCGAAATCGGCAGGCCCCGGTTATTGACAATGACCGTGGCGCATTTGGGCTTGGCCAGCGCCATCCGCTCCGTTGCGAGATAGTCCTTCAACGAAGCGATGACCTTCGCACCCACGGGAACAATGCGTTGCTTGTTGCCCTTACCCTGCACCAGCACCACCTGTTCATCGAAACGCAGGGCATCCAGCGGAAGTTGAATGGCTTCGGAAATGCGAAGCCCCAGACCGTAGAGCAATTCCATCAGAGCCAAATCGCGCCGCGCGCCTTTCTCCTCTTGAACAATCCGGGAACCGAGCAGGGCGTACAGATCTTCCATTTCTTTCAAACTCAAACCCCGGGGCCGGTAACGCTGCTGCTTGGGCGCGCGAATGCCCCGGCAGGGATCCGCGGTCAAACGACCCGTATCCATCAACCAACTGCAGTAACTGCGCAACGAAGAAAGGAAGCGCGACAGGCTGGAAGGGCTGAATCCCATCTCCGGCAATGCCGAGAAAAATTCACGCAGACGGTTGGGCTCGAGAGCCTTCAGTGAATTTTCGCTGCTGCCCAGGTATTGCAGGCACAGCCGCAAATCGCTGAGGTAGCTTTGAGCTGTGTTGTTGGAAAGCCGATTCTCAAGCAGCAAATAGGCCTCATATTCCCGGGCAAAGGGAATGCTCTCGGCGCGTTCCGGAATCGCAGTGGCAGGCATGGAATGGACCTGTTCCAAATCTACTCCACCTGGTACTCCGCAGCGGGTTTTACATTGATCCCCGCTGAGAAAGGAATCATCATGGCGTTGCAAAGCATGACCGGGTACGGGCGGGCCGAGGAATCCGGACAGGGATACTCCGTGGCAGTGGAGATCAAATCGGTCAACAACAGGTTCCTCGATTTTCAGTGCCGTGCTTCGCGCGACTTGTTGCATTTGGAACCCTTACTCCGCAAAGAACTCGGTGCCTTCGTCAATCGCGGCTCCGTCACTTGCCACGTGCATTATGAATCCCACCATGCGGCGGCCGCGAAGATCTCCCTGAATGAACCGCTCTTCCATGCCTATGCCGGACTTCTGGAGCGCATGTCCCTCAAGATGGGCGCCACGACCGATGTGAATCTGGCCGACCTGCTGAAAATTCCAGACATGGTGATTCAGGATCGCTCCTCCGAATCCGCGGAGGCAATCACGGAAAAAATCGTTTTCGTGTTCCGAAAAGCCTGCGCCGAACTCGTAACCATGCGCGAACGCGAAGGCGGGGACTTGGCGCGGGAACTCGAAAAGAGGATTCAGGGATTTCACCCTGCTTTGGATCGGGTCGAAGCACTGGTTCCCCAACGGCTCGCAGATTATGCTGTCAAGATGCGGGAACGGATGCGCGAGCTGTTCAATGGCCAGCCCATCGCTGAAGATCGTCTGTTAACCGAAGTCGGTGTGATGGCCGAGCGTCTGGACGTGGCGGAGGAATTGGTGCGGTTGAAGGCGCACCTCGGACATTTTCTGGATGCACTCCGGAATCATGCCGCTCCAGGGAAAAAACTGGGGTTCCTGCAGCAAGAATTGTTGCGCGAGGTGAACACCTTGGGCAACAAAAGCCAGCACTCAGAAATCCAGCAGATCTGCGTGGGATGGAAAGAAGAACTCGAAATTATACGGGAACAGCTGCAGAACGTGGAATAATCAGTGCGGTTGCAACCGCGCCTTGATTTCCAAAGCCGAACCGAATTCCGACTTCAACAAGCGATGCACCTCTTCCAGCGTCAGCTGGGTGGTGATCAAATCGATTTCCAGTTCACGCGCCCGATCTACAACCTTGGCGGCAGGCATGTGATTGTTGGTGAAGAGAATGGCCACAATATCCACTTCTTCCGCCACGGCCATGAGACGGGTATGGACCAGATTGGTCACCAGCAGGATGTTGGCAAGATCATCGGTCAGTTCATTGAGATCGGAACCGACAAAGGCAAAATCCACGGAATCATGGAGTAATTCGGTACCCGCAAGGGTCCCCTTTACCGTGTCTAATATGGAGCGCAAATCGGCTTGCATGCTACAGAATCAGCGAGTCACCAACAGCTTAAGATTAGTTAAACCCCGCCTTCCGCCTCAAGTCCGTCCGGTAACGTAAATCCCGATCCCCGGCCCGCCAAAACCTTTTATACTTCTTGGCACATAAGCAACCCTTCCACCACCCGCCAAGAAAACCTTTGGTCACTTTAAACCTACCCTCCTCCGACGAAGAAAAAACCCGGCTGGGCGGCGAAGCCGAACAAAACTTCATCCGCCTTGAGAAAGCCCTTGGCGTACGTTTGCTGACACGCAATCCGGGAATTACCATCCAAGCCGAAAACCCCGCCGATGCAGGCCGTGCAAGGGATTTACTGCAAAAAATGACGGAAGCTGCGCGATCCGGCCAGTTGCTTCCCGAATTTTACATCGACGATTTGCTGGCAACGCCGAGACCGGGGGCGGGGATAACAGAACCCTCACCGACACTGGAAAAACCCGTGCTCATCGACCGATTCGGCCATCCTGTACAGGCCAAAACCCGGGGACAGGCGCGTTTCATCCAGGTGATCAAACAGTATGATCTGGTCTTTGCCGCCGGCCCTGCGGGCACGGGCAAGACTTTTCTGGCCGTAGCCATGGCGGTTCAAGCGTTGGAAAAAAAACTGGTCGATCGGATCATCCTCTGCCGCCCGGCCGTGGAATCGGGAGAAAGCCTTGGGTTTCTCCCCGGCATGATCAATGAAAAGATCGCACCCTACATGCGCCCGTTGCACGATGCTTTGAGCATCATGCTCGCCACGGAGAAACTCCGTGAACACACCGACGGCAACGCCATTGAAATTGCTCCCCTCGCGTATATGCGCGGTCGTACCTTGGGCCGCAGCTTCATCATCCTTGACGAAGCGCAGAACACCACTGTTTCACAAATGAAGATGTTCTTGACCCGTATCGGAGTGGGAAGCAAGGTTATCCTGACCGGGGACGAAAGCCAGGTGGATCTGACAGGCTCCCAAAAATCGGGATTTGTGCACGCGCGCAAAATTCTCGCGGGCATCGACGGAATTGGCCAGATTGAACTCGGACTCGAAGATGTGGTGCGCCATAAACTGGTCAGGGACGTGATTCAGGCCTATGAACGGCACGGAGTCAGGGACTAAACACCTTGATTCAAGGCTGATTAGAGCGTATCTTTATCCCGCTTTGGGCGTATCACCGTTGGTGGTACAAAGTTTCGAAAGCGGTCTTGGCATGCAAACTTTCTTCGGAAAAAAGAACTATCTGGGAGTTGCCCTTGCGGTCGTGCTCTTGGTCGTGGGTTTCTTTCTGCTGGGGTTGAAGCCGGCCACCAACAAGCTGGCCCTGAACGTGGCTCCGTTCATTCTTCTCCTGGCCTATCTGGTTGTGCTCCCTTGGAGCCTGTGGAAAAGCACCGGGAAGGACGAACGGAATTCGTGAAGGGCGTTTAGCTCAGTTGGTTTAGAGCGCCTGCTTTACACGCAGAAGGTCGTAAGTTCGAATCTTACAACGCCCACCATTTTCCGGAGTGGTAGCTCAATTGGTTAGAGTACTAGCCTGTCACGCTAGGGGTTGCGGGTTCAAGTCCCGTCCATTCCGCCAACATCGGCGCTAACGCGCACAACAAAACCCCGCTTTGAAGCGGGGTTTTGTTTTTTTCCTGAGGAGATTAGCCGAAAGGCCAGAGCGGGCAAAGTTCCTTGGCCTGTACCAAGGCGCCTTCCCGGATTTTTGTTTTTTCCCCTGAAATTGCGCCTGTGCCCAAGTCGCGTGTGGTACTGATCATGGAGCTGATCAAACGCGACAAGTTAGAGTCCGCGGTTTCCAGATCCGTTTCGGAAACACGGCCCTGACGTCGCATATTGTTTATGCCCGCAGCGATAAGATCATGGACGTTGCGGGAACAGGGGACGGAGTATTCCATCCCAACCATCCGGGCCTGTTGTACGGCAGTGACCCAGAGCCGATTTTCAAGATTTTGCATGTGGGAAAAGTAGAATCGTCATTCAGGTCTCGTTCAAAAAACATCTAGCTCACTATTTGATAGTTTCCGCAATCGCCTGTGTGGCGGTCTGGGGTTGCATGCAGGTGGATCAGAAATCCGATGAAACTGCCACCAAGCCCGCCTTGATCAAGACGGCGGCTCAAACTGGTTGCCCCAAATACATCTCCTTCATCCAAAGCTATGCCTCCAAGCTGCAGACCTGTGCCACAGCCGGCAATGGAGCAGAGTCGTGCTATGACTACCTCCTCGATATATGGGATCCCATTTTTGAATGCATGGATCTCATTCCACCCGAAACCCTCAGTGATTGGTACAACGTTCAGATGGAATTCGCCGAACACCTTGAAGATGCGGATGAAGCGAAGCACTTCGTATCCTGCCTATGTGGAGACGAATCGAGTGGTGCTGACGCTTCCATAGAAGCCTCAGGCGGTGTCACAGTCGACCTCCCTGCCTCCGGCACTTTCACTGGTTCATCGACCAACGCAGCTGCCGGTAACTTTACGGGTTCCTCCACCAGCGCCGGACAAGGAAGCTTCAACGGCTCCACCACTGCGGCGGGAGAAGGGAATTTTACCGGAACCTCAACAAATGTGGGGACAAGCAACTTTACCGGAACAGAGCTTCAATAATCTTCCACATGCCACGTCAATCACTCAACCCAGTCAAGGAGACTCCATGAAAAAACTTATCCCATTCGTCGCGGCCCTCGGATTGGCGGTCGCCGCTCACTCCCAGATCGCTATCAAAGGCATTGGCTATGATGTGGTACTAAACAACGTGGTGGTGCGTCTCGGCGGTATCGGCCCCAACGCTGCCTTGGATGTTGGTGGTGCCGTCAACTACGACGGGAGCCTACCCAGCGATAATCTTGCCTTAGGTCTTTCGGCCTTTTATCTGGGCCATCTGCAGCATTGGGGACCCGTGGACAACTATTTCGCCGCTGGCGGCATTTTCAACAAGCCACTCGGTGGCGCCGACAACACCGTGGCACTATTGGGTGGTCTGCAACCGGAAGTCACAGTTCTGGAGCACATCGCATTGTCGACACGATTCGGTTTCCTTGTTCCCTTGTCCCCGGATTTCAAAATTAATACGCAAGGCTCTGGCGTCAGCATCGTTGGAGCCGCTGCTTTCAAAATTCTGTTCTAGCCTAATAAATCCCAAAAAAGCCCGCCGATCCGGCGGGCTTTTTTGTTTAGGCTTCTCAGATTTTCGGGCCGAAAATCCTTTGTATTTGGCCATCCGAGTAACCAGCCGTCTGCAACGGCGCTCGTATATCTGTTTGCAAATCTGGAACAAAACTGAGTATCAATTCGGAATGAGGCATCATCTGCTCAAGGTGAATGCGTTCTTGCGATGCCGGAATCAACATTGTGTCGCCCAACTGCAACGCAGTACCTTGTCCATCTTCCGTAGTCGCTTCAAAACTTCCCGACACCACGCTCACGACACAAAATTTCCGTGGCATTTCCAATGACGCCCGCTCCCGGAAACCGTGCCATTTCACCAATGCAAAATAAGGACATGCCACCAGATAGCCCTCGGAATGACTTTCCCGCAGCACGCGCAAAGGTTCGATCTTATAGCCTTCACGCTCTTCCAAGTCGGCGACTTCCGCAGCCTGTTCCACATGTAACGGACGCGGATTCCCCTGTCCGTCCACGCGCCCCCAATCGTAGAGGCGAAACGTTGTGTCGGAATTCTGCTGGACTTCGTAAAGCAATAATCCTTCGGTGATGGCATGAACCGTGCCTGCGGGGATGAAGAACACGTCACCGCGCTTGGCGGGCCAACGGCGCAGAACTTCTTCACAGTGGGAAGATTTCAAGGCGGCCAGAATGTCCTCTCGACTTCGGCCATGACGAGAAACCCCCACGATTAATTCCGCACCCGGCGCGGCATCAACCACGTACCAGCATTCCGTTTTGGATTCACCCAATGCAGATCCAGGATCGGGGTGAACCTGTACCGATAGTTTTTCACGGGCATAGATAAACTTGTAAAGGAGGGGGAAAACGCTCGAAGAAGCTGGTTGCCCAAACAGTTCTTCGCCATTCAATGCGACAATATCTTTCAGATTCTTACCCGCAAATGGCCCTTCCACCACTTGGGTCAAAGCTTCGGATCTCGCTGACAATTCCCAAGACTCGCCGATATTCACATCTTCTTGCCGCCCTTTTCCCAAAACACGCCAAAGTCCATCACCTCCCCACGGTTTGGGCAACAAGATGGGTTGAAATTTGAGCAATGGAAGAGACTTGCGCGTCATGAGAAAAAGTTATCCCCAAGGCCTCTGTGGAACAAGGGTGAAAGAGTGTGGATGAAGGTGGAAAACTTTCTTTTCAAAAAATTTCCTCATCTCAGCCGATCCCGGCAATCGAAACTACCTTATCCTGTCCCTTGAGTGCTATTGAGAAAATACAACCCGGGTTTCCCGGAAAAAACTCACCCCAGTTTCTTTGGAATGGGTTGTTGGATCTGCTGCGGAACCGCATTCCCGAGACGGCGTTCAACACGTGGTTCGCACACTTGAGCATCGCGGATATGGAATCCGGCCGGATAGTCGTGGGGGTTCCCAACACGTTTGTTTTGGAATATGTGGAGCATCATTATAAGTCCGTTCTCGAAGCTGCGGTCTCTGAGATCCTCGGAACATTCCTGCCCGTGTCCTTCACGATCAAACCGGCTGCAATTGCGGAAGCATTCCATCCCGACGCTTCGGAAAAAAATCCCGCCAGTTCGGTACACGTAAAATCCACCGTCACTGTTAATGCCACGGTGCCGCTCTATGCAGGAAACACCTTCGAAGACTTCGTGATCGGGGATTGCAACCAGCTGGCGCATGCCGCCTGCATGGCCGTTGCAGAATCTCCTGGCAGGAACAAGTTTAATCCACTCGTGCTTTACGGTGGGACAGGCATGGGCAAAACCCACCTGCTGCAAGCTATCGCCCATTTCTGCCTGGAAAACGAGACCGTGCGGAAGATTGTCTACCGCACCTCCGAGGAATTCACGCGGGAATACATCGAGTTCGTGCAACGCAACAAGGACTCCCGCGCCTTCTACAAGCTGTACAAGGATGCCGATATCCTGCTGCTCGACGACATTCAATTTCTGGCCGGAAAACCCGGTACCCAGGACGAATTCTTCAACATCTTCAGCGCGTTGCAATCTTTCAACCGTCAGATCGTGATTACCTCGGATCGCCCCCCGGCGCAGATTCAGGGACTTCACACGCGCTTGCTTTCCCGTTTCGACACGGGCTTTCTGGCCGATCTCCAACCACCGAATCTCGAAACACGACTTGCCATCCTGCAGAAAAAAGCTGCGATGGATCCCGGTTCTTGCGTGGATGAGGATGTGCTTGCGTATGTGGCCGGCCACGTCACCTCAAGTGTTCGGGAGTTGGAAGGGACTTTAATCAAGCTTTCCGCATACGCCGATTTCATCCACGCCCCCATCACCGTGTCCATCGCCAAGGAAATTCTCGGTGATACGGTGCGCAACCACAACCGGGGCGTCGCACTGAAAAGCATCATCCAGGCTGTCGCGACGGAGTTCGGAATCCCCCATGCCCTGCTGACCTCGCAGACTCGCAAGAAGAATGTTGCAGAGCCGCGCCACGCCGCCATGTATCTCGCGCGGCAATTGACGGATAACTCCCTGTATACCATAGGGTTGGCTTTCAATCGCGACTACTCCACGGCCATTCACAGCATCAAGCGCACGGAACAGGTGATGGAAACGGATCCCGCATTCCGCACGCGCATCGAAAAAATCCGCGCGCAACTCGGCTGATTGCTGGGATTTTCTCCTGCAAATTTTGAATTTATGGGTGTTCGCAGGGGGAAATTCCGTCCATGCATGATTCCGCGCTTCTCAGCATTCTCAGCCACGCCGGCACTTCCACATGGGTCACCGTGGGAACCATGTTCCTGTTGTCCATCGGAGTTTGGGCACTGCTGATTCAAAAATGGTTCGGCAACCGCCGCAAAAAAAAATCGTTCTCGAACTGGGAAGTGGCCTTGGGCGTGAATCCCGGTGTTCAGGATATGGCGCGCATCGCCGGAGGCATGCCGGACACCCCCATGGGGCGGGTGGTGCAAAGTGCGCTTCACGAAATCGAGGGATTGTCCAAACTCGTCACCTACGAGTCATTGGATTCCCGCGGCCAACTCGTGCAAGAATCCATCGACCGCGCCGTGGACGTCGAAAAGGATCGCAATGAACGCGGGCTTACCTACCTCGCCTTCTGCACCGCCACCGGCCCCTTGATCGGCCTTCTCGGCACGGTGTGGGGCATCATGGACGCATTCTTTGAAATCGGAAAAACGGGCTCTGCTAACATCACCGTGGTGGCGCCGGGAATTTCCGAAGCGCTCATGGCCGTGTTCTCCGGCCTGCTGGTGGCCATTCCCGCCTCGCTGGGGTACAACGCCTTCGCGGGATTCAACCGCCGCGCCGAATCCGCACTGTACACCTTCGGTTCCGAGGTCGTCAGTTCGTTCAAGCGGGGCGATTTGCTGGCGCTGGAACGCGCGGCGCAACAGGGATAATCCCACATGCGCCGCCGCGAGTCGCTCCGGGTCAACGCCGAGCTCAACCTCATCAATCTCATCGACGTGATCTTCGCCATTCTGGTGGTGTTCATGATCACGGCGCCCCTCATGAGTCAGGGCGTGAAGGTGGAACTTCCCAAGGCACAGGCCAGCAGCCTGGAAGAAAAGAAGGCCATCTCCGTCACCATCACCAAGGATCGCGAAATCCTGATCGACGAAACCGCCTCGGACATGCGGGACTTTGAAAAGGATTTCCGCAACGTGTTCACCGGGGATCCGGAAACGGCTATCATCGTCAATTGCGATCAGGGTGTTCCTTATGGTGTGGTGATGGAAGTGGTCGCCGCCATTCAGCGACAGGGCGGCAAACGCCTCGGGTTCCTCACCGACCCGACTTCAAGAGGACCGTGATACACTTGTCCACTGTGCAGACATCTCCGACGCGCAGGCCAGAAGCTCGCTGGGATTCGGGCAAGCCCCGTCTTGCGTTGACCCTGTCGGGAGTTTTTCACGCCATTCTGCTGACCGGTTTCGTGCTTTACCAATCCTTTCCTAAAAAACCAGCATCGGCAGTTCCTGTGTTCGAACTCGTGAATGTGGAACCCAAGTTGAGACCCTTGGCTCCTAAAAGTCCCGAGCCTCCTCCACCACAACCCGTGGAAGAAACACGCACACCCGAGGCTCCCAAACTCACATCGAAGCCCAAGAATCCCGTTCCCGTTTCCAAACCAGAACCCAAACGGGTCAAACCCGTGGTGGATGAAACCAAACCGATCAAGGATGTGCCTCAACAGTCTGCGGAAATTACAACCACCTTGGTCGCCAACATTCCCTCGGATCCGCGGCTTTCCATCTGGGCCGGACGTGTGAAAAAACGCGTTGAAAGCATGTGGAGCCCTCCCACGGGAATCGATGTCGAAGGACAGGTCAAAACGGTGGTCAGTTTTCAGGTGTCCCGCGACGGAAGCGTCGCCACAGTGGGCGTTTCGCAAACCTCCGGCAACGTATTGCTGGACCAACTGGCCGAGCGCACTATTCTCCGGCTGGAACATCTTCCTCCGATTCCGGAGAATTACCCCGAGGACGTCATTCAGGTAAGTTATGAGTTCATTTACCACGGCCAGTAAACTGTTCCGCTTTCTTCTTCCCTGCCTGATGGCGATGTCAGGCATTGCTTTCGCCGCCGACGTGGTGATTACATCCGAACAGAAGGGCACTGAGGTTATCGCGCTCGGCTATATCGAATTTCCCTGTGTCAAAGGGGATCCAAAAGCTTCGTCCTCCCCACCAGGAACCGTGTTGGTGGATGATCTCCATTTCAGCGGCCGCTTCAACGTGCGTTTCGCGACCACCTTCGATACCAGCACCAAGACACTGTTCAAACAGGATGGAGCGCTCGCCTATCTCCGCGGCAGCTACACTCTGGAAAAAGATCGCTATACACTGGACTGCGAACTGGTGGATATCGATTCGGGAACCACGATCATCAAGAAACATTACGAGGGGCCCAAGGAGCAATTGCGACTCGCCGCCCACCAGTTCGCCGACGAGCTAGTGTATCAACTTTTCGGGGAAAAGGGAATCGCACAGACCCGCATCACCTATGTGAATAAGCGCTCCACGGGCAAGGAAGTCGCGGCCATGGATTATGACGGAGCCAACGCCCGGGAAATCGCGCCCAACAAATCCATCAACCTCACCCCCATCTTCCTCGGCGCGAAGGACAAAATCCTGTTTACCAGCTACGCCGCCGGTGTGCCGCAATTCTTCCAAGCCGACGTGACTGCGGCCAAAAGCGCCAAGGTTTTCGTCTCAGCTGGAATGAACAGCGCCGCCAGCTACAACAGGATGGACAAGGAAATCGCCTATGCCTCGACGGCGGACGGCAACAGCGAAATCTATCGGCGCACGGTGGATGGTGGAAAGGCGACACGTCTTACCTTTTCGGAAGGCATCGACACCTCCCCGAGCTGGTCACCCAACGGGTATGAAATCGTCTTCATGTCCGATCGCACGGGAACGCCCATGCTGTACATCATGGATCGGGACGGCTCCAATCTTCGGCGCATCACCTTCGACTTCAGCTACTGCGGTTCCCCGGTCTGGTCTCCCAAAGGAGACAAAATCGCCTTCGTGGCTCTGGATGAAGGCAACAACTTCAACATTTATACGGTTGGACCCGAAGGGAAAGATCCCGCCAAGCTCACCACCAACTCCGGCAGCAACGAAAGCCCCACTTGGAGCCCTGATGGACGTCATATTGCCTTTATGTCCACGCGTACCGGTTCTCCGGAAATCTTTGTCATGGGCGCAGATGGGTCTGAACCCCGTCGCATCACCTTTTCAGGTGGAAATTCCATGCCTTCCTGGTCCGATTTCTGAAAAATCCCCGCTGTTTTTTTGAAATCACAGGTGTATTTGTGTAGTTTAGCGAACGACTTACAACAACACTTGGAATTAAGAGGAGAATCACTCCATGAACTTGAAAAAGCTGAGCTTGTTGGGCCTCGGAGGCATTGCTTTGATGGTGGTTGGCTGTCCGCATCCGCCGCCACCGCCGCCACCGGAATT
>OMJM01000028.1 GCA_900299345.1 bacterium | reverse complement strand
CTCCGTGGGGCACACGAAGGTGAAGTCGAGCGGGTAGAAGAAGAGCACGACGTATTGTTTGCCCTTATACTGGGAGAGCGAAACTTTTTGGGTGGACTGGCCGACGGCCGCGTCTTCGGTAAAATCAGGGGCTTCCTTGCCCACGAGCACTGCCATGATGAAATCCTTTCGGTTGGGTTAAATACCTGTTCTTGGCGAAATTGTAATATAAAAACGGGGGAGGGGCTTATCCACCCTAACACTCGATTTAACTCGCAGAAACGTACCAAGTTGGAACAGGATCGTGAACTTCCGTATTCCAACCACGGTTGGACAGCAATTGGCCTGTCCCTTTCCAAAAGCCGGGATATTTCACGGGTTCGAAAAGCAGCACCTTGCCATCGGGTGCCAGTAGAGATTTTAAAGGTGAAAGTTTTCCTGCGAGTCCATAGCGCTGTTCCAGTTCTTCAGGATAACCGGGATCGCCTTCGTTCTCCGGTGCCTTTAACCAATCATCTTCATCTGAGTTGACTTCTCCAAGGCTGTCGGCGCAGAGGATGTAGTCGAATGTTTTGGCTTGATTTGAAAGGAGCTGGAATCCTGATCTTTCAAGGCGACGAAGACTTTGGGTGGACAAATCTGTGACACGGACCTGTGCTCCAAGCTCATCCCGCATATACTCTGCGAGGTATCCGCCGCCTGCGCCCACATCGAGAACGTGGCGTCCTTTCAAAGGAAGAGTCGACAGGCTTTCTCCGATTTGCGTCATACGTTGAAAACGGAAGGATCCCAGCAGATCGGACAGCTCCCGCGTTGCGATGAAATCGTAGAACGCGGCGCAAGTATGATTCATGGGATAGCCAGTGAAACTTTTGTGCAGCCGGCGGAAGGTTGCCAAATCATCAGGTGGCAGTCGCGCTTCGATGACCTGCAACACCTGCTGCCAATCCATCGGCACCAGGCCACGTTGTAGAAAATATTCCGCAGTTGAAGGCATTTGTCGAAAGTTGTTAATGCTTGCGGCAAGGTACGATTTTGCGGGGCAAAAATCGAATATTGCTAAGATTGACTCAGCCCGCAATTCAACAAGGACTTTCTCATGTCCACCAAGGTCAAAACGCTTCCTCAGCAGGAGTTTCAATCGGCTTTTCAACGCCACCTGGAATTCTCGTTGGGCAAGGACAAGTATTCCGCAACTTCCTACGACAAGTATCTGGCCGCCTGCTATGCCGTTCGTGAGCACTTGATTCGCCGCTGGATCAAAACCCAGCAGACCTATTACAAGCAGGATTCCAAACGCATCTATTACCTTTCCATGGAATTTTTGATGGGGCGTTCCCTTGGAAATGCCTTGATCAATCTGGGTGTTGAGGATGTAGCGCGCAAAGCCTTATATGATCTCGGCATGGAGTTGGAGGATTTGCGGGACCAGGAACTCGAGGCTGGTTTGGGTAACGGGGGACTGGGTAGGCTTGCAGCCTGTTTTCTCGACTCCATGGCCACGCTGGAACTTCCCGCCTACGGTTACGGCATTCGATATGACTACGGAATGTTTCATCAGAAAATCCGCAATGGCTTTCAGCAGGAGCATCCGGATAACTGGCTGAGATTGACGCACCCGTGGGAAATAGCCCGTCCGGAATACACGGTACGTGTCAAGTTCAAGGGCAGGGTGGTACCACGCAGGAATGACCATGGTGTCACGGTGTACGATTGGATCGATGCCGATGAGGTGCTGGCCTGTCCCTTCGATATTCCCATTCCAGGCTACGGCAACCAGACGGTGAATACACTGCGTCTGTGGTCGGCAAAATCGGCGGATGAGTTCGGATTGCATTACTTCAACAGCGGCGACTACGTGGAGGCTGGCGCGGACATTGCCATTGCAGAGAGCATCTCCAAAGTGCTGTATCCGAACGATTCTTCAATGAACGGCAAGGAACTGCGCCTGAAGCAACAGTATTTCCTGTGCGCCGCGACATTGAGCGACATCCTGCGTCGCTACAAGAAGTTTCACAAGGATTGCGGGCGTTTGGCGGACAAGGTGTCCATTCAGCTCAATGACACCCATCCGGCGATTTCCATTCCAGAGTTGATGCGCCTGCTGATCGACGAAGAGGGGATGTCGTGGGAGCATGCATGGGATATCACAACGCGTGTCTTTGCATACACAAACCACACCCTGCTGCCCGAAGCGCTGGAGAAGTGGGGCGTGGAATTAATGGGTGCGTTACTGCCCCGCCATCTGCAAATCATTTTCGAGATCAACCACCGCTTTCTCAAGCAGGTTTCCTGGAAATACCCGGGCGATGTGGAGCGATTGCGCCGCATGTCCTTGATCGAAGAAGGCGAGCATCGCTCGGTGCGCATGGCGTATCTTGCCATCGCAGGATCGCATTCCGTGAACGGAGTGGCGCGTCTGCACACGGATCTTCTCAAGACGCGGCTTGTGAGGGATTTTCACGACCTCTGGCCCGACAAGTTTCACAATAAGACCAACGGCATCACACCGCGCCGGTGGCTGCTCAAGTCCAACAAGGCCCTATCCGCCTTGATCACGGAAAAGATCGGCGAAGGCTGGGCCGGAGACCTCTCGCGCATCCGGGAATTGGAAAAATTTGCCGCAGACGAGAAATTTCTAATCCGTTGGCGAGAAATCAAACAAGCGAACAAGCAACGTCTCGCTGATTGGATTCGCTACCACCTCGATCTCGAGATCCACACGGACGCATTGTTCGATGTGCAGGTCAAGCGAATGCACGAATACAAACGGCAGGCCTTGAACATCCTGCATGTGATTCATCTCTACAACGAGATCAAGGCAGGGCGGGGGAAAGGCATGGTCCCACGCGTATTCATTTTCGGTGGCAAGGCCGCTCCGGGTTATTTCATGGCCAAATTGATTATCAAACTCATCAACTCCGTGTCGGCGGTGGTGAATAACGATCCCGACTCCCGCCGTCTGTTGCAGGTTGTGTTTCTCGAGGACTATCGCGTCTCGCTGGCAGAGAAGATCTTTCCGGCCAGCGATCTTTCCGAGCAGATTTCCACTGCAGGAACCGAAGCCAGCGGCACGGGCAACATGAAATTTGCCATCAACGGGGCCCTGACCATCGGCACCTTGGATGGGGCCAACATCGAAATCCGTGAGGAGGTCGGTGAGGAGAATATCTTCATTTTTGGGATGACGGCGGAAGAGGTATTGCATTTGAAAACAGCGGGTTACGTCCCCTCCAGATACGTCCAAAAGTCTCCCGCGCTTTCCTCCGTCATGGATCTTCTACGGGCAGGTTACTTTTCACCGGAAGACCCAGGGTTGTTCAATCCCTTTCTCGACAGTCTCATGCACCACGACGAATACATGTTGCTTGCCGATTTCGAAAGCTATGTGGCATGCCAGCACAAAGTGTCCGAACTTTACCGGGATGCCGGAGCGTGGGCGCAAAAGGCAGTGCTCAACGTGGCGCGCATGGGAAAATTTTCTTCGGATCGCACCATCCTTGAATACAATCGGGACGTCTGGCGGGCCGCGCCTGTTCCCGTAACCATGTCCCGAGAGGAATAGACATCCCCACGATGCGTGATTTGATCATTATCTCGAACGTTTCCGACGACCCTTTCGCCATTGACATAGCCCACATGTGCGGCCAGATCGAGGACATGGCCGACCTCATTTCCCTCAAAGTCTACGCCAACACCGAATTCTGCCCTCGTTATCTCAGCGATGAGAACGATATGGCCAACATCGGCAAGTCCTTGACGGGAAAGACTGTGGTCATTTGTTCCGCCGCCACCAACCATACGCGCGGTTCGCTTGCTTCACGAACCTTCGTGCTGGCCCGTGCCGCCAAGGACAACGGGGCCAAACAGGTGATTCTGGTGGAGCCGGATCTGTTTTTCTCAGCGCAAGATCGCGGCCCGCACCGAGGCAAGGATGAGGAAAGCCGACCCGTGGAGGATCTCAAAAAGTTCGACGGCCAGGCCTTCACAGCCAAACTCTACGCGGAACTACTCCGTCTTTCCGGAGTGGATTCCGTCATCACGGTGCACAATCACAGTGCCAAGGTGCAGAAGTTGTTCAGTGACACCTTCTCCAGCGGATTTTACAACCTCACACCCAGTGAAGTCTATGCGGATTACATCAAGTATTCTGACATGGTCTCTACCGGAATCGACGGAAGCAATCTAGTCCTCTGTGCCCCGGACATGGGGGCATGGCCCTTTGTCACCCAAGTACGGGAAACTTTGGGGCTTTCCGGCGTATCGCGTGTAGTGATGCAGAAATCCCGCTCGGGCGAGCGGCAGGTGAGCATGACGTTGAGCGCGCAGTCGGACATCGGATTGGAAGGCATCGCGGGGAAGGATGTCATCGTTCTGGACGACATGGTGCGCACCGGTTCCACCATCATGGAATGCTGCCGCCTTTTGCACGAAGGGAAGCCCAATCGCATCTGCTTCGGGGTCACGCATTTCTATGCCTCTCCCGAAGGCAGGGAGAATATGAATGCGGGCGTACTCGATGAAATCCTGACCATGAACACTATTCCTTCGATTCTGAACCGCGACACGCAGGGGCGGTTGCGCAAGAAGATGGTCGTTCTGAAAATCGAGAAGTGGATTGCCCGCTTCCTGCTCAGGCACTTGGGTCGGGACGCCACCCGTTTCGAGCGCAATTTCTACTCGGTGGATATGTCTTCGAAAAATCCCCGCTGGCGGCCGAATCCCGGCCGTTGACGGTCGCGGGGTTTTTCCGCATTCCGGGATTTTATAACTTCGCAACTCCATGGAACTGGGGCGCTACCGAATATTGAGACCGCTGGGCCAGGGAGGCATGGCCACAGTTTATTTGGCGGAAGATCCGTTATTGAACCGCCTCGTGGCCATCAAGGTCATTCAGGCCCACCTTTCGACCAACGACAAGCTTATCGAACGATTCAATGTCGAAGCCAAGACCATTGCGGCATTGCGGCATGCCAACATCGTCGAAATTTTCGACTTCGGCGTTCAGGACAACCAGCAATACCTCGTCATGGAGTTTATCGACGGGCAAAGTCTGCAAACTTTGTGCACAGCCTTGGCTGGGAAACCTATGCCCGACACGGTTACAGCGGCCATCATTCTTCAAGCTGCGGAAGGCCTGACAGTCGCAGAAAAACAGGGTGTGATTCACCGGGATATCAAGCCGGAAAATCTTCTGTTCAATACCGAAGGCGCTCTCAAGATCACGGACTTCGGCATTGCGCATATTGCCGACGAACATTCACGCACTCAAACGGGCGCGGTGCTGGGCTCGCCCAATTTCATGTCCCCGGAACAGGTGGAAGGGCTAAAGCCCACCCCCAAAACCGACGTGTTCGCATTGGGTGGTGTTTTTTATTCGTGTCTGACGGGCATGATGCCATTTACCGGGGGCAGCATTCCGGCCACGTTGAGAAACATCTGTGAAAAGCCACACGTTCCTGTGGCGGACCTGAATCCAAAAGCTGATCCCTTTCTCATTCAAATCGTCGATACTTTGCTGCAAAAAAATCCTGCGGATCGTGGAGCAGGGGCCAGGTGGGTGGCTCAGCAATTGAAGAGTTGGCTGGGAATGCGGGGGATTGCGGACTCCGTGGATCATGTCCGGGAATTCATTGTCGGCTTGAACATTCCTCCACCACCCACGTTGTCCGGCAGCCTGTCCGGGAACAGATTCTCGGGTTTTTCGTCCTCAACGCTGAAGCGGTTCAAATCGCGCCGGATACTTTGGTTGACACTCAGCGCCCTGGTTTCTTTGGCGGTGTTGGTGGGCGGGGCATGGTTGACCGGGCTTATGCCTGTGGGACTCAAAAATCAAATGGCGCCCAAACGCATTGCCGCCACATCAAAAACGATGGTGGAGAAAGATTCGGTCAAGACCGTATCCGCAGCTTCTGGAACAGCCAAGAAGGTTAAGAAGTCCATGGCTCCCAATCCAATGGAAGGATTGGACGGCAGAAATGGCTATTTGATGGTACAATCGGCGCCCCCGTTTGCGGCCATTAACATCAACGGCAAACCTGAAGGGGAAACTCCCATGAAGTCCTGGCTGGAGCTTCCCCCTGGAAAATATCACGTCGAACTCCTGCACCGTATAGCCCCGCCCTTCGACACGGATATCACTGTGGGTCCTGGAGCCCATTTGAAGTTCAAATTCAAGCTGGAAAGGTGAAATTTCACGCCTTCAGACCTTTCCGCGAAGCTATATTCCAAAGACTTGTGAAGGAGCATTCCCGATGAAAAAGCTCGCGATGGGACAGGTTTTCATCCTGTTGACGGCGGTTTTAGCCTTTTCGCAAACCGAACTTTTTGAGCAGGATTTGTCAGGAATCCATCCCTATGTCGGCACCAAATGGAATTCCAAGATTACCCAGCCGTTCGTGGGCTTGGAATACACCATTGAAGGACGATCGACCTTGGGTATCCGGGCTGGTATGCCTTTGAAGGACACCGCATTTTCCGCTCCACCTGATTCTGACAAGAAGGTGGAGGCCAAGTTCAAGTCCTTTTTTGTCAATCCTTATGCGGTGTTCGAATTTATTGAACCTGACAACACTAACAAGTTTTCACTGGCACTCCGCGCCGATTACATCTACGAGAAGGCCCCTGCGGATTCGAACTTGAACAGTTTTTCGCGCAACTATTTCGGCATGGGACCGGTGTTTGGGTTCAGGTTTCGGGCCGGGGATAAATTCGAAATCACCCCCAAGCTGGCCTATGAATTCTTTTACACCAAGTGGCTGTTGAATTGGGTGACATACAGCACCACGTCATCAACGACCCCCGAAGGTCATTTTGAGGATGATTATTTCATCCAGCACGACATTTCCGTTTCCGCGGATATCCTGTACCGCCTGACCGAGACCATGGGATTGAATTTTGAGCCCAAGGTCGTGATCAAAAAAGGCGACGGGCTTCGCAGTACGGATCTCGTAAACCTTGATTTGCATCTCGGGTACGTCCTCGCCTTTTAAGGCATCAGCCGCGCGACTTGACGCGGGGAGTCTTTTTGTCCAAAGCGCTGTTGTTCGAGCTTAAAAAAGGGGATCCCAACCACCTTCGCGGCAAGCTGATCACTTATGTCCGGGTGTTGGATCACAATTCATCGACTGCACTGGCGCCTGAGGGTGAAGCTTCCTCGCCACTGGAGAATCTGGTTCGCAATGGCATTCTTGCCGTGCAGGCCAATTACGTGGAACAACGCAATATCCGTGATTTTTTCCGCAAGGAATTCGGGATTTCACTGGAAAAGGGAATTGAAGAAGTCATCGAGCAGGCACGTGATACCGGTGGCTTGGAAGGTGCACTCGATCCTGAAGCGGTAAAGGAACGATTGGAGTCCATGAAGAACGCGGACTTCATTCCCATCCCAGCCAAGGTGGCCTTCTTTTCTTCGGACGAGGAGATGCTGGCACAGGATGCAGACATCTATTACCTCGGTGAGTTTACCGTCTTGAGCCATGCACATTTGTGTGTGAACGCTTTTCCCATCCTGTATCAGGCCTACTATCGCGAACAGGAACATCGGGAAATCGAAGCCGAAATTTCGTCGCTGCTTAAAACCATCGAGGGCAAGCCCAAAGCCGAATTTCTGGAATCCGCTTTTGACCGGGAAAAAGGTGATTGGAAGGAATATCTGCTCAAGAGTCTGATCCCCCGCATGATTTATGCGCGCGGTGGTGTGGGCGAAAAAGAAGAACACGAAAAGACCGAAAAGGAGTTTCGTTCCTTCATGGAAGAATTCGGGTTTCCGGAGGATACAGACGCCATTTTAAGCGTCATCGAAAATTCCAAGGATTTCGGCCCGCTTGCCTTGAAGAAGCTCGAGTTGCTGGTCGCCAAGATCGAGGCGCTCCAGCAGGAGGATTACGAAAAGCTGGAGTCGATCAAACGAGAACTCGAATCGTTGTAGTTCCTCAAAAAACATTGTCCGCCGATCATCTCGACGTATTGCAGTTTTTGCAGCCACTCACCCGTATTGACATAAACACCTTCCGGCTGATCCTTCACAAACCCTGCGTGCACATGGCCGTGCATGAGGATGTCTACGCGGCTCTCCTGTAAAAGTCGTTTTGCCGCGGCCTCATAGCGATCGAGGTAGCGTGGAACATTCCCGGTGTGGTTGCGGGAGAAATTTCCCACTCCCAAGGCGATCTTCATACCCAGATCGGGGTGCAACAGACTGTACAACCAATTGCAAAAGGGATGGTGAAGAATCTTGCGGACCCAAGGGTAAATCTTGTCTTCCACATCCATGCCATCCCCGTGCAGCAACAGCAGCCTTTTCCCTTGAAGTTCGAGCTGGAAGGGTTCATCGTGCGTTTCGATTTCCAGATGTTCCTTGAAAAAGGTTCCGAGATTGAAATCGTGATTACCGCACAGGTAATGGATTTGCATCCCTGATAGTCGAAGTTCCTTCAGGGCCGAGAGAATTCCAAAATGATCCTTGGGGATGTAATGGCGGTATTCCATCCAGAATTCGAAGATGTCGCCGAGCAGGAAAAGATGGGAGGACTTTCCGGAAAGACCGCGGAGAAATTCCTCGAACTTTCGTCCCCGATCCGGGTCCGCACCGGCATAGAGCGTGCCGAGATGCAGGTCTGAAACAAAAATGGCGGAGGGTTCTGTCATGAGGCGAATGTCTGTGTAATCTAGATTTCTAAGCCAGGTGAAACCTTTATGCTGACCGCCAAAACGCCCCATCCATTGCATGTTCTCGTGTGCACCAATGCACGACACGATGGCACGCCGTCCTGTGGAGATTCAGGAGAAGCACAACGGGTTTTCGAACAACTTAAGGCTCGACTGAAGCAAGCAAAGCTTCCGGTACGGGTAAGTCGGACCGGTTGCCTGGGTCCCTGCGCTCAAGGCCCGAATGTGATGTGCTATCCGCACGGAGTCTGGTTTCAGGCGGTGGGGGAGACGGATATCCCTGAGATTGAGGCAAAGGTCAGGGAGTTGTTGGGAAATTAAAGCCCGAAGACAGATCCAGATCTGGAAACAGTTTTCGGAAATCCTCTGGAACTTCGCTATCCGTTCCTACAATCCCTTCGCCAGTTTGGTTCCGAATTTCCAGGTGGACTGCATGTAATAGCTGGTGCGATGCCCCTAGGGCAGCGTAATCAGCCTCATCGAGTTCCTTCTCCAGCCGCTTGAGATAATGCCGTCCATCCAAGCTGTAAGCCTTATCGCCTACAATCGGATGACCTATTGCCGCAAGATGGGCCCTGATCTGGTGCTTGCGGCCGGTCAGAGGTTGAACCCGCAGCAAAGTCTTTCCATTCCGTACGGATAAGGGATGGAAAAGAGTTTTGGCCCGTTTGCCGTGGGGGTCAGGATGCATCCGGCTGCGGATCGAATCTCCCGGCTTCTCGGCCAAAGGAAAATCCACAGAGCCATCCGAAGTGATTTCCCCATGGACCACGGCCAGATAAAACTTTTTCCACAAAGTTCCCGGTTCAGTGGGCGAGTATTGCCGTAGAGCTTCGGATCCACGAGCAAAGGCCACGATGCCGCTAGTTTCCACATCCAATCGGTTTAGCGGTGCCCAAGTGGGATCTTTTCGGTGCTGGCGATAGAGGTTGGCCAATGTATAAACGAACACTCGGCCGGTTTTATGAACCGGAAGTCCCGCGGGTTTGTGGACTAAAGCCAGATTGCCCTGTGTCAGAATTTCGGAAAAGGAAATGGGGACAGCGGGCTCCTCGTAATTCTCCATCCGGTACTGTAACCGCATTCCGGTTTGAATCGGGGTATCGGGGCTGGCGGAAGCACCATTCAAGAGCACATGCCCATCTTGGATGCGTTCAATCCATTCTTCACGGGTATGGTAGGTGAAACGCCGACAGAGGAGATCCAAAAAAGAACCGCCGCTCTCTGAAGCGGCGGCGGTATGGGAAAAGGTCGCGCGGACCCGGCGGGTTCCGGACACGGACAGGATTACTTCTTGGCGATGAGTGTCCGGGCTTCTTTCATGATCATCTTCGGCGTTTCGTTTTCGTCGAAGTTCTTGTAACGGATGAACTCGCCTTTTTCATTCACGAGGTAAATCACAGGTACGTAACCGGTGCCGTAGTTTTCTCCGAAGCTGCGATCGTCGTCCTGGAAAATCGGCATGCGGGCCTTGAAATCACGGACGAAGTCATGGATGTCCTCATCCGTGTTGAACTTGATGGCGATGGCCACGGAGGCGAACCCTTTGGCCGTCAGTGAATCCGAAACTTTCTGGATGAAGGGGAAGGCATGCTGGCAGTGCGGGCATTTGGCTGAGAAGTAAAAGATCAAGGACTTCTTGCCGCTGAACTTGGTGAACTGCATGTTCGGATCGGAAATCGGTTTGACCTTCAAGGAGAAATCGATGTGTTCCCTTTCCCCATTCTTGTCCATCTCGTAAGTCGGAGGAGGCTCGGGTGCCTGCGGACCCTGCACGGGAGACGGTTGGGCGATCAAGAGCGAAGCCGTTCCCAAAAAGCCGACGAGAAGAAGATTGCCTGTGCGCATAAAACCTCTGCGTAAAAGTCAGGGATAAGATACAAGGAGAACATGCTTCGGGACAAGGGAGGATTGGACGGCAGAATTGGTATCTTCCCCCGCTTCAAGGAGGTTGCGTGAAGGTTTGGGTCGTTGGCGGCGCGGGGTACATTGGATCGCACGTCTGCAAGGCGCTGATCAAAGCCGGCCATGAGCCGGTGGTCTTCGACAATTTGTCCACCGGCCTGCGTTCCAATGTTCTTCCCGGAATCCCTTTTCGAGAAGGGGATATCCTCGATCTTCCGGTGCTCAGAGCCGCCGCCAGGGAATTCCGCTTTGACGGCGTGGTCCACCTTGCCGCTTTGAAGGCGGCGGGTGAGAGCATGGAGGTTCCTGAGCGATACAGTCGCGCCAACATCGTCGGTAGCTTGAATCTGTTGGAGAGTGTATTGGAAGCGGGTATTCCCAATTTTGTGTTCTCATCCACGGCCGCCGTTTACGGCGAGCCGCAATATCTGCCCTTGGACGAGAAACATTCGACCAAGCCTGAGAATTATTATGGACATACCAAGCTGGCCATTGAAGGTTTTATCGAGTGGTACGGACGACTCAAGGGATTGAAACATGTCTGCCTGCGTTATTTCAATGCCGCAGGGTATGACCCGGACGGGGAGTTGCAGGGGTTGGAACAGAATCCAGCGAACCTTTTGCCTGTCGTCATGGAAACCGCTATGGGCTGGCGGAAGAAACTGCAGATTTTCGGAGACGATTATCCCACACGTGACGGTACCTGTATTCGCGATTACATCCATGTCTCTGATCTTGCGGATGCGCACGTAAAGGCGCTGGATTACCTCCATACCAAGGGCGGAAATTTGACGGTGAATCTCGGCACCGGTTCGGGTATCACCGTCATGGAGATGGTACGTCTTGCCATGCAGGTCACGGGCCGAGGTATTCCTTTTGAAATCGTTGCCCGTCGCGTTGGAGATGCTGTTTCAGTCCTCGCGTCCTCCGACAAGGCGTTGGAAACATTGGGATGGAAGGCGCGTTACAGTGATGGTGAAACTTTGTTGAAGACAACCTGGAAGGCGTATCAAGCCAACGCTTCCAGTCGCAAGCAGCCCGGCTAGGGTTATCTTTTACGCATCATGCCCCGTTATTCCATTGCGTTCGTCACCGCCAAACCGTCCCTGATTCACAAACTGGTGGAGATGGATTCCAGGGATTCCGCCCTACGGTATTTTTTCCAGCATCACGTGGGCCCGAATTACACACAGGATGCCGAAGGGTACGCCTATTTTCTAGAGGATTTCAATAATTCCGAAGAGCCGCTCGGCAGCATCGTCGAGGTGTGAACCTTGAGTTCCGCTCGTCTGCGTGTAGCCGTTCTCATGGGCGGCATTTCACCCGAACATCCCGTGTCCCTTGTGTCGGGATGTGGCATTTTGTCCAATCTCGATCCTTCGCGCTACGAGGGCTTTCCCGTGTTGATCTCGTCGGGAAATGAATGGATGTGGCCGTCTGCCGGAGCGGATATTCATCCGCCACTACAACCGGATCAAGCGAAATCTTTATTGAATAATCCCCCCGCCGATTGGCATCGAATACAGTTTCCGGGGTTTTCAGCGTTTCCCCAAGCTGACATTTTTTTCATTGGTCTGCACGGCGTGGGTGGAGAAGACGGTAGCCTCCAGCGAATTCTGGAGCAACGCAAACAGCCTTTTACTGGAAGTGGAAGCGTTGGATCTGCGTTGGCGATGGATAAAATTTCTTCCAAACAACTTTATACCCAACACAGTATTCCCACCGCAAAATGGGTAATACTGGAACCGAATGAATACGGAGAAGCTGGCGCCGCGAAGATTGAGAAAGAATTGGGATTGCCTTGCGTGGTGAAACATCCCACCGGAGGCTCCAGCATCGGTGTTGCGGTGGTGCGAGACGGAGAATCATTGCGTAAAGCGGTTCGCGAGTTGGGGAAGGATGCTCCCCATTTGCTGGCAGAGGTTTTTGTCAAGGGGCGTGAAGCGACGTGCGGCGTGCTGGAAGGTTTGGCGCAACCTTTACCCCCCACGGAGATTCGTCCCAAGCAGGATGCTTTTTTCTCCTACGAAGCCAAGTATCAACCTGGTCGGACAGAAGAGATCACGCCTGCGGAATTCCCTGCAGAAGTGATTGCGGAGATTCAGCGCCTTGCGCGCAAAAGCCACGAAGCACTTCAGCTTTCCGTTTACAGTCGCACCGATTTCATTTGGTCCCCTTCGGTAGGCTCAGGGACTGATGGTTTGTTTGCCTTGGAGACCAACAATCTTCCGGGTTTCACGCCCATGTCCATTCTGCCCCAGCAAGCTGCCAAAGCGGGAATCAATTACAGTGACCTGCTGACGCGCATCATCGAAGAAAGTCTCAAGCATTGAACCGTTCATTGAATCTTGTCCTCGACCTTTCCTTTGCCGGTTTCGCCGCCGTGGTGGATGGAGCGGACAATGATTTGGCTACGGATTGGCGGAGCCCGGGCGCTCGCTACGACGATGTGGGAGACTGGATCGAAGGGCTTTTACGGCAGGCGGGTGGAGCTTTTTCAGAACTGGATTCGATTGCGGTGGGAGTAGGGCCCGGAAGTTTCACCGGCATCCGCATCGCCATGGCTTTTGCCCAAGGTCTCGCCTTGCCCCGCAATCTGCCCTTGTACGGATTCAACTCTTTTGCACCATTGTTGTTGTCCTGCGAATCGAAGCTGGGTGACAGGCACATTGCGGTAATCCCGTCCAATGCAGGAAGGTTTTATGCGTCTTCAGATCTTCATGAAACAGGGGTTATGGCTGGCACTGAGGAATTGCTTCGATTGGCGAATCCGGAAACAACTTTGATTATACCGGCTCGCGTCACACAAGTGGAAGCCTTACTCACCGGATTTAGTGACGTTCATATCATTGAGGGAAAGGTGAATGCCACGCGTTTGGCTAAACATGCGAGAGAATCAAATTTTGATGCATTGCGCCCTCATTACCTCCAACTTTCCGCGGCGGAAACAAAAATCACTTAGTAAGGGCGCACCGGAATCCTACATCGAGATTTCGGTCATTTGCCGGTTCCTTGCCGCGATGTGCGGCGCGCAAGATTTGTGGTGTGTTGAACCAGCATCCACCTCGCAGAGCATGCAACGCTCCTTCAGCCGCTCCCCTTGGGTCGGTTTCTGGGGATGAGGTGTAATCGTCGTACCAATCGGCTATCCATTCATACACATTGCCGGCCATGTCGTATAAACCGTAAGTGTTGGGTTTTTTCTGTGCAACTGGCTGTGTGCTATCTCTCGAGTTGGCGGCATACCAGGAATAGTCTCCGGTACTGTCCGGGTTGTTCCCCCAGTAAAAAACACTTTGTGTCCCTCCGCGATAGGCATACTCCCATTCGGCTTCCGTGGGAAGCCTGTATCCCTTCTTGGTGTAATCAATCACAAGCCCGATCATGCTATCCACCCCGAAACCATCCTCCATTCTCGATAAGGCGGAGAAGCGATAAACCGTATCCAGCCCGTCACGCTGACTTCGTCGGTTGCAGTAAATGATGGCGTCATACCATGTGACCCGTTCCACGGGGCGCTGCGAATCGTGGTTGAAATAAGAGGGATTGGTGTCCATTAAGGAGCGATAATCTGCCTGCGTCACTTCGGTTTGGTCCATGTAAAAATCATAAGTGAACACAACTTCATGCAAGGGTGCGGAAATACTGTCGCCCATTTGAAAGCTGTGACCTTTCGCTGAGACCAGTGTCATTCCCCCAGGGATTTTGGTTTTATTGGCATCCGAGTTGTCCCAGAGGCATCCATAAAAAATGCCAAGAAGAAAGAGGAAAACGAGGGGGGGGGAACGGTGTAACGGAGAAAATTTCATTCCGTCTTCAGTGTTGGATTTGCAATAACGAGGTACCGTGTAAACCCGTTTTCCATTTTGTGCCATTGTAAGTACGACCGCGCAGATCGAGGCTATGCCACACCAGCACTCCGGCCCGGTTTTGTCTCGAGTTGAGTGAAATGCCGGTGATTGCGCCATACTCAAACGCCCCCAAGTCCGGAGAATTGCCGGTATAGGAATACCCCACATTTACACCCTTGTCAATCATTGCGCTCCCTGCTCTCAATTTCATGAATGCGATGTTGGGGAGTGAGCCATCGGCCTGACGTGGGCCGCTGACACCTGTTGAATCGGTGCTCAAGAAATCGCCCGCCACCGGAGCTGGCGTTAGGTTCCATGAATTATTCATCGCATCCACACCGGTTCCAGTCATGGCGTTAGACAATGCCGCGCCCATGAAGGCGATATTGTTTCTCAAGATGCCCAGACTCGCGTCCCCATTCTTGTAGCCCAGTAGATTGAAATTGGCCGCGGCGTTGTTATAAGAGGTGTTGTTGTAGAAAAAGTCCGGGGCAAGATGATGGTTCTGGTAAAATCCCGCCGCCCGGTTGTTGAAAGCCAGACAGAAACGAACCATATGTTGCGGGACCTTGGCGGGAACATTGGAGGGTGGCAAACCGTAACCGCCCACCTTGAATCCATTACCATTGCCCGATGCCGTAGTGGTACCAGCCTTGTAACCATTGAGCCACGACCAGCTGTTTTCCACGGTCACGGCCGTTGCCGCTTGGATGAAATCCCATCCGTCGTCGGCGTTCCACCATGCCCGGCAGCCGCGAAACACCGTTCCCGAATCTGCGATATTCGTGCTGTGAAACCCGAAGCCGTCCGCATTCTGTCCGGCGTCGAGCGACCCGTTGGTATAGGAATACGCATCCCAATTATCATGCGAATCGCAGTTCAGGATCAGGTTCTTCCCGCCGTTGATGATGAAGAGTCCGGGTCCCATGTTGTGATGCAGATTCAAAAGTTCGAGAATGTTGTTGCTGCCGCCATCCACATAAATGCACCAGTCTTCATGTGCTTTGAGAGAGGCCGTTTGAGGCACGCCCCTCATCTCAAAACCTTTGAGATGAATCCAGCTTGCTGTCAGATTCACACCCTTGATCCGCTGGGCGGCGGTCATGCCGTAGAAATCGAAAACCGGAGATTCACCCGGAAAAGCCCAGTAACGAATGGGATTTCCCTGCGTTCCGCTTTTGGTCAATGCAATTCCGATTTGAGCAGTCGTACTCACAAAAGCATAGACGCCTCCGCGGAAGTAAACCGTGTCGCCGGGATTCGCCGCGGTCTGTCCCTGTGCAATGGTCTTGAAGGGTGCTGTCAAAGTCCCGGCAGCGGCATCATTGCCCGAGGGGCTGACGTAATAGACTTTCGCATGTGGCATTAAAGCAAGCGTCGAAATCAAAAACAAAATTCTGGAAATCATTCCGGATTTCCTTTCATCTTTTCAATCGAAAAAAGAGCATTGGGTCATTAAGAGAGGATTCATCCAGTTTGCGGCCGCGAAGATCGCGAATCTGTGGTTCAGTCTTTCCGTTGAAGCCGTTTAAAAACTCTCGAGACAGTGAAAAATGGATTCCGGAAGCCGTGCCGTATTGTATGGCTCCCACATATGGCGGTGAAGTTGCTGGAACAATATTGCCTGTATAATCCCTGCCCCCATTGTTCGCTATCACCACGCCCGTGGCAAATGCTGCGCTGGCTCCAGAGAAAGCATACGCGCCGGCTGCAGCCAAACCATTGGCATTGGCGCCGGGATTGATCAAAGGAGGTTTGGCAGTGATACCCCGCGAATCGACGGGGGGCGTGATGTGGTTTCCGTAGAAAACGTTGTTTTGGAAAAAGTTGTGTGTGCTTTTATTCCAGACGTAGCGCACGTTGCCGTCTGCATAAAAGATGTTATTGTAGAAGAAGGTGCTATCCGCATTGCCACTGCTCCATTCGTTGTCGGAGATGAGTGGCACATGCTGGCTGGCCGCAACGTACACGGTATTGTTGTAAATCCACGTGTTGGTGGCTTTGCCTCCAAGTTGGAAAATACGGGCGGAATCAATGCCATCGTGAACACTGATGTTGTAGCGGAATACCGTGTTTTGGGAGTAGGAGTTCCCAGGCGCGCAAATCAGCAAGAATCCACCCTCATTGTCGTGGCTGTAGTTGTACTGGAACAGAGAATTGCGGCATTGGTAATCCGCATCATAGGCCATTCCGTCCATGATGCCTTTCATGCCGGAAACTTCATTGAATTGGATGACGGTGCTGTCCGAGGCAAACGGCCAGATTCCCGCGGCGTTGTCCAGAGCTCGCATACGCCCACCGTGAATCACGTTGTATTCAAGGCGGGCTCCGTTCGATCCCCACACCTTGATTCCGTCTCCGCCGATATCTTCCAACAGGTTATTCCGGATTACAACATGGGTACTGCGAGTGTTGTTGGAGGTATACTGGCAGATGCCGTTGCGATCTGTTCGAACCAGATGACAGTTTTCGATGATCAGGTCGTCAAAGCGTGAAGTACCTGTGGCGCTTTCGAACAGGATTCCCTGTCCCTCATTGGTGTTGGATTTCACATTGCTGCCGTTGACATCGTGCACATAGAGGTTGCGCAGACGGATTCCACTGAGGACAGAGCCTCCGTTGGACAGAAGGTGCACGCCTGTACGCCGAGTGGTGGCGCGCGTCGCACCCGTGTTGGTCAATTCCAGCCCATTGATGATCCAGTAAGAATCGTTTTGCAACAATAGCGCGTCGGGCGTTTGTCCCTGCGCCTGAATCAATGGAATAACTCCGGTTCCATAGGTGCCCATGAAGATGGGATTCGCGGAGGTTCCAGAACCTTTGGGAATCAAAGAACCGGTGTGCTGCGTTCCGCTCTTGAAGAGCACAGAATCGCCGGCTTGAAAGGTGGTTGCGTTCACCTTCGTCAAGGTTTTCCACGCCAAGGCGGAACTCAGACCCGTTCGGGTGTCGTCTCCGGAAACGGCATCCACGTAAAAACTTCTGGCAAGTGAGGATTTACAGGATAAAAGAAGACAGACTGATATGATGAACAGCGGTTTGATTGTCATTCCATCCTTAACGCATTGGAAAATATTTCATCAATTTAAGGTCAATCGGTCTGACAAGCATGACAAAACCATCATTTCGAACCCTTCAGGAACGTGATTTGGCGGCAATTACTGCATTGGAACGCCTTTGCAATCCAATGCCATGGACGATGGAAGCGCTTCGTCCATTTGTTTCGGGGAAGGGGAGTTGGGTGGCTGAAACCGTGGGGACGGAAGAGCCTGTAGCCTATCTGTGTCTGCAGCTTCTGGAAGATGAAGCGGAAATCCTGATCTTCGGCGTCCATCCCGAGGTACGTCGTCAAGGGATCGGCCAGGCTCTGCTGGAGCATATGCGGCAGATACTGGAAACATCCGGATGCCGGGCGATCTTTCTGGAAGTTCGGAAGAGCAATGTCGCGGCCATTTCGCTATACCAGCGTTTTGGGTTTCGCGAAACCGGCATGCGGAAGAGTTACTACGCAGATAACGGTGAAGATGCGTTGGTCATGCGATATGATGGTGTCCGAAATTGACGCGTGTTGCTACAATTCACCCCATGACCAAAGCCATTCTGACCACGCGCCACGGCGACATGACCCTTGAATTTTTTCCGGACGTTGCTCCCAATCATGTTCAAAATTTCATCGAGCTTGCGAAATCCGGCTTTTACGATGATACCCTGTTCCATCGCGTGATTCCCGGATTCATGATTCAAGGCGGAGATCCCAACAGTAAAAATCCTGACAAACGTTTTCATGGGACTGGTGGCTCTGGCAAGAATCTGAAGGCGGAGTTTTCGAAAACCCCGCATACGCGCGGAATCGTTTCCATGGCACGGGCCGCCAATCCGGATTCCGCATCCTCGCAGTTCTTCATCATGGTGGACGATTCACCGCATCTCGACGGCCAATATTCGGTGTTCGGCAAGGTGGTGAGTGGAATGGAAGTCGCTGATGCCATTGTGGCTGAAGCCACCGATCATCGGGACAATCCGGTCAATCCGGTTTCCATTCGTATCCGCCTTGTGGAAGACACCTGATCCTTGTTTTCCCGGCCTTCGCATATGACGGGTGCAAAGCACCGGCCTGTGTGGAGCCGTACGATTGTCTGGCTTTACTTTCCCATTCTGATTCTTCTTTTCTGCGCCTTCGTCTTTCTCTGGAAGTCGGGCGACATGTTGGTCCGTTCCAATGCGCCGAATCATGTCCGGTGGGCCGTCGTGCTGGCTGGAGAAGGCCGTGGTATGGAGCGGAGCAGCGCGGCGCTCAACCTGTTTCGTGAGGGACGCTTTGACAGTTTGATTTTATCGGGTCCGCGAGTTTTCCGGGATCACCATGAATCCGAATTTTCCACGGAATACCTGGAATCAAACGGATTTCCACATGATCGTCTTTTCCAGCTGCCCCACGAAGCGAACTCGACGTTGTCAGAAGCGGGTGTGATATTAAAGCAGGCTCACTTGTTGGGCGTGGATACCCTGCTCATCATTACGTCCAGCTTTCACTCCGCCCGTGCACTCCGGATTTTCCGAAAATTGGCCGGAGGAGTTCCCGTGGTTTGCGTGGCGATGGCCGATTATTCCGGTTTTGATCCCGGAGCATGGTGGTCCTCACGCGAAGGAAGAGTGGTCTGGGCGCTGGAATGGGCAAAAACCCTGCTTAGCGCATATGAGTTGATGAACGTGAAACCCATGAGTGGAGAGAATGGTCCCCTGCTTTTGGAACCGAACCCTCGTGATGCGGCCACGCATGCGACTTCGGTGCCGTTACCGCTGGATTCTCTTCAGCTTTCCCCGAGCGACAGTGTAAGCGTGGCTAAGGACAGTATCAGCGGGCGAGATGGATAAGGTTGGCGAATAGTGCGTCGGCCAATGCGTTTTTCCCGAGTCGCGAAAAAATATCGAATTGGCAGTAGATGACCTTGCCACGCCCCAGTGGCGCAACCGCAAGATCTGCACCCCACCGAATTTTGGATTTGGCTCCCGGCGTGGTGACGAAGTTGATGCTACCGGCCAGCACCTCCGCTTGTGCGGGCAGATGGTCCAAGCTCCAGAGAGGTTGTACGTCCGCAAAGGTTTGATCCATGAGCCCAGGCGCAGGAAGATCCTTGAACACCGGTCCGGATTTGAGGTAGTGATAATTACCCTGCGGGCCGCCTGTGGAACGGATCAATGTGAGCTCTGAACCCAGTGATTTCAGAGCGTTGATTTTGCGCATGTCTTCTTCACCCAATGCGCCCAGAATCAAGGTCGCACCATGCGCGGCGCGATCGACAGCCTTCTTCAGCGCAGCTTCAGGCACTTCCGTCAGGCCGGAAACCACTGTGATAGGGGCATCCTCCACGGTTGAATAAGAAACCGAATCCGGGAAGTTCCCGAGCAAGGTGACCTTTTTCAAAAGCGAGTCGAGTTTGACTTCCGGGGGGACAAAGAAGACTTCCTCAGTTTTCCCGACTTCCTTGTTGTGTTTCGTTAAGACGAGGTCAAATGTGAAACGGCCGCGTTCATAACCTACGGGGAACTTGAAGCGTCCCACAGCATTGATACCTGGTTTGGCTTTTCCGTTCACGGACTCTTGGTGCCACACACGACCGTTCGGTCCCTTTACCCGGAACTGCACCGAGTAATCCCCAAGATGACCTTCGTTGAAGAGATGCACCTTGATGGCTGCGGAGCTGCCTACATAGGGTGTGCGTTCTTCAGCCTCAGCGAATACGTGCACAGGTCGGTTCACACGCTTGAAGGACTCCAGGAGATCCGGTTTGGGATGTCGAAGCCAGTTAGAAAGACCCGTGAAATTCAGGGCGTGATCGCCGAAGGATTCCACGAGGTAACCCGCGAATTGGACATTGGTGAACAACGCTTCGATTTGGCGAATCAATGCCTGACGGCCCAGGGCATCTGCATCTGCCAAAAATGCTTGTGCGTTTTTCCAGAAGTTCAGTCCCCGGTCTTTCAGTCCTTGTCCCAGTTCTTGGAGGAGTTTGTTGAGATCCTTGTAGTCCTGAGAGGAAGAAAATTTTTTGACACTCTCCAGCAGGGAAGAGGGGTTTCCGAATGCTGGAACACCGAGGCCGTCTACGAGAACTTTACCCGCGATTTCATCCTTCAGGTAGTTGTACCGCTCCCAATAGGATTTATTGCCGTGAATCCCGTCCGTGATGGTCTTGCCTTCCTTGGAAGAGCAATAGTTGGACAGCATCGAATAGGTGCGCTGCGCCACGGGATAACCCGCATGAATCTTATGACCCTCGAACGGTGAAATTTGCGCCGCCAGTGGTTCGTAAACCTTACCCAAATCGATCTTACCGCCCCCTTGGCCGTCCAGATATACGGAGCCGAGATTGGAGAAGACCGGGCGGGTCGGATCGAGATCGGCGGTGTAACGCAAAAGCTTGTTGCCATTTTCCAGCACCATCGAACCGTTATCCGCGCCGATGACCCATCCGAATACACAGGGATGATATCCATCGCGCTCGACCAGTGCATGGATCTGAGCCTTCAGCCATTCCAAGCCTTCTTTACCCGCTTTTTGGTTGTAGCAGGTGGTTTCCTGTAGAACAAGCAAACCCATTTCATCACAGAGGCTGAGAACGGCGGGAGGCAGGGGCGCTCCGGTGGCACGAATCAGGTTGAAGCCGGAGTCCTTGAGGGTCTGAAGTTCCTTGCGGATGTCCACGGGGTAGGCGGGCATTGCATGGTGGAATGGAAAGAACCAAGGGTAACCCACCCCACGCACCTTGAAGGTGCTGTGGTTGAGCTTGAAATTCCCCTTATCCACTTCAACGCTACGCATTCCGAATCGGACTTGAACAGAAGGAGTTCCGGGCGCGCTAATTTTCAGGGTGTAAAGTATCGGTGTCGCAGGGCTCCAGACCTTGCCGTTGTCGAGCTGGAAGCTGAGGCTGTAAATGCCGTTCTCCTTATCCAGCCGGATGTTCTTGGCCAATGTGCCGGTCTCACCCGCAGGATTGGTGATATCAAAGGTCAACTCGGTCTGAAAGCTCTTGCTGTTCAGGAAACGTGTTTCGATGGTGACGCGATCTGCTTCATAATCCGGCAATACACTGACTGAGCGGATGATGGCCTTGTTGCCAGGAATGAGATCCACAGGCCCCAGCAATCCTGCATAGGCGCCTTTCTGAAAGGGCGCTCCTAGGGGCAATTCTTGCGCAGATTGTTCCTGAATTTTTCCCAGTTTGTCGAGGCTTTGGACGCGGATCGTCAGAAGATTGACAGCACCCAGTTTGATGGCCCGTGTGGCCTCCAAATCAAAGCTTACGTGACCAAAATAGCGTGCCCCGAGTTCTTCGCCGTTCAACCATACTCGACAGTGTGGATGGGCGGAATGGACGCGTAAAAGAAAACGCTTTGCAGGGTCTTTTTTGTCGAGCGTGAATTCCTTGAAATAAAAACCGGCAAAGGCGTTTTCCGGGTTTGACTCATGCGCAAAAAGATGGGGTACCCGAACCTTTTTTAGTCCAGAAGCAGGCTTGAATCTGGGCCAATCGTTCTGAACTCCGATATCTCCGGGATCAAAGCAAAACTCCCAATTTTCTTCAAAACGAAGGGTGTTAGCCATGAAAAACCCCAAATTTCACCCTTTTTAGGGGTTTAAATAATGTGAAAAACAAGGATGAAAAGTATAGAAAATGTTATGAGAGTTTTGTGATGGAAAGTGTCTTAACCCGAGATAAATGAATCGTTTTACTGCGATCAATTCAGATGGAATAATCGCCGTCGAAAACCTTGATCTCGCGTGGTGTGGCGAAAGCCAAATCGCCTTTTTGCAAGCCGAGGTTTTGAAATTCCTCCGCAGGAAGTTCGACCTGCAGTTGTGAGCCTCCATCCACCATCAAGCTCACACGCACGGATAATCCCGTCGTACGAATGTGGGTGATACGACCCTCAATGGATTCCTGGCTTTCGCGTTGAGGTCTGAGAGAAAGCTCATGTGGTCGGACAAAGACTTCCCTTCCTCCCGAAACAGGGGATGGCTCCAACCGCATCGAATTTGAGGCGTCGAGCCGGCTGTGAAAAATGTTCACATTGCCGAGAAACTGCATGACGAAAGCATTGGAGGGCTTGTGAAAAATTTCCTCGGGAGAGCCAACCTGTTCCACACGTCCTTTATTGAGAATGGCCACGCGATCGGCGACTTCGAAGGCCTCATCCTGATCGTGCGTCACAAATACCGAAGTGATGTGCATTTCGTCATGGAGGTTGCGCAGCCAGCGGCGCAGATCCTGTCTTACTTGTGCATCCAAAGCTCCAAATGGCTCGTCGAGTAGCAACACCTCAGGTCTTGCGGCCAGCGCTCGGGCCAGGGCCACACGCTGCTTTTGCCCCCCGGAAAGTTGTGAGGGGTAGCGTTCGGCCATGCCTTTAAGCTGAATCAATGAAAGCAGTTCATCCACGCGTTCCCGAATCTCATCCTTCGGTTTTTTCTGGACACTGAGCGCAAAGCCGATGTTTTCCCTGACGGTCATGTGTCGGAACAGGGCGTAATGCTGAAAGACAAAACCGATTTTACGTTCGCGTACCGCAAGGTTCTTGGTGTCGCTTTGACCCAACTTCACTTCACCGGAATCGGGTGATTCCAGTCCGGCAATGATGCGCAACAAAGTGGTTTTACCGCAACCGGAAGGTCCCAAGAGCGCCACCAGTTCCCCGTCGGGAATACTCAACGAGACATTATCCAACGCCTGTGTAGTCTCGAAGCGTTTGGTAACACCTTGAATATCGATTTTCATGGTCCGTTTAGTTGTCCGTTTTAAACCCTACTAAACATACTCTTATTGTAGGTCATTTTCAAATCCGTTTTTCCTCAAAGAAAAAGCCTCCCCACAAGAATGGAGAGGCTTTTTCTCAAATCACAACGACGCTTATCCTTCGGTCTTAACCTCGGATTCGTCCATCTCAAAGCGGGGTTTCTTCTTCAACTGACTGCGGCGTCCATGTTGCATGTCGCCATCACCAAAGTTGGAAGAGGCCTCATTCTCAAAGGAAGGTGCTGCGCTTTCAATACGCGCTTCGGTTTCAACTGTCGCGACGAGGGGGCGACGCGGAGAAAGAACGGTTTCCTGGTGTGACGGAGCTTCCGTACGATTGGCTTCCATTTGCGGAGCTGCGTTTTGAACCGGCTCACGATTCTCTTGGAATTCACGAGGAGGACGGCGATCCCCGCGGTCACCACCTTGGGAGCGATCTGAGCGGTCACGGTTGCGATCCCGATCGCGGAAGCGCTCACGATCACCGTGACGGTTGCGATCGCCATCATTGCGCTCGCGGCGGTCACCACGATCACCACCTTGGGGTCGATCCGAGCGGTCGCGGTTTTGATCCTGACGGCGATCATCGCGCTGTCCACCATGATTGTGGCGATGATTGGGGTTTCCACCCTGAGGGCGCTGATCACGATTTTGCTGCTGTTGTTGACGATTTCTCTCCGCCATCCGCTCATCCACATTGACCGGTTTGAGCTTGAGTTGCGGAGACATTTTCTTTACCACCGGTTGTTCCAGGAGGTAGCTGACAGTCTTCATCTTCAACGCCAGATAAATTGAAATCGCTAATGATATGGCCGAAACGGCCAAAGTGAGAACGATGAGATTGGTTTCCATGTGGGTTTTGTTTTCCTGTTGGTTTCAGGCACGCGGTTCGGGGCCTGTTTGGCACCCATATCGAACCTTCGCGGTATGCGTCCGAATTGTTGATCCTTCACCCCCGGGGACGCAATAATTTCCGGGCGGGGAGGCGTGGTATCGGCCAGTGAGTAGGGCGCCCATGGGGCATTAGAGCCATTTGGTCGGGCCGGAAATTCTATTGGAAATCGGCGGGACCAAGCGGAATTCTCTTAAAAACCCTAACTCAACGGTTTTCAACGATACCGAATGGGAATGTTAACTCTTTGTTTACGAAAGGGCAACCAAAAATAAATGCACGTATTGACACCTATTACTTTGTGCAGTATACTTTAAGGCAGCAAGGAGGAGAACATGAAAAATGACTCCCAAGCCAATATGGAATCTGGAAAAGAGCGAAAAGCGCTGACTTCCCGTCAACGTGAAGTTTTCGAATTCATCAAGGAACGGATACAGTCCACCAGCCGACCACCCACTTTGCGCGAGATCGGCGTGCGGTTCGGGATTTCTTCTACCAATGGAGTACGCAGCATTCTCCACGCGTTGGCAAAAAAGCAGTATATCGAACGCGCACCGAAACTTTCACGGGGTATTGATTTACCCGAAGTCGAGAAAATGGCTCCGGACTATCGTGAAGATGTTGTGGAAGTTCCGGTATTGGGTAGGGTGGCCGCTGGCACGCCTATTCTCGCCGTGGAAAACCTCGAAGGCACTGTTGTCGTGGATCGTGAATTTCTTATGCGACAGGACGGTGTATTTGCATTGAAAGTAACGGGTGATAGTATGAAGGATGCTGGAATCATGGATGGTGACATGGTATTTGCGCGCCAGCAGCGCGTGGCCGATCCCGGCCAGATCGTCATCGCCTTGATTGGTGAGGAGACCACAGTGAAATATTTCTTTCCTGAAGGCTCCTATGTACGTCTACAGCCCGCGAATGATGCATATCGCCCCATTATTGTGGACGCCAATATGCCCGAACTTTCCATTTTGGGCCGCGTCATCGGCGTGATGCGAAAGTACAACTGATGTAATTTGCCGGAATGCGCTTTCGGCATTGGCTAACAGCCCCTTTTTTGTTGGTCGTGTGTTTCGCAAACTTTTGGGGCTGTGCGGGGTCCAAACCTGTTGTACAGGAAGGCCGGTATTCTTCCGGGAAGCTGCATTACCGAATCGAAATAGATACTGGTGGTCTCAAACATGGCCTGGAAACATGGTGGTACGATGGTGTGATCAAGCGTTATGAAGCCACGAATGAGCACGGGCTTCGCAACGGAGAATATCAGGCTTGGTTTTCGGATGGCAAACCATGGTATAAGGGGCGCGATATCCACGGTATCGCTCAAGATTCCCTGTACTACTGGTATCCCAACGGTAACCTGCAGACTGTCACAGTTTTCCGCGACGGGAGACAGATTCATTTTCAGGCTTATGATTCCGTTACGGCGGTTCCTTTGGATACGGTTGCCAACGCACGGGCAAAGTGGAAGCACGACTCCATTGCAGCAGTTCAAAGGAGGCAGGGGATTGAAGAATGGAGTGGGAGAGTGCGCGCCACAGTGGAATCCTATTGGAGTATCCCTAAAGAATTGGCCAGGAAACCTTATCGCAGCGTGGCAACACTGCGCATTGGACGCATAGGGGATCTCCGGGCATTAAGCTGGAAAGAAAAGAGCAGTTCCACAGTATTCAATACTTTGGCGGACAGGGCCCTGAAAAAGGTTCGCCGGTTTCCGCCGTTTCCTCCCACCATCCCGGAAGCGGAGTTGGAAATTCAGTACGAATTCGTGTCGCAAGGAAAGGTACCGAAACGGGTGAGATTGGAATTACACGGTCAATCCGAACCAGATTCCACGGATTGATTGCTCTCTTCCTTTCCAATCGTTTCCACCAATTCCCGGATATTTGTCTGTGGATTGTTACGGAGGGCGATGAGGACGTTGCGCAACAAAGAGCGGCGTCCCGCGCGAGTAAGTGGTGAGTCTTTGAACCGGCTCTGAAATCCACCGCCCTTACGCAGCAAAGTCAACCAATCTAAACCTGTTTGTGGCAAGTTCTTGGGTGTGCTGGTGGTTGATTTTTTTATGTGCTTGTGATTCCACGGACAGACTTCTTGGCAGACGTCGCAGCCAAAGATCCAGCTTCCCGATTTTTCAGCGATATCCGAAGGCACGTCTCCCTTGGCCTCAATGGTCCAATAACTGAGGCATTTGGAAGCATCCAATCGTCCCGGTGCAACAAAGGCATTGGTGGGGCACGCTTCAAGACAGGCCGTACAGCCTCCGCAGAAATCTTCTTGGGGTGTGGAATACGCTTCGAAATCCACATCAAGAAAAAAACCGGCCAGCATGAAGCCGGAACCGTGTTTTCGATGAATGAGACAGGAATTTTTCCCCCGCCATCCCAATCCCGCTTCCGCTGCAAGATCGCGTTCGAAGACTGGCCACGTGTCGCAAAAGCTTTCGAAGCGTAGCGGAGCAGCACCTGTCGACAAGCTTAGTGAGTGATGCGCCTCATTTAAGATACGGCGGGCGCGTCGGTGGTAATCCTCACCCAGCGCATAGGCTGCGACGCGGAAATCACCGGTGGGAGTTCCAAAAGGTACGGACTGCCGTAGTGAAAAGAGAACGGCGCTACACGCCCAAGGGAACAATTGCCGCGGAACAGTACGCTTGTCGAGGTTTTCCTCCATGTACCGGAGTCCCGCGTGCATACCTTGTCCGACCCATGATTCGAGGTTGTCCGCATTGGGCAGGGCGCGATTGAGAGGAACGATGCCCCATTCCAGCACCTCGGGTTGTCCGGCGAAAAAGTCGGCGAGAGTGTTTTGAAGAGTCACGCCAGACGGCGATGTCATGTTTTGTGCTTCTTCTGTCTTGCTGCCGGGTAAAGGATGTTGTTCAGGATCAGGCGGTAGCCTGGAGAGTTTTTGTGCAGGTCAAGGTTTGTGGGTTGATCGCCCACGGCATGTGTGTAATCCTCTGGATCGTGCCCCCCGTAATAGGTGAATTGTCCCTTGCCTAGATTGCCGTGCAGATATTGGACAGTGCCCTGTCCCGCGCATTCTCCCAAGACAGCGATGGAAGGTTTGAGTTTATCGCGGGGAAATGATGTCGCAAGACCAAAGAAACCTCGAACCACGTCGGTGTGGTTTTGCACAAGCATGGCGGGAACCGGATCAAATTTCGGGCTGAAGCCGAACAAGGTGAAATCGCGGGCGGGGCGGCGGCGCAATGGTCCGGAGTTGGCATGATTGAAATCAAGATCGCCATGAATAGGGGAGACGGGATCTGTATCATACGAGAAATCCGTGAAAGCGAGTGACAGGTTATAGTCGAGGTTGCTTTTGTAATCGGGAGCAGGAGGTGTGCCGTCGAAGGGGGTAGCCACCACATCGGTATGAACAGCGGCCAAGGCCATGTCCAAAGTCATGGGAGCCAGGCACATTGCGAACAGAAACCCACCCTTTTCGACATAATCCCTGATGGCCAGCACCACTGCTTTCTTCAGCATGGCGTCGTTGGGAAACCCCAGCTCCTTGGCCAGAGCCGTCTGGGTGTTCACCTGGTTTACGTACCATTCCGAACCTTGATAGATCGAATAAAACTTCGAGTATTGACCCGTGAAGTCCTCATGGTGCAGATGAATCCAGTCGTACTTGGGTAGCTTGCCCGTGATGATTTCCCGGTCGTAGATTTTTTCATACGGGATTTCGGCGTATGTCAACGCCAAGGTCACCGCATCGTCCCACGGCTGCTTGGTCAGCGGAGTGTATACGGCCATCTTGGGTGGTTTTTCCAAGGACACAGATTCCATGCTGGAAGTTTCGATGATCTGCCGGATGCGATCGACTTCATCCTCGCCAATGGCTTCGAACAGCACGCTACGGCGAACGGCTTCACGCCGAAATATTTCCTCGTCATCCAGTAAAAAACTTCCACCCCGATAGTTGAGAAGCCACTCGACCTTGTGACCCTGTGCCAGCGATTGATAGGCAATGCCGTAGGCTTTGAGATGGTTTGTCTGTGTCAAATCCATGGGAATGAGCAACTTTGACGCCCAAACAGGACTTGTAGCGGCACAGGACAGGAGTAGACGGACAAAAAAGGAAAAACGCATGGGGATAACTTACTTTCCCGTTATGCGAACGACACGAACAGTAACGCGGGTTTTTACAGCAGGTTTAACAGCTTTCGCTGTTTTGGGTTGCGCCTCCAACAAGTTTGACCCATGTCGTGAAATGGTGAAAGAGGCGGATGAGATCCGGGCGGTCGAAAAACAGATTGCGAAATCGGAAACGAAAATCAAGAAGTTCCGTGCGTCAGGTGATACCGCCAGCCTCAACTCGGAAATGCGGAGACATGACGCATTAAAAGAACGAAAAAAGTTCGCCCAATTTACAGCAGATAATTTGCGGGCGGATTGCACACCATGGTCCCAGGACCAGCCGCTCGATCAGACTCAATATCGCGAAGAGCGCAAATACGGCAAATGAGTTTTGATGGGGTGTTTGGAAAGGCGGCCCAAGGCATCAGGCACTTCGGAGTTTTTCAAGTCACTTTGTAGCGTACCGGACATTCCTTTCCGGGGTTGCAGGATGGCGGTCGGGGTCAACACACCTAGGGTTTGCATCCAGACGCCGGCGCTATCTGGCCAATGTATGATGTCGTTTGGAGGTGTTACGTAGTTCGGGGCGCCGTCTTTGCCATCAGCGAGACCGAATCCGTGGCTGCCCATGGCATAAAGCAAGAATTTGTGGGTCACCCCCTTTTTTTGCAGTGAGTCTGCATATACCTGGCTGTTTTTCACAGGTACGGTCCCATCGTTCGTGGTATGAACCATGAAGGCGGGTGGGGTGGAGGATGTGACCTGCTTTTCATTCGACATCAGGTTGATCAGCGCGGCGGAGGGATTGTTTCCCAGTAATGCCGTGCGCGACCCGGCATGTGTGAATGAGGCGTCCATAGTGATGACGGGATAACCGAGAACCTGAAAGTCCGGTTTGCAGGAATAGGTGTCAATGGAATCCTTCGCGCCGGGATAAAAATCGATGGATGTTGAATCAGGGCTTCCCAAATCGTAATGCGTCGCCACGGTGGACGCCAGGTGTCCTCCGGCGGAAAACCCTACGATGCCGACCCGCCGCACGTCGATGTTGAATCGGGATGCATTTGCGCGTACCCAGCGCATCGCACGCTGCAAATCCCACATTTCAATGGGGTGTTGGAAAGGCGCGGTTCCAGATGAATTGCCTAGACGATAGCGCAACACAAAAGCCGATACTCCGAGTTTATTGATCCATTTTGCGATATCCACGCCTTCCTTGGTGAAGGCAGAAAGCGACGTGTAGCCGCCTCCGGGGCAGATGACCACGGCCGCTCCATTGGCATTACTGCCAGTAACGGGATACAAAGCGAGATAAGGGTTTTTAGTGGTATCTGTCAGGGCTTTTGTCGTGTCGAGGCCGGAAGGCACGGGAAGAGGCCACGGAGCTTTGCGTTGTTTCCAGAGGAGTTCAACCGCCTGACCGGACACAAGCTGAATGGATGCGATAATAAGTGCGACTGCCAAAGCAGCTTTAGAACGATGGAAAAGCATGCTTCCCTTTCATTTAACCGAAGGTAAGGTTTTCACTCGTATCCCATGAGGCTGTTTGGAATTCCTACCCAATGCATCAAGAAGGTTCTTCTGCGAACCCTTCAAATAAGATTTTGAAGAGACTTTTCCAGCCTGACCAGGAAAGATGACGGTCGTCGTCAAGAAGCCGCGCTTCTGCAACCATGCTCTTGCCGTGTCAGGCCAGACCTTTGCACTGGCATCATTGACAGCGCCATCTTGACCATCAGCAAGTCCGAAACCATGGCCACCTGTGGCGACAAAAAGCGTATCTCCGATCCCCACCTTTTTTCTGAGGGAGTCTGCATAAGCGCGGCTATTTTGTGGTGGAACCGTAGCGTCATTGCGCGCGGCAAAAACAAAACCGGGAGGCGTGTTGGCGGTTACTTGCCGCTCATTCGACAATAAACGAAGTAAGGCTTGCGAAGGATTGGTTCCCAGTAACGCAGTACGAGAACCGGCATGCGCGATGGAAGAATCCATATTGATGACTGGATATCCGAGAATTTGGAAATCCGGACGGCAGGATACGGCATCCACGGAATCCTTAACACCGGGGTAGTAATTGATGGACGTTGAATCGGGGTTTCCCGTATCGAAATGGGTGGCGACTGTGGAGGCCAAGTGTCCCCCGGCAGAAAACCCAATGACCCCCACACGTCGTGGATCGATCCCAAAGCGCGCAGCATTGGCTCGCACCCAACGTACCGATCTTTGTGCGTCCCACATCTCAATCGGATGTTGGAACGGTGCGTTGCCGGCAACCACACCATAACGATAGCGCAATACAAAACCTGTGACGCCATACCCATTGAATTTGATGGCCACATTTCGGCCTTCACGAATGGGGGAAAGATGTTCGTATCCACCTCCAGGCATGATGACGACAGCTGCACCGTTGGCGTTGCTGGAGGGTTGATAAACGGTCAGATAGGGATTTTTACTGGTGTCCGTCATGGCGCGAGTGGTATCGAGTCCGGCTGGAACAGGAATGGGCCATGGTGCTTTGCGATTTGCCCAGAGGCGTTCAACAGTCTGACTTGCAGCGAGTCCTGCCATGCACAAAACGAATGCGGATACGGGTATGCGATGAAGTCTCATTTTATTCTCCGAGGATATGTAAACTTACCCCCATCTCTCGTTTTAGACACAAGGATTTGACCCGTGCAAATACGCAAAACTCTCTTTGATAACTTCGAAGCCGTTGAAATCAAAACTTCCAAGACCCGCATGATTGTGGTCACAGGGGTTGGGCCGCGTGTGGCACATCTGTCCGCCATTCGCGGAAAACACGAAACCCGCAATCTGATGTTCTGGGATTCTCCCAGGAAGTACCGGCGCAAAGATTGGCTGTTGATGGGAGGGCACAGAATTTGGGGAACCCGTCCCTTGGGGGACGAAGGGGAAGAGGCCTATACGGCAGACAACGAGCCCTGCAAGGTACGCATGGGCAGCCGCGGTATCACGGTGGTCGGGCCTGAAATGGCTGCGTATGGGGTCCGCAAATCCCTGTCCATCAAGATGTTTGACGATGCGACGTTTGAAGTTGAAAGTTCGATCACCAATGTTGGAGACATGCTATGGTCCGGCGGGGTTTGGTCCTTGACAGCCACACTGCCCAAAAAAGGCTGTACCTACGGTTTCCCTTTGGGTGATGACAGCAATTGGGATCTGTTCGCCGTGGTGATTCCCAAAACCTGGGGAGGACATACCACCTTGGTCAACGATCCCCAGTTTTCATTCACAGAACATTGTCTTGTATTTACTCCGGGTGGCCGCGAGGCCAAACGCATGGTTCAGGCTCCAAAAGGCTTAATGGGCATGACCGACCCGACTGAGAAGGTTTCCTTCCTTAAACATTCACCGTATGTTCTCGACGGCCGGTACCCTTCAAATTGCAATCTCGCGCTGTACAATGGTCCCGGAAATTTCATGACCGAAATGGAAAGCATGGGTTCCGAAGTGATGTTGAAACCGGGTCAGACGGCGCGCAATACTGAAACGTGGGCGTTGCGCGATCCTGTGGATTGGAAGAAGGCGAAGGAATTCGGGATTTAATTTCCCGGCCTTATTCGTCGGGTCAATGGAAACATTCGCATTTCGCTAGAGGGTTGCCTGCCGTAAACCAGTTTACCATTGACCGAGTAGATGCGAATCTCAAAGGGTGAATCGTATCTCCGCGTTGCGGGGGTGGTAATGCCCGTCGAAACTTGAGTTCGAATCAAACGGATGGAGTGATTGTTGAAGTCCGCGACAAATACGGAATCGCCGGCGGAATTCACCGCTACTCCTCGTGGGTAGTTGAACTGCGCAATGGAATCCGCTCCGTCTACGCGTCCTGCGGTACCATTTCCCGCCAACGTGGAGAGACTACCGTCCGACAACAATTTTCTGACCCTGTTGTTGTACGTATCCCCAATCAGAAGAAAACCAAGGTTTGTGTAACAGATCTCGGTGGGGGTATTCAATCGTGCGACAGAAAAAGCCCCATTCATAAAACCGCCATTAACCTTGCCTACAGGGCCGCTTCCGGAAATGGTCGTCACGCGACGTAAAGCGTCGATTTTTCGGATGCGATGATTGTTGGCGTCGGCGACATAGATATTGCCGTCAGGATCGATGGAGAGACCACAGGGCGTGTTGAAACGGGCCGCAGTGTCTGAGGCGTCGAGGTAACCGCCTTCAACCTGAACTCCCATGGCTTGTCCGCCCCCTGCGTACGTGGTAACCTGATTGGTCTTCAAATCGATCTTTCGGATACGGTGATTCCAGCTATCGCCGATATAAAGATTGCCCGACTTGTCGAGCACGATGCCTCTCGGGTAGTCGAACTTGGCGGAAAGAGCAGGACCATCGGCATATCCCTCCTGACCACTTCCCGCAATTGTGGTGACATTGCCCGCAGGGGATATTTTCCTGATGCGCTGATTGGAGAAATCAGCCACGTAAACGTTTCCGCTATCATCGGCAGTCAAATTGAAGGAACCGTTAAAACGGGCCGTCGTGGGAGCACCATCCTGAAATCCGGCCGTTCCTGAACCGGCCAATAGAGAAACGTTGCCTGCCGGATCGATTTTCCGAATTCGGTTGTTTCTGGAATCAGCGAGGTAGAGGGTTCCAGTTTTGTCGCGGAAAAGCCCGACGGGTTCATACAGCCTTGCGTTGGACAGGCTGCCGTTGATATAGCCTGAAGTCCCGTTGCCGATCCATGTGGAAACTGTTGCCCGACAGGCAGGCGGAAGCAGCAATAAAAAGATCAACAGCAGACACGTTCTCATTTGGAAAAAACCTGCCAAATCGAATAAGCTTCGTCAATCCGTCGAACTGGTTTAACGGTGTTGAAACGTCCCGTTTCCCAGAAAAAACACAGTTTGCCCAATAGCCTCCCTGTTTTTCATGATATAAGGATGCGTGGCATGCAAGGTGATGTGTTCCTTCATGCCTTGTACTTTGGTTCGCTCCACGGATACCTTGCCATCATCCGGGCCCGGGATCATCCGACTGTTGATGCCGTTGATGGAGCGATCTCCTGCAATCACTCCCAACTCGAAATGAACCGGTCCCAGTTTGTTGGGAACCGATTCCGGAGATGTTCCGAGCTCTTTTCCGGAAGGTCCGTTGATCCATTCGAAAGCTTTAAGATCCCCCAGCTTGTCCACCACTTCGCTTCCTTGATTGGGAGGCGCGAGCATGACGACTCGTCCAAGTTGTGGGACTTGATGCCTGCTCAGGTACTGTCGTACGAGGATGCCTCCCAACGAATGGGTTACGAAATGAATCTTCGCCGCCGAGTCTTTGTTGTCGAGGCGCGCGAGAGTTGCTCCAAGGATGGTTTCCGATAATTCCTCCACCGACGCGGAATGGGAAGGGTAATCCACGTTGGTCACTTCGTAGCCAGCATCGACGAGAGATGCACTCATCTTCTCCATCGAGCGGCTGTCCCTTAAAAGACCATGCAATAAAATAACGGTATCTTTGGCGCAGACTGGAATCGAATAACAAACTGCGATCAAGGCAAGAAGTAAGATGCGGTTCATTAGGTCATTGAAAATTGGAAAATTCCCGTGGTGGGGAACCGAACGGCGGCATGCGGTTTCTCGAATCGCTGCACTAGCAGAGTCCGAGCCGGGTCCGGTTCCCCGGAAGATCAAGCTGACATCCTTTCGGATTCAGCATTTGCCAGCTCTGCGTAGATTGCCTTGGCGCGAAGTTCGATTTTTGCGAGCCGCTTGGTGATGGCCACACGTGAAACTCCGCGGACTTCCGCAATGGCATCGTGTGTCATTCCCATCTCGAAGCGTAGATACACGATTTGTCCATTGATGGGATCCATCTCGGAGCGCAACCTGTCCAATACCTGTCTCATGGCGGAAGGTGTTTCTTCGCCTTCTTCTTCACAATCGTCTTCCATAATGATGGCGTAGGTCGCCAGTTGATCGCGTTGGCGCTTCTTTTGGCGAAGGGTATCGAGACAGTGGTTCACAGCGATGCGATACAACCACGTGCTGGGCTGACTCTGGCCCGCGAAGGAATCCATGGCATTTCCAGCCTTGAGAAACACTTCTTGGGCGAGATCTTCCGCTTCGTCGTGGTTTTGTACATATCGAATGCAGACGCGGACCACGAAATCGCGGTAGCGTGCATACAACTGGGTGGCATCGGGACAAAGGGTTTGGGCTGTGAGAATTGTTGTGTTCATGCGGAGGGTATTTTGCAACGGGCGTGCCAGTCTGCGAATTGCCCTTTTTGGCCATAAACACAAAGATTTGTATCCCAAACATCCTTTCCCTGCGCAAGGTTTTGCGCAGTCTGCGCAGTGTGGTTTTTTACTGTGCACAACTTGCACACTCTTATTCATGACGTTCATGATCTCGGTTGTCGGTTGTGCCACTCATTCGGCAAGCTCCAACCGAAATCCAGGCATTGAAGCGGATGCGGTTGTCCATTCCCGTGACATGTGGTATGCGTTTCGTTTTGGCGGCGCGCGCTATTCCCGTTTTCCGAATTTTGAATCATGGAAGGAGATCGCTTCACCCGGTGGCGCCTTTCGGCCTGTGGCGGCGTTGGAAGGAATTCAGGGACATTTCTATTTGCTGGACGCTGCGCAAGGTCGCCTGTGCTTGTACGATACCGGCGCGCAATTGATTTCCACCTTTCCTCTCCCGTCAATACTGCTTCCATGGGCCCCTGGACGCATGGTTGCTTTCCGCGGTGCGGATGGGGCTTTCACCTTCCTGGATTATGCCTCGGGTGAAGCATGGCAATTCGCGGATCGGCAGGGAAGCGAAGGGACTGCGGATTGGATCTTGCGCAATCGCATCCGTCTTCCCATGGGGATACGGGATTGCATTCAGGAACCAGATAGTGGTTCCATTGCCTGTGTGTTACCCGATGGCCCGGCGCGTTTCGATGCCTCGTTGAACAAGAGTTCAGACCACAACAACAATCATTCTGGAGGTCGAACGGTCTGGGATGAAAGTGCACGGGAATGGACTCTTGAGGTGGCGGACAAGGATGGCTTTGGATTCCGTTTCCTTTCAGTCCAACGTCGGCTTCAGCCAATCCGATTTCAGTGATTTACCCCGGCCTATTGCTACTCAATTCTTTGATCTCCGGCCCGGTTCCCGCGCCTCCGTGGGCGCATTCCGAGATCCACTTGCATGATTCTGCTGATGTCCCCGTCTTCCGCAACGATTCCGTTCACGTTGAATCGCAAACCTTCAAGGACACCACGATCGATACGGGAGCCTACCATGTGGATTTTTCGGGAAGCAAATCGCTTTCCGTGACCACAGGGCAGGGGAATGGGGTTGGGGTCGATGCCTCGCTGCTTGTGAATGTGAAAGGACAAATCGCGGAGAATGTCTTCATAGAAGGCAGTCTTTCGGATCAAAATGTTCCCGTTCAGCCGCAAGGAAACACCGCCAGTTTGCGCGAGGTGGACAATAAATACCTGCGGGTTTACGGCCGACAATACGAATACCTGCTGGGGGATTATTTCCTCAACTACGGTCGAGAGGGCGAGGATCGTTTTGCCATCAAAGCCGATGGGGCGCGGCTTGGATATGTCCATTCCGGATTCGGGCTCACGGCAATGTATGCCTTGAGCAAGGGTGTCTTTCACACCGACACCTTGCACGGCGTGGACGGGAAACAAAGCGGCTACTATCTCCGTGGCCGCGACGGGAGTGCTTTCATCACCGTCCTTGCAGGGACGGAACGCGTCTGGCGCAATGGCTCCCTGCTGCTACGCGGTGCCGACTACACCATTGATTATTCGGATGGCAGGGTTGACTTTCTCAAGGCGGTCTGGGTCACCGGCGAAAATCTGTTCACGGTGGAATTTCAGTATACCGAGCAAGTCTTTCCAAGAAGCGTGGCAGGAACCGAACTTTCGGACACTCTCGGCGCTTTCCGTTTCAGTGCGCGAATGATTCAAGAATGGGATGACAAGGATAATCCTGCTGCAGGGACGCCGGGAGATTCCGCGCTTCATCGCTACGAACTGGCGGGTGATTCCATTCTGACAGACTCGTCAGGTGCGGTTTCATTGCCGCAAAAACTGGCGGCTGGCGTTTTTGCAGCTGAGTGGGATGGTGGGGAAAAGGGGAAAGGCAGGTTCGTAGCCTTGGGAAGTCTGTGGGACAAAAACCTTTACTCCGAACGTGACGACGGAGACAATCTCGGATTTTCCACCCGCTATCACGGTATTCACCGATTCGGTTCCCCATTGGATCAAGGTGGGTTGCTGCGTCTGGAACTCGAACCGACACATGAACATCGCTCAAAGAATTTCTCCGCCTTTCATCAGACCGTGGAAACCCGGACGTTTCGAGACCAATGGAACCTCGATGCAAAGACAGGTGAGAGAAATTTTGATGCCAACAGCCTCCGGCTTGCCGTGGAACTTTATTCCGGTTTTCAAGTTGGAGGTGGCGGCGGTCTTGCCTATGGCAGAATCGGAGATACGTTGCGGGTTACATCGCAGCGCGGGGAAGGTTTTATAAAACTGCATCGTACCAACGCTGACGTGGATCTTTCGACGGAAGCCAAGTTGGCGGCGGATCCCAACCGCAGGGATAATTATCGGGAAAAGTTGAATGCAGCGACGAAATTGTTCGGATGGATTCCCAAACTTCAGGTAGTGCATGATCTCTGGATGACGGATGTCTCTCCCTCCGTTACCTCGGCTCAGTCCGAACTCTGGCAACCCACGGTTTCACTGGAAAGCGCGCCGTTATGGAACCGCTGGATTTGGGATACCGAAGTGAATTCCCTGTATGGTCGATCGAATTACACAAGCAAACTATCTGCCCGCCAGGATTCCCTCTTCGATATCGGCGTTTCACAGCGTTTGCGACTTTTGGATTGGGGACCGTTCAGCGGAGATGCCTATGCGGCGCGGCGTTTTCACCGGGAATGGCTGTTGCAAACAGATGGCACTCTTTCCCATAAGCCACAAGAAACGATTTATGATCAAGCCGAGCTTGATTTTGCCGCGTCGGGGTATCCCAAGGGATATGGCTTGCAAACGCATTATCAGGTTTCACGCACGGCCGAAGCTCCTCTTGTCAATGCCTATCAAAAAGTGGATTCGGGGAAAGGTGACTACGTCTTCGACTCGTTGCTCAATGCATACCAACGCGTGGAACTTGGCGGCGATTATGTCTTTGCGGGCCTGCAGCGCGATACGACCCTTGGCCGCCGTCCTTATCAGGAACTGCAGTGGAACATACATCTGGATTTATCGCCGGGGAAATGGCCCGTGGGGATCGGTGGTGTGCTGGCAGACGTCGATCTGAGTCTCGACCTGGCCACGGATTATCAGGATAGTTCTTCGGATCCCGTTCCGCTTCCCCGGCTTACCGATGCGCAAATCGACGCAGTCCGTTCCGGCCGCACGCATTACGAACCCTTTCTGCGGTGGCACGCGCCTTCCGGAACCAGTTCCGCCACATTGCGCTATCAACGCGATTACCTGAGGGGTGCAGGCCTGTACGCATTCCGAGAGTTTGATTGGCGAACGGACGCGGAATATCGCTGGTCTTGGTCGGAGGAATGGGAGGCTGCGTGGTCCGGAATGGTGCAATCGAAAAGCCGGCGCGGACTTTCCACTTCCTCCATTTCAGAAAGCCGTGTGGATGCCAGACAGACCCGGTTGGAATTGTACCGTCATCTTCCGCATTCCTTTACCTTGGTTCCCTCAATGCAATATGGATCCGCACAGGGTGAGAATGTCGGTTTTCCATTCGACTTGCAGGAAGTGACTACCAAAGCGAGGATTGAAAAGGGTTCCTTTTTTGGTGGCCGTGCCTCGGTTGAATATGCCTGGCACTATCTCTTCGGTCAGGGCGAGGGGGGATACTTCACGACAGACGGGTATCGCAAGGGGATCACACATCGTATCGAGGCATTGGCACAATCCGAACTTCAAAGTCATTTGCATTTGAATTTCAGTTATCTGGCGCGGCTGGAACCCCATGCCACTTCGTGGGATCAAAAGATGACCGCGGAGATGAGGGCGGTGTTCTGATGAAATTCTGCATGCTTGTCTTGGCATTCGCCATGTGCGGTTATCCTCAGAAGCCCGCGCGTGAAAAGGCGGTGGATGAAGGATACTGGGCCGCAGTGGATTCAGTTCAATGGGGGCCACTGTTCAAGATCCATAGCATCCGGATTTTTGACGAGCAAGAAAATCCATTGGAAGGAATCCCGGTGAAGAGATACACCGGGATTGCGGCCAACCGAAAAAACATCATGGCCTTGCAGGCCGAGATCAAGCGTTACTTCCTTAATCAGGGATTCCCATTCGCCGTAATCCACAGCGACGCGCAGGCGGATTCCATGAAAATAGGCTGGGTGGATGTGGAATTCCACATCCACCGTGGTTACGGCTACAAACTGGGAATACCCAAGGTGTCGGAGACGCGTAGTAAACCTGAAATAGTGCAAAGGCTCGCCTTATGGGAGAGCGACGATACGTACAATGAATCACGCGTCAATCTTGGATTGCAACGGTTGAGGCGAAGGGGGTATTTCGAATCCACAGAATTGACGGGTCTATTTCGTGATTCGACGCGAAACCTTATCTACCCGGCCTTACGGTTACCGGACGCACACGACAATCATTTGAGCGGCCTGTTGGGTTACGATTCGAAGGCGACAAGCGTCAATAAACTGACAGGTTATATCGATCTCCATTTGCTCAATCTTTTCGGCACCGCCCGGGATTTGGATTTCTCCTTTGACGGCAGAGCCGGAAATGAGCGGGAGGCACATTTGGTCTATGCCGAGCCGTGGTTGTTTGGTACGCCGGTAGGGACGCGACTGGAGTTGAATTTTCTTCAGCAAGACACCGTATTCTGGGAATGGAATCGAGGTCTGACGCTGTTTCAAGACCTGAGTTTCACCAGTCGTCTAGAAGCGCAGTTCGGCGATCAGGAGAATCGTGACGCGATTCTGGGCATTCACACCCGGGCATTACGCTCCGGATTGAGATTGATTATTGATGCACGAGATCGGGTTCCTTTGACGGCTTCCGGCTACCACACCGAATTGGGAGTGACGGGTATCCGGCGGAACATCGTCGACAGTCTCTACTATCTGGCGCAAGGAACCGGAAAAATCGAATGTTGGGTTCCGCTGATTTCACGGCAGGGTTTGAAATTCGGATTGAATATGGCCAGCAATCTTCCTTTGAACCGCATCAACCGTGGTGAAATCTTCTATGTGGGCGGGGCCAATTCATTGCGCGGATACCGCGAACGTGAATTCTGGACTAATGCCTACGCCCTCGGTCAATTAGAGTGGCAATTGTGGTTGGGGCGTGGTGGACGTCTGTTCGCTTTTACAGACCCGGGCTTGGTGAATCACCTTTCGGGTGAATACTCATTCCATCGAGTTATCGGATATGGGGCGGGTATGGAATTATCTAAAGGAGATTGGGGAATTTCCTTCACTTATGCCTTGAATCCCGAACGCGCACCGGGTGATGCGTTGCTGCACTTGGGTGTGGATAATCGTTTTTAGACGGCTATTTCCAGTTCAGCCAGATTTCCGGTTTCATGCCCACTGTGGCTTCACGTCCATTTCGGACGATGGGAGTGTGCAGGAGCAGGGAATCGGTTGCCAGAACCTGAGGAATCCGTGAGGGAGTCATAAAGGCCAGCCCCTTTTCACGGAAATACTTGGAGTCCCGATCCGGAAGGGTTTCCCATCCCACGGCATGCGCCACGGTCTCGAGTTCGCGCGGTGCGAGTCCTT
>OMJM01000027.1 GCA_900299345.1 bacterium | reverse complement strand
GCGGCGATGACGCGCTTCCTGAACCTCGTGGCCGTGGAGCCCGACATCGCGCGCGCGCCCATCATGGTGGACTCGTCCAAATGGACGGTGCTGGAAAAAGGGCTGCAGGGAATGCAGGGCAAGGGCATCGTCAACTCCATCAGCCTCAAGGAAGGCGAACCGAGTTTCAAGGAAAAGGCGCAACTGATCCGGCGCTACGGCGCGGCCGTGGTGGTGATGGCGTTCGACGAGAACGGACAAGCCGACAGCTATCAGCGGCGTATCGAGATCTGCAAGCGCAGCTACGACATTCTGGTGAACGAGGTCGGATTTCCGCCGGAAGACATCATCTTCGATCCGAACGTGCTGACCGTGGCCACCGGGTTGGAGGAACACAACAATTACGCCGTGGATTTCATCGAAGCCACACGCTGGATCAAGCAGAATCTGCCGCATGCGCGCGTGAGCGGCGGCATCAGCAACATCTCCTTCTCGTTCCGCGGCAACAACCCGGTGCGCGAAGCCATGCATTCCGCCTTCCTGTATCACGCCGTCCGCGCCGGACTCGACATGGGCATCGTCAACGCGGGCATGCTCCAGGTTTACGAGGAAATCCCCAAGGATTTGCTGGAACGCGTCGAAGACGTGCTGCTCAACCGCAGGCCCGATGCCACGGAACGGTTGGTGGCCTTCGCCGATTCGGTGAAGAAGGACGGGAAGGAAAAAACCGTTGAAGATCAGGCCTGGCGCTCGCTTCCGGTCGAAGCCCGGCTGAGCCATGCCTTGGTCAAGGGCATCATGGATCACATCGATGCCGATGTGGAAGAGGCGCGCCAAAAATACCCCGCGCCGATCGCCGTGATCGAAGGTCCGCTCATGGATGGCATGAACGTGGTCGGCGATCTCTTCGGCTCGGGTCAGATGTTCCTGCCACAGGTGGTGAAGAGCGCGCGCGTGATGAAAAAAGCCGTGGCCGTGCTGATGCCTTACATCGAGGCCGAGAAGGCGAAAAATCCGGATTCGCGAGAGGCGGGCAAGGTCCTGATGGCCACGGTCAAAGGCGACGTGCACGATATCGGCAAGAACATCGTGGGCGTAGTTCTGGCGTGTAACAATTACAAGATCATCGATCTTGGTGTGATGGTGCCGACGAGCGTCATTCTGGAAAAAGCGCGCGAGCACGACGTGGATTTGATCGGACTTTCCGGTTTGATCACACCCTCCCTCGATGAGATGGTCCATGTCGCGAAGGAATTGGAACGCGAAGGTTTCAAAGTTCCGTTACTGATCGGCGGAGCCACGACATCGGTGGCGCACACTGCCGTGAAAATCGCGCCCGCCTACAGTCAGCCGGTGGTCCATGTGCTCGACGCGTCGCGTAGCGTTCCCATGGCCGGGAGTCTGCTCAGTCCGGAACAACGTCCTGCCTTCATGGAGGAAATCGGAAAGCGGTACGACAAGGTTCGCGCCGATCACGCTGGAGCCAACGCGGAACGCGCCTTTCTTCCGATCGAGGAGGCGCGTGCCAAAAAATTCCGCCCGGACTGGAAGACGGAAGCAGCCGAACGAAAAATCGTCAAGCCCAAAAAATTGGGCGTTCATGTATTGACCCGATACCCGCTATCAGAATTGGCGGAGTACATCGACTGGACGCCATTTTTCCATACCTGGGAATTGAGCGGTCAATACCCGCGAATTTTCGACGACCCGAAAAAAGGCGTCGAGGCGCGCAAGCTCTTCGAAGACGCGCAACAGCAATTGAAGTCGTTACTCAAGGGCGGGCAACTGGAAGCACAGGCGGTTTACGGCTTGTTCCCCGCCAACAGCGTGGGCGATGACATTGAGATCTACGCGGATGAGACCCGGAGCAAAGTGCTTGGTGTCAATCATGAATTGCGCCAGCAGGTTCTGAAGGAAAAAGACGGGGAATATCTCTGTCTTGCGGATTTCGTAGCCCCCAAAGAGAGCAGAATAGCGGACTACCTGGGAGCATTTGCCGTGACTTCGGGTGCCGGATTGGATGCCATTGTCGCGGAATTCGAAAAATCACACGACGACTACGGGTCCATCATGGCCAAGGCCTTGGCCGATCGGCTGGCCGAAGCCTTTGCGGAACGGTTACACCAGCAGATCCGCAAGGAATTCTGGGGATACAACCCTACGGAAAATCTGCCCAACGAAGAGTTGATCCGGGAAAAATACCTGGGCATTCGACCGGCGCCGGGTTACCCCGCCTGCCCGGATCATACCGAAAAGGGATTGCTCTTCAAGTTACTTGGCGTGGAAGACAAAACAGTTCTGCGTCTGACAGAGAGTTACGCCATGTGGCCAGCCGCCGCCGTGAGCGGCTGGTATTTCGCCCATCCCCAATCGAGGTATTTCGGAGTGGGGAAAATCGGCAAGGATCAGGTGGAAAACTATGCCCGCCGCAAGGGTTGGACCCTAGCGGAAGCCGAAAAATGGCTTTCTCCAAACCTCGGTTACACGACGACTTAAGCCCTCAAAAAAAATTTTGAGGGTCCAAGTCCCCTTCAAAAGAATTGATTCGTCTAAAGGGCGTTACGATCCTCGATTAGGGTTCGTTGCGCGATGAATCGACGACCTAATCACTAAACGGCGGCTTCTCATGAAGCCGCCGTT
>OMJM01000026.1 GCA_900299345.1 bacterium | reverse complement strand
TTGTAGGGGCGAACGGCCGTTCGCCCCTACAACCAAATTCTCAAGCATTAATTCCGGTACATCATGTCGAGATTGTTCTCGACCTTCACCGTCTTCGGAAGACCGGCGATCCATTCCTTGAAGACGTCGGAGACCATTTGCACGTCGCCTTGAACGACGGCCATGTGCGCCTTTTGCGCTTTGGCCGCAGGATCCCCGGGCTGGCTTTCGACGAGTTTTGCAATCACTGCCGCATTGGAAGTCCACAGCACTGAACCCCATTCGCCCTGCTTCTGGTGGAACGCCTTGAGCAATTCCCCACTTGCGTATCCGAAGCCCGGCACATAGCTCTCAACAGGAATGAGACGTGAGCTGTCGAGTGTTGCCTTGCCGATGGTCGGCGGCAGAGGGTCCGTGAGTGCGGTGATCTGCGGTTGGTCCGTTTCGATTTCCTTGCGGACGAGTTCCATCTGTTCCTTGCGGGCCAAATCACGGGCGATGGCTTCACGTGCCCGCTCGAAATCGCGTCCCTTGTCGAAATGCTTATCGCGTTCGAAGAGGTAAATCCCTTCCTCGTTCTGCAGCACGTCGGAGATTTTTGCTTTTTTCTCATGTGCGCTGAAGGCGAAGGATTGGACACCTTGCAGATACGCGGGCAGAGAAGGGCTCACTCCTTTTTCAAAGACGGGCGTTGACTGTACCAGCAATCCGGCGTCTTTGGCGGCGGCTTCCAATCCTGATTTTTCCGCCTCGTTCTTGATCTTTTCCGCGAGATCGCTGAGACTGTCCGTGGTCTCGGTGCCGGCCGTGATTTTGAGCAGGATATGGCTCACATCGACGCTGTCACCCTTCTTGCTCTTGGCGTTCATCAGGATGATGTGATATCCGAATTGCGTCAGCACGGGATCGGAAATTTGACCGGGCTCCAGATTGAACGCCGCTTGCGAAAATTCGGCGACCCATGTGGTGCGCGGTTGGAACCCGCCCAGCCGGCCACCGCTGTCGGCGCTGCCCGGATCATTGGAATAGCTCTTGGCGAGATCCGCGAACTTTTCCCCGGTCGCGGCGCGCTGCTTCAACTCGGCGGCAAAGTCGCGCATCAAGGCGGAGTCTTTCGGAGAGGGACGGATGGGAAGACGGACGTATTTCAGGCTGACGGCTTCGTCGTGATGGTAGAAGCTGTCTGGATTGGCTTCGAAGTGCGCCTTGAGATCGGCATCGGAGAATTTCGAAAGCGGCACCGGGAAGGCGTCGAAGGGAACCTGATAAAACACGATCCGGCCCAGATTTTCGCGGGTTTCCAGGGCGAACTCTTCCTCCAGATCGGTGCGGTGAACCTGGCAGCGCAGCAGCTGTTGAAGTTGCAACTGGGGGATGACCGAGGTCTTCAACTGATCCTCGAGAACGCGCATGCCGATTCGGTCATACACGGAATCCTGCAACAGCCAGCTTTGGAAGCGCGACGGATCAAAGGTGGAATCGCGCAGGAAGGACGGAACGCGATCGGGTCCCTCGTAACGCGCGATATTGTAGGCGACCTCGCGGGGTGAATTGACGAGATAGGCCTGCATTTCCTCGACGGAAGGGTGGAGTTGATAGGCCTTGAACTGTTTCTGGATGATGATGCCGACCACCTTGGTCTGGAACAGGTTGTCACGGGCTTGAGCCAATTGTTGACCGTCCGGTGCCTTGCCTGTCTTTTGTTCCTCGGAGCGGATGTAATTCTGCAGATCCTGCTGGAAAGCGCCGGTCTGCAATTCCTCGCCGTCCACACTGCCCACGTAATTTCCGTGGAACCCGGAGCGGTAAGCGCCCTGACGGTCCATCATGATGAGGCCGAACGCCACGAGAACGGCGGCGCCGACGATGATCCACTTGGCCTGATTTTTAATCCACATGATGCTCATGAAATGTCTCCTGAAGGTCACGCCATCCCGGCCTCGAAAAAAGGCGCAGGAAAGCCCGGTAAAACTACCTATTTTCGCAAAAAAGGTGGATCGCGTGGCGGTTTATGATTTCATCGTGGTGGGCTCCGGCATTGCCGGGCTGTCCTTCGCCCTGAGGGCCTCCCGCCATGGCCGGGTTTTGGTGCTTACCAAGCAATTGAGCGAGGCCGGTTCGACCCATTTGGCGCAAGGAGGCATTGCCTCCGTCATGGATCCCGCCGACTCCATGGAAGGCCACATCCGCGATACTTTGGCCGCCGGAGCCGGTCTTTGCCGCGCTGATCGGGTGAAAATTCTTGTGGAACAGGGACCGGAAGCCATCCGGGATTTGGTGTCATGGGGCGTGCGCTTCACTCGCGCCAACGCGCGCATTCGGGCCAAGGGGATTCCCTTCGACCTTGCGCGCGAAGGGGGGCACTCCAACTTCCGTGTCGTCCATGCCGAGGACTTGACGGGCCGGGAAATTCAGCGGGCCTTGATCGAGGCGGTGCGTCTTGCCCCCAACATCACCTTGCGAGAGAACGCGCTCGCCATCGATTTGATCACCGCAAAGCATTTGAAACCCGGTCAGCGCGAGAGCGGAACGAAAAGCGTTTACGGAGTCTATGCCCTCGACGTGTCCCGCAACCGTGTCGAAACGCATCTCGGTGCGGCCACCTTGTTGTGCACGGGCGGCGTGGGACAAGCCTATGCTCACACGACCAACGATTCCGTCTCGACGGGTGATGGCATCGCGATGGCTTATCGCGCCGGTGCGGCGGTGGAGGACATGGAGTTCATGCAATTCCATCCCACTACGTTTTACAATCCCGGCCATCCCACCTATCTCATTTCCGAGGCTTTGCGCGGCCACGGGGGCGTGCTGCGGAATCATCGCGGTGAAGCGTTCATGGACAAGGTCCATCCGTTGAAGTCGCTCGCGCCGCGCGACATCACGGCGCGCGCCATCGACGCGGAGATGAAGCGCACGGGACGGGCTCACATGTTTTTGGACATGACCCGGTGCGGCAGCCGCGCCGATCTTCGACGACATTTCCCCAACATCTTCCGGCACTGCCTGGAACAGGGCGTGGATATGTCCCGGCAGTGGATCCCAGTGGTTCCCGCGGCGCATTTCATGTGCGGCGGTGTGAAGGTGGATGGAAACTCCGCTGCGGATTTGAAAAATCTCTACGCCGTGGGGGAGACAGCCTGCACGGGAGTTCATGGCGCGAACCGTCTGGCGAGCAATTCGTTGTTGGAGGGTGTGGTGTTTTCCGGACGCGCCCTCGATCATGTTCTCGCGACTGCTCCGTCGCGTCCGGATCGGAACCGGTTCCGTGAATGGGACAGCTTCCGCTTTAAACCCGCGCCGGAAACCATCATCTATTCCCATGCATTGGAAGCCATCCGTTCCACCATGTGGCATTATGTCGGCATCGTGCGCAGCGATTTCCGTCTGGCGCGCGCAGCAGAATTTTTGCACGTGATCAGCCGTCATATCCACGCGGACTACTGGTCGTTCTCCATGGAGCCCAACCTGATCGAGCTTCGCAATCTGACCTTGTGCGCAGAACTGATCGTGCGCAGCGCGCAGCGGCGCAAGGAATCGCGCGGCTTGCATTACAACGTGGATCACCCGCACATGCTCAAAGCGCTCCGGCACACCGTATTACGAGCTTCGGTGACGGCCAAGCGCACCGGACGATTTTAGCAGGCTCTCGGTATGTCCTTCTCCGCAACTCCCTGGTTTATCCTTCCGCTGGTCGCGGCTGGAGGTTGGCTGGCGTATGCTCTGTATTTCAGAACCGCCGAATCCCTGCCCCGTACCTGGAAATGGATTCTGATCGGCGTGTCCGTACTGGCTTGGGTGGCGCTAGCGGGCTTGTTGGTGCAACCCTCGTGGGTGTCTTCCGATTCCATCTACCATCCACCCACCGTGGTACTTGCGGTGGACGAGAGTCCCAGTTATGCCGCGGGTGCGGTATTGAATTCAATGACATCGGTTCAGCAAAGCCTTCAGCGCGTCCGCAAATTTTACGAGGACAAGGGTTTTCGGATTCTTGAGCTGGAGTTCGGTGAAAACGTGCGCAACGCGGGTGACGATCAAAATATCGGGAGGCTGACTCACCCAACAGCACTCGGACACTTTCTGGATTCTTTGGCCATACCGAATCTACAGGCGATTTTCACGTGGACAGATGGACGTTTCAATGATGAAGTCAATAATACCGGCGTTGTTTTTCCCGCACCGGTTTTTCCTGTCGTGGTTCAGAGCAATGCGCCTGAAATTCAAGGTGAAAAGGTGGAGGCGGATTTTTCAGATCCTGATTCGGGGACGGAGATTTCCGTGGAGTGGCGCTCGTTGGATGGGCGTGGGAAGGCCTCGATGGAGATTCAATCGGGCGCGCGTGTATTGTGGAAAGGGCCGTTGCCTGTTTCCGCTTCAGGGGTTGGAGAAAAAGCGCATCATCGTTTTTTATTGCCCGCATCTGTTTTCCGCGGAGCCGGGGAACATTGGGTTGCGTTGATCCGTCCGGAGAAAAAGTCGGACAACCTTTCGGAAAAGAATGACACGATCACCGTGCTGGCAAGAGGTCTTCACCACAAACGGCAGATCTTTCTCGGACCTTTGCGTTCCCTTGATGAGCGCGGACTTGTGGATGCCTTGGTTGCTTCTGATTCCATGGAGGCGATCACCGTTTCAGCGGGTGAACTCGAATCGGAACTACGCAAGAGCGGCGTGTTGTGGGCGCGTTCGTCCTCCTCGGAATCCAAAGTTCTCGAAGTTGCGAAAAGAAATGGCGTGCCCGTCATCTTTTACACCCTTTCCGAGGATGCAAGAAATTCGTCATCCTTTGTTGCCGGTGCGCACGTGGCGTTTCGTGAAGATGCCGCAAAGGTGTTGCCTGGTGGAGTATTGAACCTTTCCGACTTGGGCGGCGGAGAATGGAGTCTACGGGCGTTGATGCCGCAATTGGAGCCCATTGCATGGGCTGAGCAGCAAGGTCGCAAGGGCGTCTTGTTCGCGCAACGAACCTTTGCTGTGCAACCCGTGTTTGAAGTAGCCGTGCCGGAGCTGTGGTCCTCGCGCTTTCAACGTGAATCGGATGAACGCATTCGCCGCTTGCAGGAACGGTGGTTTCAGGGAATCTCCGAATGGGTCAGAACGCGTTCAAGGCGTGAAGCGACTGCCGGGCACCAACTGCATCGCGACCCCATGGATATTGAGTTATCGCGGATCGGAGTGGATCGGGAAGCACTGGCGGAATGGGCGCTTGAAACTCGCGGAACCGTGGTTGATGCTTCCCATGAGAACGTTGCGTGGCCGAATCTTTCCAGCGGTCAAACGCGTGAGGTCGTTGAAAAGTCGCGCCTGTTATTTCCCGTGATGATCTCCACGCTGAGTGTCATTGCGCTGTTGTGTCTTGCGTGGGTGTTGCGCAAGAAATTTCGTCTCGATTAATTTTTGCTGCATTTTTGTGCAGTAAAAATTGATTTCTCCACTAACTTTTCTCCATCTTTTTACAACTCATGGCCTTAGAAGAATTGTTTGAAATTTTGCTTGAAAATCAAATTTTTCATGCCTTATTGGGTGAATAGAGGTAAATTTGGGTAATCATGGGTTCAAAATCGAAACCTTCCGCCGAAGGACTTGGAACCTTCATTGGGACCGCCACGCTGGCAATCGACGCGGCGGGGCGCACAAATCTTCCCAAAGAATTTCGCAAGGTGCTTGCGGAGGAAATCAACGACGGACAGGTTGTGGTGACTGCGGCGAACGATGGGACGCTTGCACTCTACTCCATTTCAGAATGGAAACGTTACGTTGAATACATCGAAGGATTGGGTCGCGGACCCGATGTCGCCAAGTTCCGTTCGCTGATTTATGGCATGGCGCGCCAGTCAACGCTGGACGCGCAGAATCGCATCACGCTGACGCAGCAGCAGATGAAATACGCGGGCATTCAGGGTGAAGTGACGTTCGTCGGAGACGGCAAACGCGTCCGCCTGTGGCAGCCGCAGCGCTACACGAATGAGATTGAAACGCTGACGCCTGAAGACAAGGCGCGGCATGAGCATTGGTTCTGAGGCCGATTCAGGGGTGTCCACCTACCACCGCAGTGTCCTGGAGAAGGAAGTAATGGATCTGTTGATCCAAGATCGGGAAGCGGCCTATCTCGACGCCACCTTGGGCGGCGGAGGGCATTCACGCTCCATTTTAGATCGGCTTGGCTCCTCGGGTTCCTTGATCGCGCTGGATCGCGATCCCGAAGCCATTGCGCAAGGCACAAAAATTTTTCAAGGCGATGCGCGCGTCCAGACTCATCTGGCCGCATTTTCACGGCTCGAGGAATTCTGCGCTCCCGCATCACTCGGTGGAGCGCTCTTCGATCTCGGTGTGAGTTCCCACCAGTTGGACGATCGGACGCGCGGTTTCTCCTTCGAGCCCGGCACCCCGCTCGACATGCGCATGGGACCGGATGCCGACTCCTCCGCGCTGGACTGGTTGAAAGATGCTTCGGAAGAGGAGCTCGCCGAATGTTTTCGAGACAACGCGGACCTGGAACGATCGCGCGCTTTATCCCGGCGGATCAAGGAGCTTCTCGGTGAAACGTCCCAACCGGACAGCGAAGTGTTGCGCCACGCGGTTTCCGATGTCTACCGGCCTCACGATCTCGAAAGAAACCGTCTTCTAGCGCGCGTGTTTCAGGCCATCCGCATGCAGATCAACCGCGAAGCGTCCGAGATCCGGAAAGGACTGTCGGCCGCGGTGAAGGCGCTTGCCAAGGGCGGCCGTCTCTGCGTGTTGAGCTACCACTCCGTGGAGGATCGCGAAGTCAAACAGGTGTTTCGCGACTTCGAACGCGATTGCGTTTGTCCCCCGGAATTGCCGGTTTGCCAATGCGGCGGCAATCATCGTTCGTTGCGCAAAGTTCTGCGCAAACCCCTGATCGCGTCCGATACCGAAATTGCGGAAAATCCGAGAGCCCGCAGTGCCAAGCTGCGCGTGATGGAGAAGGTATGAGTTCGAAGGGGTTCAAGCTGCGCCTTGTCATCGGCTGGATGGTGGGAGTCATGCTGGTCATCTCCCTGCCGCTCGGCCTGGTGTGGAAGCAATACGCTTACGTGAATCTGTCCCGGGATTTGCTGGCCGCCGAAAAAGAGCGCGGCCGCCTGCAGAATGAAGTTATGCTGCTGGAGACCGAAGTGCGCGCGCTGGCCCGGCCCTCCCGGCTGGAAAGCCTTGCGCGGGATCGTTTCGGCCTGGTGGATCCGGGTCCTCCCATATTGATTCAGCCCGAGGGACAGGTGCTTGCCGGCACCAGCGGTTCGAATGGCGCGGATACGATGAATACCGCTTCATGGCGGGGAAACAACGCATGGCGAACAGACGGATTTTGACCTTGAGCACGGCGTTGGGCGTGCTATGGATCGCGTCCGTGGCGCGTGTCTTTTACATCCAGGTGGTGAAGTCGTCGTATTACAGCGGCAAGGCGGTGGATCAGAGTGTGCGGCGCGATGTGTTGAAGCCGTCGCGTGGTGAAGTGTTCGATCGATCCGGAATGAAGCTGGTGGCCAATGTGGACGAGGGCGCGGGAACGCCGCAGGGATTCCGGTGGTCGCGTCTGTGTCCCAACGGACGTCTGGCGGGACAGGTATTGGGTGTGGTCAGTCGCGATGGATACGGCCAATCCGGACTGGAGATGCTGTTCGACCGCAACTTGCGTGGTACGGATGGTTGGCGTTATGTGCGGTACGACGCCCGCAAGCGTTACACGCCGGGAGCTGAAGATGAGTCCACGCCTCCCGTGGATGGAACCGGTGTGCGATTGACTTTGGATTCACGAGTGCAGGAAGTGGTGGAGCATGCGTTGGAACGCGGTGTCGAACGCACCGGCGCCAAGCAGGGAGTCGTCATCATCGTTGAACCCGCCACGGGGGACATCGTGGCCATGGCCAATTATCCCTTCTTCGATCCCAATACCCGCGAAACCGCGGATCGGGAGGATTGGAAAAATCACGCCGTCGCCATGGTGTACGAACCGGGATCGGCCTTCAAGGTGATTACCTCCGCGGCTCTGTTGCAGGAACATCGCATGCGGCCCGCCGATACCGTGGATGGCGGCGGCGGAACCTACCAACTTCCCGCAGGACAGGTGTTGCACGACACGCATCCCGTGGGGCGCGTGTCTTTCACGGACGCGCTTGCATATTCCTCCAACATCGCCTTCGCCAAGATGTCGACCCGTTTGCCATCGCTCGACTTTTACAAGTACATCCGCTCATTCGGCTTCGGGATGAAAACCGGCACCACCCTTCCGTCCGAGGAAAGCGGCAGAGTGCAACCGATTGGGATGTGGAGCGCGCGTTCCGGCATGACGATCGCCTTCGGGCACGAAATTTCCGTGACCCCGCTGCAGATGGCGATGGCCTTCGCGGCCGTGGCCAACAACGGGGTGCTGATGCGTCCGCGCGTGGTGAAGGCCTGGGTCGATGCGAACGGCAGTGTCGTGCGCGAAGAGCCGCCCCGTCAAATCCGCCGCGTGATTTCGGATTCCACGGCGACCGAGTTGCGCGCGATGATGAAGGGCGTGGTGGAATACGGCACGGCCGCGGACATCCGTCATCCTTCCATCACCATCGCGGGAAAAACCGGCACGGCGGAAAAGATCGATCCCAAGACGGGAAAATATCTGCACGGACATTTCCATTCCTCGTTCATCGGCATGGCGCCGGCGGAGCATCCCGTCTTCGCGTGCCTCGTCATGCTGGACGAGCCCACGAAGTTGAAATATGGCGGCCAGTCGGCCGCTCCGATTTTCCGCGAAATTCTGGATCGGGTTTCGGAGGAACGCCTCGGATGGCCGGATCATCCCGTGACTTGGACACAAACGGAATCTGTGCGTGCGATTCCAGGCGGCGACCCGGTCAAGATCGCACTGGCCGCGCAGTCCAAGAAGGAAACGGCAGGAATGCTGCTGGCGTCTGCAACCAGCACAAAGTCCGATGCGGGCAAGGTGATTCCTGCGTCCTATGCCGTTCCGGAAGAGGCTCCGGAATCCCAAGTGGCAACATCCGGAAGTTCCTCGGATCGCGTCATGCCGGATCTCCACAATGCCACGTTGCGCGACGCGCTGCTTCGAATGAAGGCGTTGGCAATCGAAGTGGATTATCAGGGCGCGGGCAAGGTGCGGGAACAGGATCCGTTGCCGGGAGCCCCTCTAAAACGCGGCAGCCATTGCCGTTTGCAATTGGGATGGACGGAATGAGCGAGATGAGATCCCTTTCCGGGTTGCTCCTCGCCGCGGGTCTTGCGGTGCCGCCAGGAGCCGGCGCCGTGGCTGTTACGGGGCTGCGCATGGATTCGCGACAGGTTCGCGAGGGAGATGGGTTTATCGCCTTGCGGGGCAGCGCGAAGGATGGATTGTCCTTTGCCATGGATGCTGTGCAGCGGGGCGCCGCAGTGGTGATTGCTGATGCGTCTGAGGCGAAAAACCTCAAGGACTCTCTGGGAATTCCCGTCGTATTCCTTCCGGATCTGCGAAAGAATGTCGGCCCGTTGTTCGACGCGTGGTATGGATTCCCTTCGCGCAAACTCGAGGCGTTCGGCGTCACGGGCACAAACGGAAAGTCCACGACGACCTTGCTCATGACCGGAATTCTGCGCGCTGCGGGCCGCAAGGTGATTTCGCTCGGCACCATCCGCTACGAGTTGGGCGATGAAGTGCTCGGGCCCGATTTGACCACGCCTTCCACGGACGCATTCTTCGAACTTCTGGATCGCGGTGTGCGCAAAGGCTGCGATGCGCTGGCAATGGAGGTTTCCTCGCATGCCCTGAGCCAGGATCGCGTTCGAGGGGTGCGATTCAAACGGGCACTCTTCACCAACCTGACGCAGGATCATCTCGACTTTCACGCCGACTTCGAAGACTATTTCGCGGCCAAGAAAAAACTGTTCACGGAATATCTGACGGACGATGGCGTGGGGATTGTCAATCTCGACGCTCCTTATGGCGTTCGTTTGTTGACCGACTGGAAAGGTGCGCGTCTCACTTTTTCACGGGGAGAGACTCCCGAAGGAAAGAAGGCCGACGTCGTGCTTCGCAGTCAGGAGCTTTCGTTGACGGGAACTCGCCTGACCTTGGCGCATCAAGGTCGTGAGTTTGAAATCCGTTCGCCTTTGATTGGGTCTTTGAACGTGGAAAACCTGCTGGCGGCCTCTGCGTTCGGTCTTTCGTTGAACCTTTCTCCGGAAATCATTGCCACCGGGATTGCTGGAGTGACAGCGCCGGGTCGCAACGAAGTTTTCTCCCTGCCCAACGGCTCCTTCGCGGTGGTGGATTATGCGCACACCCCCGATGCCTTGGAAAGAGCGCTCAACAGCCTGCGCCCGCTCGCGTCGGGTCGGCTGTGGTGCGTATTCGGCTGCGGCGGCAATCGCGATCGCACCAAGCGTCCTCTCATGGGCGGCATCGCAGAACGCCTTGCCGATCGCGTGGTGCTTACGAATGACAACCCGCGCAACGAAGCCCCGGTGGAGATCCTTGCGGAGATCCGCCGGGGCATGACGCGCCCGGATGAAGCCTTCCTCATGGAGGATCGTCGTGCCGCCATCCGGCATGCGCTGGGTGCGCTGGCGCGGGGCGATTGTCTGCTCATTGCGGGCAAGGGACACGAGAACTATCAAATCACAGGGCCGGCCCGAACCCATTTCAGCGATCAGGAAGAGATCGGGAAATGGCTTCAGGAGCGGGGAGTCTGATCGTGGAGTTGACCGTGCAGGAGATGGCGAAATTGCTGCGCGTCCCGCTCATCGGCAAGCCGAAGCGCGGGCACGTGGAGATTTGCTCCGACTCACGGACCTTCCGTGCAGGTCAGGTGTTCTGGGCGTTGAAGGGACCGAACTTCGACGGTCATGCGTTTGTGGAGGAGAGTTTTAACAAGGGGGGAGTCGCCGCTGTGGTGGAACGGGAATGGTATGAACAGAATGGCCGTCCCGCGCGTGTTTACGTGCCGGTTGGCGACACACAACAGGCGTTGACCAGCCTGGCCAAATCCTATGCCGCGCGCTTCCGGATTCCGAAGATTGCGATCACCGGGAGCAATGGAAAAACCACCACCAAAGACATGATCGCGGCCGTGTTGCGCCGCGCCGGAAAGACGCTCGCCACCGAAGGGAATTTCAACAATCACATCGGTGTTCCGTTGACGCTGTTCGGATTGCGCAAGACGCACCGTTATGCCGTGCTGGAAATGGGTACCAACCATCCGGGCGAAATCGCCTTGCTCAGCGAGACCGCGCGTCCGACGCTGGCGGTGGTCACCAATATCGGCTGGTCGCATCTGGAAAACTTTGGAACCAAGGAAGCCATCCGCGATGAAAAGCTGACCATCATCGCCGGATTTTCGCGACCCGGAACCTTGTTCCTCAACGTCGATGATCCCCTGTTGTGCGATTTCCGTCCGGGACCGCGCTGCAAGCTGATGACCTTTGGCATTCATCGCGGGCAGATCCGTCCCGACGATCTCAAGCTGGGTCCGGACGGCTGCGCTTCTTTCCGCATCGGTCGCACTCCGTTCCGTCTGACGGTTCCAGGATTGCACAATGTTTACAATGCCTTGGCGGCGGTATCGGTCGGTTTGCATTTGCGCATTCCGAAATCCGAAGCGGCCGCCGCATTGGCCTCGTTCGCGCCGCCCAAATTCCGGATGCAGGTGAAGCGTGTGGGTTCGTTGGTGATTCTCGATGACTGCTACAACGCCAATCCGTCGTCCATGCGCTCCGCCCTTTCAACACTTGCAGCCTACCAAAGCGAAGGTCGGCGCATTGCGGTGTTGGGGGACATGCTTGAGCTCGGCGTGGACTCGGAGCGGCTGCACACCGAGACCGGGCATTTTCTCATGGAGATGGGCGTGCAGGAGTTGTACACCTTCGGCTCCATGAGCCGCCACATCAATCAGGGCGCGCGTGACAAGGGGTTGCCCCGGCAGAACGCGCATCATTTTTCGGACTTCGATTTGATGCTCAATGAGCTTGCGGCCGATCTGCGGCCCGGTGATGTGGTATTGGTCAAGGCTTCGCGCGGCATGCGACTGGAGAGGGTGCATGAGACGCTGCGGGCCTTGGCCGGTGCTGGAACCTTGAGTTGGGGGAACGTGAAATGACCGGTCCCGCCGTGAAGAGCAAGCGAGGCTTGCGCTTCGATCTCCCGCTGTGCCTGGGCGTGCTGGCCCTGGTGGGAATCGGCGTGGTGCTGATCTACAGCTCTTCCGGTGCCTATGCCGAGGCGCGCGGTCTGCCCGGTTCCTTTTATCTCGCGCAACATCTGAAGAAAGTCATCATCGGTTTTCTTGCCTTCCTGATCGGGTTGACCGTTCCTTACAAGAACTGGGAGAAGTGGGCCAAACCCATCGTCATCGGTGCACTGCTGTTGCTTCTGTTTGTGGTGGTTTCGGGCGCGGGACGAGTGCACGGCGCGCGCCGCTGGATTCAGTTCGCCAGTTTCGGGCTGCAGCCGTCGGAGCTTGCCAAGATTGCGCTTGTGCTGTATCTCGCGCAGCGATTGACCAAAAAAGCGGGCGAGATTCATCTCTTCAAAAACGGGTTGCTGGCATCTTTACCGCTGGCCGCCATCGGCTTCCTGCTGATTCTGATGCAACCCAATTACAGTTCCGCGGCCACGGTGTTTTGCATCACGCTTGCGATGGTCTTTGCGGCGGGATGTCGCACCTCGCATCTGGTGCTCTCCGGAATCGTGGCGTTGCCGGCTATGGTCGGGCTCATGTTTTCCAGCGCCTATCGCAGGCAGCGCGTGATGGCATTTCTCCATCCCACCGACAATCTGGCCAGCTCGTATCAAAGCTTTCAATCCCTCATCAGTCTGGGCCACGGCGGAATTCTGGGCACGGGACTCGGGAGCGGAACCCAGAAACTCGGATATCTGCCCATGCCGTTCACCGACACTGTGTTCGCCACGCTCGGTGAGGAGCTTGGATTTCTGGGAACCATGACCGTGCTGGCGTTGTTCGCATTGGTGGTGTGGCGCGGGTTGCGTGTCGCGTATCGTTGTTCTGACAGTTTTGGAAGCCTGGTCGCCACGGGTTTGACCGTGGCCGTAGCGGTCAATGTGTTCATGCACGTTGGCGTGTGCATCAAAATGTTTCCCACCACAGGTCAGACCTTGCCTTTCATTTCCTACGGCGGCACCTCGTTGATCGCCTGCCTGTTCGGCATGGGTATCCTGCTGAACATCAGCGGTTCACTTTCGATAGCGGCATCTCTAGAGCCCCGTGTTGCAAAACCGAAAGGCTGGGGACCAGCGTCACCTGCGGGAGCGTTGCTCGAGCTTCGTCGTCCGAGATTGCGGGGGAAAGCGGCATGAAACCCTCCGCGGGATTCCGCAATCTTCATTTCATCGGCATCGGCGGCGCGGGTATGAGCGCCATGGCTGAAGCGTTGGCCGGATGGGGATTTGTCGTGCGTGGCTCGGATCGCAGCGAAAGCCCGGCAGTTCTCCATTTGCAATCCTTGGGTGTGGAGGTGTTCATCGGACACGATGCCGGGCATCTTTCGGTGGATTGCGATGCGGTGATTTTTTCGGCGGCCGTGGGATCGGATAATCCCGAACTTCAGGCGGCCCGCGCCCGGAAGCTTCCCGTGCTGCGTCGCGCAGAATTGTTGGGTCGAATTCTGGCGGACAAACGTTCTTTGGGTGTGGCGGGGACGCACGGAAAGACCACCACGACGGGAATGCTGGTGCATATCCTGCGGGCCGCGAATGTCGATCCAGGTTGGGTTGCGGGCGGCGTCTGGTCTGGTGGCACCCCCGGACATGCGGGAGAAGGCCAATTCATGGTTGCGGAAGCGGATGAATACGATCGTGCCTTTCTGGCCTTGCATCCGGTCTCGGCCATCGTGACCAACATCGATGCGGATCATCTGGAGATCTATGGAACACTGTCCGCAGTGGAAGATGCCTTTGTCCAATTCCTGAACGGCCTGCCCTCCCAGGGCGTGGCGATTGTGAACGGCGAGGATGCAGGGGTTCGGCGCATCTTGAATCGAGTTGTAGGCCGCGTCTGCACTTATGGGCTCTCTTCTGGAGATTACCGCGCCTTGAACGTAGAGGCGAACGCAGAAGGCATGCATTTCACACTCTGGCGTTCAGGCGAAGAACTGGGCCGGATTCGTTTGAAGGTTCCTGGCAGGCACAATGTGTCTAATGCGCTGGCCGCCGCCGCATTGGCGCTGGAGGAGGGGATTCCGTTTACAGCAGTCGCCGATGGGTTGGGCACGTTTCCCGGCATGCAACGCCGTCTGGAACAGATTGGCACGCAAAATGGGATCACGATCGTGGATGATTATGCCCACCATCCTTCTGAAGTCGCGGCGACGTTGGATGCGGTTCGGCCCCTGGTCATCGGGCGTTTGTCCGTGCTGTTTCAACCGCATCTTTATTCGCGGACGCAACAGTTGAAACGGGAATTCGCCAATGCCTTCCTGGGCTGCGACCAGCTCTTCGTATTGCCCGTATATGCCGCGCGTGAAACCCCGATCCCCGGTGTGGAGGGAAACTCCATCGTCGAGGAAGCGGCGTTGTTGGGGCATCCCGCAGCGCGCTATCTGCCTGCCCGCGATACGGCAGCCGTCGAAGTCGCCAGGACATTGCGGGCCGGGGATTTGTGCCTGACCATGGGCGCCGGAGACGTCGGTGAATTGGCCCCGGCCATTTTGGAGGCATTGGTATGAGCAAGTTAGTGCGCTTCGGCAGCAGAAAAACAGGGCGGAGAGGAGCCAACAAGCGCCAGAAACTGGAAATGCGTCGCGTGCAACGGCGCGACATGGTTCGTGGATTGGGGCGCATGGGTTGGAAACGTTTATTCACGTTGCTGGTGGTATTGGCGGTGATCGGTGCGGTGAGTTATGGAGCGCGCATGGGATTGCGGGCCTATCAAAGCGGGCGCATTCTTACGATCAACCGGCTCGAAGTGACCGGCAACCACTATTGGGAATCTTCACAGCTACTGGAACGCGCCGGTCTGGAGGTGGTATCGAAGATTCCCGTGACCATGCGTTCCGCGCGCGAGGTGCTGCGGAAGCTTCCCGGCATCCAATCTGTGGATATTCACGCTTCTTTTGACGGAAACGTGCGGATTGAAATTCACGAGGAAAGTGTTCTTGCGATGCGTCGCTCCGGCGGGGAATGGAAAGGGCTCACACCTTCCGGGGTGTGGATGGCCCTGCGCGAGACGGAAGAGGATCTTCCGGTGATTGACGGGGACGGAGGAAAGGACGTTCCCGCTCTCGCGCACTTTCTCGCCGGAGCGCGTTCGGATCACCCGCAATTGTTTTCCTCCTTCTCGCAAATCGCGGTGCGTGGTTCCGACGAAGCAGATGTGTACTGGCGCGACGGACGTTTCATGGCGAGAATCGACTATGTGAATAACCCGTTGAATTCATTGGAATTCCTGCAGGCGCTCACAAAGGCCGAGCAGGCATCATGGCCTTCCGGGAGCACAGTGGATTTGCGCGTGGAGGGTTATGCCTATGTGCGTTGAGAATGTGAATGCGCTTCACGCAAGCGTCGCGCGCGAAAACTTTCGACTAATAAGAACTTTAAACTTCTCACTCGAATTATTATAATCGGAGGCGACCCGCATGGCGAACCCAATCGTCGGACTGGACATCGGAACCACCAAGATCGGAGTGATCATCGGGGAGATTGACCCCGGTGGGGCCGTGAAGATCGTGGGTGTGGGCGTGAGCCCGAGCGACGGCTTGCGCAAGGGCGTGGTCGTCAACATTGAAAAGACGGTGAAATCCATCGAGCATGCCGTGGGTGAGGCGGAACTGATGGCCGGCGTGGACGTGGAGTCGGTTCATGTCGGCATTGCGGGCGATCACATCAAGTCCATCAACAGCCGCGGCGTCATCGCGGTGTCCCGGCATGACAATGAGATCACGCGCCAGGATGTGGATCGGGTCATTGAGGCTGCGCGTGCCGTGGCCATCCCGCTGGATCGGGAGATGCTGCACGTCATTCCCCAGGACTATGTGGTGGACGATCAACCGGGAATCAAGGATCCGGTAGGCATGTCCGGCGTGCGTCTCGAGGGCGACGTCCACATCGTCACCGGCGCCATTACCTCCGTGCAAAATCTTTACAAGAGCGTGGAGAAGGCGGGCCTCAAAGTATCCTCGGTGGTACTGGAGCCGCTGGCCTCTGCGTACGCCGTACTGGAAGGCGACGAGCGAGAACTGGGATGCGCCGTGATCGATATCGGCGGCGGAACGACCGATCTCATCGTGTTCAATGACGACAATGTCCGTCACACCGCCAGCATCGGGTTGGGCGGCCGCAACGTCACCAACGATCTCGCCATCGGCATCCGCACGCCACTGGAGCGCGCCGAGGAAATCAAGCGTTCGCACGGAACCTGTCTGCGCGCCGTCACGGACGGCGAGTACATCCCGGTTCCCGGAGTGGGCGGCCGTGAAGAGCGCGAGGTGAGCCGCGCGGTGCTGGCGTCCATCATCGAGCCCCGCATGCGGGAGATTTTCACGCTGGCACTGCGGGAGCTGCAGAAGAATCATTATCTGGACACCCTGGGTGCTGGGATTGTGCTCACGGGCGGTTGCGCGCGCTTGCATGGCGCGGCGGAATTGGCGGAACAGGTATTCGGCATGCCGGTCAAAGTCGGAGTGCCCAAGGGAGTCGGCGGATTGGTGGACGCGGTGGCGAGTCCGGCGCATGCCACGGGCGTGGGACTGGTTCGTTACGGCGCGGCGCGGCTGGCGAATGGGCGCGATGAGGATCTGGGTTCGGATCGCATGCGTGGCTTGTTCAAAAAGATGTCGGAGTGGGTCCGTCAATACGTTTGATTTATACGTGGGATTGTGGGTAGGAGAAAAACCATGAGGGAAAGGATCGCGGCATGATATTCACCCTGGATGAAAACCGGAAGGCCATGGCCAAGCTCAAGGTGGTGGGAGTCGGCGGCGCGGGAGGCAATGCCCTGAACCGCATGGTTCAATCCGGATTGAAGGGCGTGGATTTCATCGCCGTGAACACCGATCTGTTGTCACTGCGGAACAATTCTGCTGAAGTCAAGCTTCAGATTGGTTCGGCGCTGACGCGCGGCCTCGGTGCCGGAGCGAAACCCGAAATGGGCATGCTCTCCATGCAGGAAGATCGCGATCGCATGCGTTCGGAGCTCGAGGGAGCCGACATGGTGTTCATCGCTGCGGGTATGGGTGGTGGCACGGGCACCGGAGCCGCGCCGGTGGTGGCAGAAATTGCCCGCGAGTTGGACATTCTCACGGTGGCGGTCGTGACCAAGCCATTCGATTGGGAAGGGCCCGTCCGTGATCGGAACGCGCAAGGGGGTCTGGAAAATCTGCGCCGCTGGGCTGATACCGTGATCGTGGTTCCGAACCAGAAACTTATGTCCGTGGTGGAGAAAACCACCAGCATGAAGGCAGCCTTTGCCATGGCCGATGAAGTTTTGATTTCTGCGGTACGCGGCATTTCCGAGATCATTCTCAAACACGGCGAGATTCAAGTGGACTTCGCCGACGTGCGCACCATCATGTCGCAAGGCGGTGACGCGCTCATGGGCATGGGCCGGGCCAAGGGCGAGAACAAGGCGGTCGTGGCTGCGGATCGCGCCATCCATTCGCCCCTGCTCGACAACGTGAACATCACGGGCGCGACAGGCGTACTTGTTAACATCACCGGCGGCGATGATCTGGGAATGATGGACGTCAACGACGCGATGAATACGATTTACACGGCTGTGGGAACCGACGTTCAAGCGAATATCATCTTTGGCACGGTCATCAACCCCGACTTGACAGACGAGATCGCCATCACTGTGATTGCCACCGGCTTTTCCAGCAGCAAGCCAGCCGGCCAGCGCGACGCCTTACGTCGTCCCGCGATCTCCCTGACACCGCGCCTCAATCCAGTTGCGGACGCAGCGCCAGATGCGGAGCCCATGGATGATGCAATGGAGAAGGTGCCTTTTGGGGCGGGTGCGGGTTCCATGAGTCCTGCCATGGCGCGGGCCGATGAGTCGGCATCATCACGTCGCGGAGCCAATGCCTTCCGTTCCCGTACATCGTACGCCGATCCGGACATCGATTACGAGACACCGGCGTTCCTGCGGAACCAGGCCGACTAGTTACCGCTTAATGCGCGGGAGAGGGTTTCAGATAATACACTCCCGCGCTGCGATGTCCGGCCTTCAGTTTTCCTGAAAGGTCGTAGACATTTCCCGCGCTTCCTGCTGACGGGATGAGTCCCAAATCCACCATCAATCGGGGTTGGTTGGTGAACTTATCCGTCATGCGTTTGTTCTGGATTTTGATGTCCGTTGTGAGTTCCGCATAGGTTTTGGTTGTCAGAGCTGGACTGGATAACTGGTAAAGCTCAAAGTAAGCGGAAGTTCCCTTGTAAGTTCTGTTTGCAGGGTCGTACCAGTCCATGGCAGCGACATAAACCGTTCCGTCGATGCCGGAGACCATGGCGCTCATTCCCCGGTGGCTTACGTTGTTTCCGAAATTATTGGGATGTCCGATGCTTTGGGGCGCGGCGTCTCCTTTTTTAAAGGCCCACAACGTGTCGAGTGTATTGTCGGTGCCCAGCAAGTAACCATAAAACGGGGAGGTTTTCGATCCGTGGAAAACCGTCCCTGCAATAACGCACTGCAACGCATGAGAGCCGGATCGTGGGGCTGAATAGGCGGGATTGGTGTAGTACTTGCAGCTGTCTCCACCAGGTTTGTGCTCCGGGGATGCAGCGGATGCACAAGGGCCGCTGAACCCCCAACCGTAACTCGAACCGCCGTAATTCCCGTCTCCGAGGTTGTTGAGATCTCCCCCCCGGTTCCAACCGTAGTTTCCACCCTTGACGATGAGATTGATTTCTTCATTGCGGTCTTGCAGTATTTCTCCCATCCATAGAAATCCCGAATCCGGATCAAACGCCAAGGTCCACGGATTTCTGAATCCCCGTGCCCAGATTTCTTTTTTGATGGCAGTGTCCACTCCCGCACTATTCACAAAGGGAGGATAATTTGGCGGTTTCGTACCGAGGGATAGGACAGAGTCGATGGCCGAAATGGCGCCTACATAGGGATTGTCCGATGGAATTACATAGGAAGCACCGGAAGGGGGAGGGGTGGTGACGTCAATCCGTAAAACCTTGTTGAGGTTGTTGTGCAGATTCCGCGCCTCGCCATCATAACTGCCGGTGGTGAGATACAGATATCCGTCCGGTCCAAATTTGGCGGTGCCGGATCCGACGGCGGGCTGCTGATGGACGTAGAAAACCTGCCGCAGTCGCGTGACCGCCGTGGCCGAGTCGTTGGTCTGATATTCATCCAGCACGAAATCTCCCGCCGGATTTCCAAACGGATCCTCGCCATTGAAAGGGGTCGTAATGCCACCTTGTGTGCCGGTATAATACTTGGGAAGAGACGCGGCCCACGCCGCATTGTTCTTGTAGTACCAGATGTAAAACTTCCGGTTCGTCGCATACAGGGGGCTGAAGACGACGCTGTACGCGCCGGCTTCTCCCTCAGCGCTGTAATGCGTGTCGCTCGAGAAATCCGCCAGCAGGGTTTTGGTATAGGCCGTCCCGGTATAGTTCACCCAGGAGAGTCCGGAGTATCCCGTTGCGTTCGGGAATATTCCCCATAGCTTTCCCTTGAGATCGAGAGCGAAGAGATGTTTCGGGAGACCGGGAACCTCTGCGATAGAAGTGATTTTCGCGAGGCTTGCCTTCAAGTTGACCGCATTGGTGTCGTAAAAAGCTTTCAATGTGACGCCGGTGGGCAATTGTGAACAGGCGAGGGCAGTCATGATTCCCAAGGTTGTGAGGAAGATAAGGACCGATCTTTTCATTTCCCGCTCCATCAATTCTGAAGATCCATGATTTGGAGAACCGTTGAATCGGGAATAAGTATAAGGTGAAAGTGCGGTTAAATGGCCTTGAATCTGAGATGATTGTTGGACTCGGCGGTTACCTTTCCGATCTTGGCGGAGCAGGAAATGGTAGGGTTTTCACAGGGCGATTAGCAGGGTCATGAAAAAAGACGCGTTGCAGCTTTACATCCACGTTCCTTTCTGCGAACGCAAGTGCCATTACTGTGATTTTGCGAGTTGGGAATCTCCCGCCGTCACGCAACGCAAATGGCTGGATACTGCGTTGGCCGAAATCGAGCACGAGGGAAATCGTTGGACAGGCGATCGCAAAGTCCGTACGATTTTTTTCGGAGGCGGAACGCCTTCCGTCGTTCCGGGTTCTTACCTCGAAAAAATCATCGAGCGCCTGAAGGAGTTTTTCGACCTCGCTGCGGTTGAAGAGATGACTCTGGAAGCCAACCCCAGCAGCCTGACAAACGACAAGTTGAAGGTGTGGCGCGAGTTGGGATTCGGTCGCGTGAGTATCGGCGTGCAAAGTTTCGATCCCGAGGAACTGAAGCTTTTGGGGCGCGTGCATACCCCGGAAGGGGCCGAAGCGGCCTTGGAATTGCTGGCGTCACAACAGGATTTCCGGTTCAGCGGAGATCTCATCTTCGGGCTTCCGGGGCAGACGCCCGAGGGCTTTCTGAAAAATCTTGAACGGCTATTGGAGTATGATCCAGCACACGTTTCATTCTATGGGCTGACGATTGAAAAGGGAACGGAGTTCGATCGCTTGCACAGCCAGGGGAAACTGGTATTGCCGGAAGGCGACATCTATCAGGCCATGTACAGCCGGGGTGTGGCGCTGTTGGCGGAACGCGGGTTGCAACGTTATGAGGTTTCCAATTTTGCGCGATCCGGTCAGGAAAGTTTGCACAATCAGGGATATTGGAATGACGCGCCGTATCTCGCTTTTGGGCCGGGTGCGCACGGTTATGACGGAGATCGCCGCTGGATGAATCCCCACAATCTGGAGGACTATTTGCGCTGGGGTGAAGAGGGATTTCCCGAAGCGGCGCGGGAGTGGGATGTGCTGGATGCGGAGTCGCGGCTGGCCGAATCCGTTTCGCTCGGGTTGCGTCAAGCCAAGGGTTTCGAGCTTGCCAGCTTGGAAACCATTCACAATGTTCACTGGTCAGACGTAGTTTTCGTCAAATGGGAGAACGCGCAGTGCCTTGTGCGTGAGCATGGGCGCGTCCGCTTGTTGGAACGCGGGTGGCCTCTACTGGATGAAATCTGCGTCGATTTACTGGCTCAAGCCTCGCAAATCAGTTTGGGAATGAAGTCGAGATAATCGCACGCCGTCAGGTGGTAGGTCACGCCGTTCAGTTTCCCAAAAGCCTTTCCGATCCACTCTTTCTTAATCGAATGCAGATGGCCGAATACTGTGTGTTTCGTCCCTGCGGTTTCCAGCGTTCCTGAAACTCGGGACGGCGTCAAGGTGTGGTTGAGCGGCGGATAGTGCGTCAACGCGATGCGGATAGCGGAGTCCTCGCGAGGTATTGAGGTAATGCTCAACTTCAATCGTTGGATTTCCCTCTCGTAGAGTTTCTCCTGCGTCTCCAGATCCTGCCCGCTTTTCAGGCCGGGTATCTCGCCTTTTTTCGGATCCCACTCGATCAAGTCGAACAGGGAATATTCGGAAGTGTCCCACAAACGTGTCCCGAAAAACAGAAACGGGCCGATGCGCACATGATTGTTGTGAACGAAACGCAGTGACGGGGGTAGTTCGCGTTCCAAAATGGTCGCTGTGGGCCACCAGTAATCGTGGTTGCCGTTCAGAATTACCTTGATGCCTGGGAGTTTGTCGAGCCACAATAAATCCGGCATGACATCGGGAAGTTTTTTGGCCCAGCTGATGTCGCCGGGAACCAGCACCACGTCCTTTTCTCCCACAATCTCCCGCCAGTTCTTTTCGATCTTGGCAGGATGGTTCACCCATTCCGCGCCGAAACGATCCATGGATTTGTTTGGGACCCCGAAGGAAAGGTGGGGATCTGAGATGGCAAAGACTTTCATCGGCTGGAAAAATGCCATTTTCCGATTAGTAGAACAAGTTGTGAATGGGGTGCTACTATTTGAGCTTTGTTTGTGTTGCTCCAAAAGTAGGAGGAAATAATGCGCGCTTCCCGGGTGCTCTCTTCGACGATCTTATTGTTGGCGATTGTTCTTGGTTTCACTCAAAACGCATTTTCTCAAGAAACATCCAACTCAGATATTTCAATCAAGTGTACGCTTAACGATAAGCTAAGCAGCGAATACTTCGGATATGTGGAGGTTCGTCTTGCGAACAGTTCAGATAAATGGCACAAACTTTCAAATGTGCGAGTGTACTTCCCAGACGCATCTCAGAATCAGAACATTAGGATTACTCTTGGTCGAGAACTGACTCTTTGGTACCAAGCTCAAAGCAAGCTTATTGCTGTAAACGAACAAAAAGACAAATCCGCGATGGCCATCATTGCGGGTATTGGCGCTGGCCTCTCTATTTTTTCAGGCAATAATACGCTGAGAACCGTCGGAGATGCGGCCACATTTGGTTCCTTTGCTGCCTATGGAGTGAACGAAATGGGGAAGAGGATGGATAGTCTGCAGATGGCAAAAATGATCCCCGAGAATCATTTGCTTACGGATACCACTGTGGTTCCGCCTGGTTTGTTTGCGGATAGATGGATACTTCTAAATAGCCGAAATCACGATACGATCGAATATACAACGGACATGGCGATTGAATACGTGCTGGAGAGCGGCAAGATGGAAAGGCAGAATTTTAAACTTCGAGAGAAGTACTCTTCGGTAATGCCCAGCTGGCAAAGAACCATTTTTGACAAGAAGAAATATCTCCGTAACAACAATTCGAACAGCATGTGTGCTGGATATTCATGTTCCCCGAATTAAACAACAAAACAAGGGGGTCTGGTGTCGACTACGTTCGGCTTTCGGGTGGGTCTCTGTCGACAAGTTTATTTCTCTTCGACTCTCTGCAAAGACTTTCATTAAGCGTTAGGGATTCCCGTCCATGGGAACCTGATTTTTCTTCAGCTCCTCTGCAAAAACCTCTTCGTACATATTCCAGATGCTGAGGAATAATGAACCCAGAATGGGGCCCATCACGAAACCCGGCAGACCGAATAGTCCGAGTCCGCCCAAAGTTGAAATCAGGACCATCAGATCGTGCATCTTGATGTCCTTGCCCACGAGACGCGGCCGCAACAGGTTGTCCACCGTGCCGATCAGCAGGAGTCCCACGGCGATCACCGCGATTGCCGCTCCGACCCGTCCCTGAACAAACAGGAACACGGCCACGGGCCCCCATACGATGGAGGTGCCCAGGATCGGAATCACCGAGCAGAACAGCATCAGTACTCCGAGAAACACTGGAGAATGAATGTGCAGAATGGCGAAGATCACGGCGCCGATGGCTCCTTGTATCGTTCCGACGATCAAAATGCCCTTGAGTGTGGCGCGGCTGACGGCGAGGAATTTTTGCAGAAGAATTTCCTCGTAATCGTCCCGCAGAGGGATCCATTTGATGAGCTTGCGACGGATGCGGTGCCCGTCCATGTAGAAGTAAAACATCATGAACAGCATCAGGAACACATTCGCGATATTGGCGGCCGCGGCGAGGGTGAGGTTGCCTCCGTTTTTCAGAATCCACTGAAAAAGCTTTTGCAGTCCCTGCGACGCGATGCTGGAAATGTCGTCTGCGGTCCAGCGTGAAAGAAGAGAGGGGAATAGCTCGCGCACCTGTTCCATCCACTGTTCCATCAGATTCGGGAGCGCAGTGAGATCCGCGGATCCAAAGAAGTTCGAAGCTTCCTTGTACGCCACCGTTGCGACGGCGCCCACGGGCAGCACAATCACCAGGATGAAGACGAAAAGCGTGATTACTGCCGCGAGGGGAGGTTTCCGTAGATGACGTAAAAAGAATTCATACAGTGGATAGGAAAGGCCTGTGAACACGCCGGCCATGAGTAAGGTCATCAAGAAGTGTCGGACCATGAACAGGAAACCCAGACTGATGGCGATCAGAATCAGAAGAAAGGAGATCTTCTGGAACTGGGAATCGTTTTCGCCGCTCTTGGCTTTGTTGAGCATGGGTTAAAGCTAATTTTACGGTTGTCAGAAACACGAGTTGGAAGACATGGACGAGGACGAATCAGCGAAGAGCGGCGCGGGAGATCCCGTTGCCTATATCCGAAAAGTGGGGCGGGGAAGAACCCTCAGCCGCGACATGTCTTTGGAGGAAGCCCGCGAAGCGTTTTCCCAGTTGTTGAAGGGTCGTTTCACGGATGCCCAAGCCGGCGCCTTTTTACAGGCGTTGCGGATCAAAGAGTTAAGCCAGGAAGAACTCGACGGTTTGATGCAAGTGCTTGAGGAATCGAGCCTGAAAAAACCCGTTTTGCCCCACGGTGGTTTGGTTCTTAATCTGGCATCCGACACAGCGAGAAAAGGGGGGTATGCCTCCTTGTTGGCGGCGAACCTTTTGGTCAACAAGGGAATGTCCATCGGCGTGGTGCGCAGCGATCCCATGTTGTCGGGGAATGAAAAATCTTGGGATGAAACCCAGGGGCTTTTTGGGACACGATATGCCGTGCTCCAACAGGGCAAGCCCATTCACGTCCACGATCTAATCCCCGCGTTGAAAAACTTGCGAAAGATCCGCAAGGAACTGGGTTTTCGTTCCTGCTTGCACACGGCGGAGAAATTATTGAATCCCTGGCCGGAGAAATCACTGGTGCTGGGAATTTCCCATCGCCATTACGCCGAGCGTATGGCCGAAAATTTGCGACGTCGCGGCAGAGCCGGCAAGATTGTCCTTGGCAATCACGGCACGCCGGATCTGGTCTTGCACAAGGAAACCGAAGTGTGGGAAGTGTTTCCCGGGGGTGATGTTAGGACGATTCACATTTCTCCGCAAGACGTGGGATTGCAACCGGATCCGAATGTGTATTCGCTCGGATTTTTCCCGAACTGGAAGGAAGAAATGGCGCGTGACGGTTTTGGCGCCTTGGGTCCGGTATTGCTTTACCACGCGGCTTTCCTACGTTACGCTGCCGGAGAAGTGGCCGAACCGAAGGAAGGACTCCTGCCGCTCCTTCAGCTCAGCGGGGTTTCATGAAGAAATCAAAGTCTAAACCCAAAACCAAGTCGAAACCCCATACGGTGCCGGCCAAAGTCCACGCCGTTCCCAAAACCAAGACTCGGAATGGAACCATCCAAACCATTCGTGAGGTGTTCGGCTATTTGCGGCGGTATCGCGATCAGGTATTTGTCATCAAGATCGACGACAGTCTTATGGACTTGCCGTTGTTTCCGTTGCTGATCCGGGATATCGTGCTACTGCATCAGACCGGGATCCGCATTGTACTGGTTCCCGGTGCGAAACATTCCATCGACACGGTATTGCAGCGGTATTCCACGAAAACCCGGACGGTGGGGGGCGTGCGCGTCACCACGCCCGAGGCCATGCCTTTGGTCAAGCTGGGTGCCTCCAACGTCTCCAATGTATTGCTGTCCCTGCTGGCCGAAAACGAGACGCACGGCGTCGTGGGCAACTGGGTGCGGGCGCGTGCCATCGGTGTGCGTGATGGGCTGGATTACAAACAGACGGGTCAGGTGGAAAAGGTCAATGCGGCGCTCATGAAGGGCTCGCTGGATGACAATCTGATCCCCATCGTGCCGAACGTAGGTTGGAGCGCGATTGGCAAAGACTATAATCTGAACAGCGGGGAACTCGCCGTGGCTGTGGCTGAGGCGCTGGGCGCAACGAAACTGTTTTTTGTGGGCCGCGATTCAGGGATTCCCGTGGTTGCCAAAGCCCCTTTTGCCGAACCAGCCGAGATACAATCCGGCGTGTTCTCAAATCTCGATCGGGAAGAGGGCGGGGCCTTGCTGAAGAATTACCCCAAGGCGCTCGAAGTCCCTGCGAGAGAGTTGTTGTCTCTCGCGTTAAAGGCCTTGGATGGCGGCGTGCAGCGCGTGCATGTAGTAAACGGCGGCCGCGATGGCGTTTTATTGCAGGAAGTGTTCAGCAGCGCAGGACAAGGGACGATGCTCTATGTCAATGCTTACGATCACATCCATCCCGCGCGCACGTCGGACATTCCGGAAATCCTCCGCATCATGCAACCTTATGTGGATGAAGGAGTCCTGATTCAACGCAATGCCGAGGACTTCTCACGCGACTTGGAGCACTATTCGGTGTACAAGGTGGATGATGTGCTTCACGGTTGTGGAGCATTGACGCCTTACGGCAAGTCAACCGCAGAGCTTTCCGCTTTGGTGGTCGATCCCGCCTATGCGGGGCGGGGAACCGGAGGCAAGATCGTCGAGTATCTGCTCCAACGCGCGCGCAAGGCCGGCATGAAGAAGGTATTTCTGCTGACCACCCGGTCCAGTGATTTCTTCATGCGATTGGGATTCAACGAAGTTCCGGTCTCCACGCTTCCACCTGAGCGGCGGAAGACGTTTAATGAGAAGCGGAATTCGCGTGTGTTGGCGACAGGGGTGTGAAAAAAAATCGTCGGCCCTGAGCGTCGAACACTCGCGTATTCAGGTAATAAAGGCTCTGCCAGGCCGGTGTTGTGGTCGACGATTGCAAGCTTGTTGTTATCCTCGACTTGATGGAAGTGGTGCTCCCGAGATTTTTCAAGATGGTTCCATTTGTGCCCACGATGAAGGTTGTATTCTCGTCGGGCGAATAGACCGCACTGAAGGATTGTGTCCCTGAGGTCTGGGATGACCACACTGTTCCACTGTTGCTCGTTAAGGCGATGCGGCCTGAAGCGCCCACCGCATAACCCGTCGTGGTGATGGGGAAGTGGATCGAAAGCAGCCCCACGATTCCCGTGCTGTTTCTTGTCCATGCCGTTCCACCGTTGGTTGTCTTGAGGATTCCGCTGTCCCCAGCGATATACCCCGTTGTGGAATTCAGGAAGAATACCGAACGCAGACTTTGAAGCGTGCCACTGGTTTGCGGGGTCCATGTGGCTCCGCTGTTGGTTGTTTTGAGGATGATACCCGAGGAACCCACAGCCCACCCGGTGCGCGCGTCGCTGAAGCGGGTCGAATACAATATGTTGGTTGTTCCGCTGGTTTGCGCAGTCCAGGTGTTGCCGCTATCTGTTGAGCGGAGGATGGTGCCGTTTTCTCCCACGGTCCATCCCGAGTCGGCTTTGGGAAAGTGGATTGCATTCAATCCCGTTTGTACCCCGGTGAATGTAAACTTCACTGTCCAATTCGTGCCTCCATTCGTGGTCTTTCTTACAGTACCCGGTTTGCTTGTGGCGAATCCGGTAGAAGTGCTTGTAAAAAAGATGGAATTCAATGCGTTGGTGGTCCCGCTGTTTTGCGTTGTCCAGCTTGTGCCTCCATTGGTGGTTTTGAGGAGCACTCCGGAAGCGCCGTCTGCATAGCAGATGACGGCCGTGGGACAGTAAATGGAGTTGAGAGTCAGTGTGGTCCCGCTGCTTTGCGGCGTCCACGTAACCTGAGCCGACAGGGGGAGAACAAAGGAAAGAATCGAAATGAATGCGGGTCGTCTCATGGGATCACCTGTTTTTCTTCGGTGCGAAAACGAGCGTCGCCGGATCCGAATAATCGTTGCTGAGGTTTCCGTTCAGGTCCTGTGCTTTCACCTGATATACATAGGTGAGGGGGATGCTGTCCGCCATAATGTGGAGGGACGTGTCTCTGAAAATTGTGTCCATAACCAGAGTGGTGGTGGGAATCAATCTTTCCGGCGTGGCGAAAAGACTGGGTCTCCGGTAAATAACATATCCCGCCAGATCGGACACTTCCACTCGCTTCCACGTCACGGTGGCGATTCCTGAAATGCTGTCGTAACGGACGGTAACCCCCTTGGGGGTGGGTGGGTTCTGGCTGGGATCCGAAGTCATCGTCAAAATACCTACATCGGTAATAACGCCGGGCTTCACTTGGATGTCCGAGGAAGTTACCGTCAACAGGCCGTCGTAACGCAACCGCACACGGTACAATCCGGCGGCGACACCCGTCATGAGGCACTGGCCTAAATCGTCGCTGATGGCCAGCAGGGACGTTCCGGGCACATAACACAAAACCCCTTCCTGTGGAGTGCCGTTGGAACGAATATGAATTCGGATTCCACCCGGTACGTGCAAGGTGTCCGTGCCCAAGTCCAGAGCACCTTCAAATTTTATGGAAGGAATAAAGATGGCTTCAGCATTTCCGCCATTACCCGAGATGCCTTCAAGATTGTAACGCCCCTTGCCAAGGGAGGAGAAACGGTATCGCCCCGAGGCATCGGTTACCGTCGAATCGGAATATTCGTGCGTCGAAGTTGCTTTGGAAAGGGCATTCTCATCGTCGGCATCGTAGAGTTTGACGGTCACACCTGCCACGGGTTGCCCCTGTGGATTTACAAAGGTGCCGGTAAGGCCTTCACCCTCTGTCCCACCGCCCGACATCATGCAGCCTTGGCACGCGAGCACAAGGAGCGTCAGACAGGGAAGGGCGTTCCACCGTTCCATTTATTTCTTTTCCTGTTCTGAAACTTTTGACAAAGGGAACAGTTGAAAATTTAATTGATATAGACGATCCGCTCCTTCGTCATGGGCCGCGATGTCCAGGATTTCCTTGCGGAAGCTTTTGAGTGTTTCGTGGATCCTCAGGAAGGATTCCTCGGAGATGCTCAAGGTCAGGTATGAGAATGGCCTGATTTTCACGGGATACTCTTCGAGGGCGCGGTAGGCGAGATCAAGGTTTTCCCGAATGGCCGGCTTGACCAATCCCGGATTGTTCGTCGTGCCGGAGCTGACCACCTTGTCCACTTTTTCCAGACGGCCTTGCGCTGTTTTGCGGATCAGTTTGAGCTTGAGTAAAAGTTGCACGGCTTCCATCGCTTCATTCGAAGTGATGGAAGGTTCCAACATTCCCGCAAGCCGTTTGTAGTCCCCTTGGAAATCAATCAGTCCCACCAACTCTCGCACGGCCGCGTAGTACCACTTCTTGAAGTACTCCATTTGAAAGGCTTCCAGCACGGTATGCCGGTGCAGTGTGGAACGGGCAAGAAGTCGCTGCAAGTAATGTTTTTTCTCGTCCTCGGTGTCCGCCTGGGCGTAGAGCATCAGGTTCTCGAAATGTTCTGTTTCGCGTTTCGCCAGTTTGAAGATGCGCGCGAAGCTTCTCATTCGGCCCGGTGTCAGCTTGATCCTACCGTTGAGCACGTCCTTGAAAAAGCTCGAGGATTTTGCGCCCATGGCTTTGGCGATGTAGCGGTGGGAAAACATGGGATTACGGTGCTTTTCCACATTGTACGCTTGCGAAAGAAACTCCTTCGCATTCAGGTATTGGAAAACGGAGACGGCCTGTGTGGTTTCTGGCGGCATGGAACAGCTCTTTTCCCAAATATTAAGAGGGAGAGGTGGGGTGGCGTACTATCCCATGCCCAAAAACCGTTCGTAAAATTCGAACGTTCGGGAAAACAGGGGGATTTGGAAGGGATTACTTGAATTCCCGGTCAATGACCGAGAAAATGAACCGCTCCAAGCTGACGGGATAAAAGCGTGGCGCGGGGCACCAAATGACACCCATATTCACGATCTCGCTGCGATTCAGTTCATCCAGAACTTTGTCCAGAAGTTCGTTGTCAGGATTTGGGAAGGACTCCACAGCCAGATGCTCGTTGCGGATGCGAATATTCTTGCGGTACGCAAGGCTGAAGGAGAAAACCCGACTCACCATGCCCGGATCCATGAACGGTTCCATTTCAGGAAAGATGTCAGAAAATTGCTCGTCATGCGGAGTGACGGGCATGACCAACTTCGGGGTTACCGAAATTTTTCCGGTCAGTTTGAGGCTGCCTTGGCCGCCTTTTTCGGTGGGTTCATTTTCATCATTGGGCCCGATCAAGGTGAACGGCAAGGTGTGATAACCGGACACAATCCCGGTCATGGGCGCACGCTTGATATCCGTCCGTTGGTATATCCACCGCAATTGCTCGGGTTGGCTGTTATGAAAGTCTTTCATGGCCTGTTTGAGATGCGCAAGATGCTCTCAATTTACAACATGTTCTGATTTTTGTGAGTACGCACGGCCCGGCTTGCTCGATGGAAATTCCCACATAATGGCGCCGTTTCGTGCCGTGATGTTGACATTGGCGCTGAGGGTGGATAAAAGTTCCAAAGTATGTCGTCCGGGAAATCCCGGCCTTCTCCCGCTAGAAATGATGGATTGTGGCGGATTAGCGGCTGTTAAAAAACACGGCAAAGTGGTGCGATCGCTGCCATGATGAGGAGCTTTGAGCCAGGCTCCACGCCAATATGGCCATGTAGAAGCCAAAGCGTGTTGTGCGGGTCCTTCAATGTCACCAGTGAATAGGGCCTTGTTTTGTCCTATTTGCAGCAGGCACACCAGCGAGTGATTGTTGTCGGAGGCGGAGTCCAAAGTTGAATCCGGCCCCAGTATTCTCAATGCCACATCTCCCTGTCGATACAACAGGTCTCCGGCGCGGCCTTCCTTCCATTGAAAATTACGGCTTCGAGCCATTTCTTTCAGGCACATCCATGGTGCGTCCGTGGAACGCAGATGCGGACTCAAAATGAAACCCACGGGCATGTTTCCGAGCAGCCCAAAAGCTCCACCGTAGTGATCCATGTCGGGATGGGTCAGCAGCAGTGCGTCGATGCGCCTTATTCCCCTGCTTCTGAGGAATGGAAGAATCGCGTGACTTGCCGTTTGTGGGGATGGACCTGCGTCGATCAGGAAAACTTTTCCCGGCAACTCCACCACGGCCGCATCTCCATGGCCCACGGAAAGAAACGTCACGCGGGCGCCTCCTGGAAAAGGTTTGCAAAGATCCGGGCGGAATATTTCGGCTCCGGCAAGCAGCGCGAATAATAAGAAACCCAACCGCCATTGATGCTTCCGAAACAGGAATGTGACAGTCAAAATTCCGACACACAAGACGACCAACCAAAGTGCGTGACATTCGGCGATGGGCCACAAAGTTCCTGGAAGCGAGGCGAGGAAATGCACAAGACCTTCCAGCATCAATGCGCAGGCTCCCGCGCAGTATCCGGCCGCATTTGCCAACAACGGGAGCGGACTCAAGGCCCAAGTGCAGATCCCCGAGACAAGCATGGCGCCGCTTACCGGAACAGTGATCAGGTTTCCCACAACGCTCCATGGAGACATGGCATGCGTCGTTATCGCCAGGATCGGATACGTGAACATAGTGACCATGCCGCTGATGAAAATCAGCTGTGTAATTCCTCCCATCCACCTCTGTTTGAAATGACGTGCAATTTCCCGAGCGGGAGCACTGCACAGGATTAGGGCCAGAGTGGCCGCGTAGGAAAGCTGGAAGCCCAGACTCATCACATGGAAAGGACTGAGTAAGAGATCGACCGCTGCCGCAAGGCAAAAGGAATTTAGTGCTGAAAAGGGCCGTTCAAGAAATATCGGGGGAAGCAGGCAGGCCATCATCAAACCGGCGCGAACCACGCTGACCGGAGAGCCGGTCACGGGAATGTAAGCGGCTGTTGTGATGGCGGCGATGGCAAACGCAAATTTGCGTGGCAACCGCAGACATAAGGCGGGCAGCAGAAGAAAAGTGGCCAACAGGCCGATATGTTGGCCGCTGATGGCAAGTATGTGTTGCATTCCGCTGCGAACGAATTCCTGCCGCGTTGTCTCGGGAACGTTATCCGTGATGTTCAGCAAGGCCGCCTGCATCAATGGCAGAGCAGGTGAGGGAATGTAGGCGGCAAGGATATTTTCCAACCGGTGGCGCAGATTTTCCAGAATGCGATTCCATGCCGGAGGTGGCCGTAATTCGGACCAACTTTCTGCTTCCAGCGTAGCGATCGCTCCCTGGCTTTTCAGGATATAGCGGGAGCTTGGTTCACCCGGATTGTCAGCGGCTTTTGAAGAAATCTTGCGCGCCAGGAGTAAAACCGTGGAGCCTGAATGCGGTACTCTTCCTCGTTTCGTCGTGACCCGGAATATTCCGTCCTGTGTATCAATGAAAAACGCATGCCCTCCGTTTGCAGTCGTGGTTGAGAAGCTGGAAACTCTTCCGGTTTTGAAAGAAATCCCCTCGCGCATCTCTTCAGTGGTTTGCGGCGGGCGGAAGAGGATACAGAGCAGGGGATAGGCAATCCATATTGCCACCCACACCCTTTTGCGATACGGAAGACAGAAGAGAAAATGAACCGTGAAGCCAGCGAGTCCGTAAACGGGATTCAGAAAGACGGTGAAGGAGGCCCAGAATATCGGGGCTGCGAGCAACACTCCTCGATTTAATCCGGCGTAATTACGAAGCGAGTTCCATTCCTTGAATCCCATGACAGCAAGCATAGGCTGTCCGGACATTCGAGGCTGTGACGGCTGTCAACATCGGTGTGAGAAAACATACCGTCAAAAAGAAAAGGCGGCCCGTTGGAGCCGCCTTTTCCCGCATTGTTGCGAAAGGGTCTTATTTCTTCTTGCCGACGATCGCGTCTTTGGCGGCCTTGGCCACGCGGAACTTCACCACGCGCTTGGCGGGAATCTTGATCGCTTCGCCGGTGGCAGGGTTGCGGCCCATGCGCGCCTTGCGGTTCACGAGCACCAGCTTGCCCAAGCCAGGGAGGGTGAATCCATTCTTCGCATTCTTGTAGGCCAGCTTGGACTGGGCTTCGAGAAAGCCGCGCACTTGAACCTTGGTGAGCTCGGTCGCGTTCGCAAGCTGCGAGACGATTTCGCTTTGGGTGAGACTTTTATCCGCCATGTAATAATCCTTTGTTGGAGGTGGTGGGAAGTGCATTCCCAGCCTTTCGGCGGAACTAATCTAAGTCAAGGCACGCATCTCTGCGAGGTATTTCTTCCTTATTTTATAGGGGTTCCATGCATGTCGGTACGATATTTCCTCGAGAAGTTTTATCGAAATAAAAAACCCCACTTACAAGTCACTGTGAATGCTGGAGTTGGAAAAAAGTTTTGTAGTTTGCCGCTCAAGCTAGGGCGCAACAATGAAAGGGAAGAAGTGTTTTTGATGCCAGCCAAAAAGGCCACCGCCATCTGTGGCGGTTTTGCAAGTGTCCTGTTTTTATCAGGTTGCAGTGCACTTCCTGACATGTCCCCCGAGCCAGGGACGTACGTTAACTTCTCCGCCGGACGACGTTTATACGTCAACGACTCCGCGGCCAATGATTCTTTGAGCGCCGGGTTTGCCCGCAACGGCGTTTATTTCGTGATGCAACCGGGTAAGAACTATTCCGTGCGTTTTGCCGATACGACTTTGCTTGCGGGTGATCGTCTGGATTTTTATTCCATAACCGGTGGTTCATCCAGCAAGGTGGGCACCCTGGATCCAGCTGCGTCTCAGAACGGAGTGAAGGTGTTCAATCTTCCAGCATCCGCCAGATCCTCATGGTCCTATTTTTTCGCCAAGCTTCAACCCATTGACAGCATCGCGGGTGCCGCGAAGAGAATCAAACGCGTGCGCCTGCTCCCATCAGCCAGTCAGGCTGAAGCGCACACACTCAAAGTTCACCTGTTTCTTGTCGGAACCTTTCAGAGAGTTTCAGAGACAGGTAAAGCAGCGTTTGCCTCAGCGTTGCTGGGCAAATTGAAATCGCTGTTACAGCGTTATGATATCACTGTGGATACCTCTTCTGAAGTTGTTCAACCTGAGTTGGGTCGCGTGAGTGTGGCATTCAGCTCGACTTTTACCAATCTTCCCGGGAACCGGGTCGCAAATGCCGTGAACATTTACATGGTGGACAGCATCTCGGCCGCCAACCTGTCGCCGGGCAAGTTCGTCCTGGGATTCTCACCGCGCGAGGTGGTGGATCTGTCCCAGGATCCCACGAGTCGCGTGGTGCTTGCCGCCCGGGCGGATTCCATGACGCTTGCTTCGACTGCTGCGCATGAGATGGGACACTTCTTCGGACTCCGCCATCCCTCGGCAACCAGCGCCGATTTACAAACGGACAATGATCAAGGGAATCGCGACGATGGACTGCACTCTACCGGGTTTTGTCAGGACATGGCCTTGACCAAGATGGCAGCATTTTACCGCACTGAAGCCGAGACTTCTGACGGTAAAGGCTACTGTCTTCGGATCTCGGCGTCGAATTGCCCGTCATCGTGCAGCGGGGATCTTCGGAATCTGATGTTCGCCTATGCGTGTTCCGGTGTCGTGCAGGATTCTCTGACATCGGAACAACAAGCAATTGAACGCCAGAACATGGCGCTGCTTCAGGGCAAATAACGCCGGAAGTTTATTCCACTGCCAGCGGTTGCAGTGATTCCACCAGATCGTAAAAGGCCTGGGTGTGATTTGAAGCCGCTTCGCGGCGGCCGTGGTACCTGATGAAGGCGCAGTAGTTTTTCCAGTAGGCGTGGCAGATGATGTGTTCCCGTTCATCCATGCCCAGTCCGCGCGTTACATAGGTCGTAACCTTGCACGGATTCTCGGACATCATGGTTTTCACCGGCTGAATGCCCTCATCTCGCAGGTAGCGTTCATGGACGTCGGCGATTTCGTTTTCCTCTGAGGCTCCCATTCTACGTGCAGCGGCGATTTCGATGCCGCAAGTTCCATCTGGAGCCGTGATCCAAGTGCGATCGGCCTGATCCTTCACCTCCCACGTACCCGTATCAGGGAGTTGGAAACAATACCACGCACAAGGGGAGACATGCATCATGAGCCTGCTCCCTCGCGGTCAAGCCAGTCCTGCAGGATATAGCAGGCGGCCACGCGATCGATTTCTGCCTTGGCGCGCATCCAGTCCCTGGTGGATCGTTTTTTGGAGCCGCGCTGCCGCAGAGCGTCTGATGCCTTTGAGCTTGTGAAGCTTTCATCTTCTAGATGCACTGGAAGCTGGAATCGTTCCCGGAGCTCCGCAACAAAGGCATCCACGGCTTCCGTTTTGCCGCCGGGCTTCACTTCGCCATCCGTCCGCAGAGGGTAGCCCACCACGATGGCAGTCGTTTTTTTCTGGCGGATGATCTCGGCGAGTGCATCCAGATGATCCGATTGTTTGCGGCGATCGATGGTGGTCAGCCCGGAGGCCAGCAACCGTTCGGGATCCGAAACGGCCACACCGATGCGGCGTTCACCGAAATCCAGTCCAAGAACAGAACCCTGCATGGATGGAATTTAATACCACCCGGTAAGGATTACCCGGACGGGGTTGGCCTCACCAGGTGGTTATCAGGTCGCGCGACGCCGCTGAGTATCGTCGAGGATGATTTTACGGAGGCGCAATTTCTTCGGCGTGATTTCCACGGCCTCGTCGTCGTTGATGAATTCGAGGCACTCTTCAAGCGACATCTGGCGGTGGGGCGTCAACACGGTCGCCTCGTCGGCTGAGGTGGTGCGCATGTTGGTCAATTGCTTGCCCTTGATCACATTGATGATCAAGTCGTCGTCGCGGTTGTTTTCGCCCACGATCATGCCGGGATACACGTCCTCGCCCGGGCCGATGAACATGACGCCGCGTTCCTCGAGTTTCCACAAAGCATAGGCCACGGAGGCGCCGCGCTCCTTCGAGATGAGCGCGCCCGTGGGCCGCTGTTCGATGCGTCCCTTCATGGGTTCGTATCCCTTGAAGAGCTGCTGGAATACCGCATAGCCCTTGCTCAATGACAACAGGCGCGTGCGCAAGCCGATCAATCCGCGGGAGGGAATGTCGAACATCACGCGGGTCTGGTGCCCTTCGAGGCTCATATCTTGCATCTCGCCGCGGCGGCGGTTGATCTCATCGATCACCATGCCGGAGTATTCCTGCGGCGCGTGCACGGTTATGGTTTCCACCGGTTCCAACTCAACGCCTTCTTCCTCGTGTGTGAGCACGCGGGGACGGCCCACGGTGAACTCGTAGCCTTCACGGCGCATTTTTTCGATGATCACCGACAGATGCAACACGCCGCGACCCGCGACACGGTAGGAGCCGTCTTCTTGTTTGGAAACTTGCAGCGCCACGTCGGAAACGGCTTCACGTTCCAAGCGTTCCGCCAGATGGTTTGATGTCAGGAAGCGTCCGCCGTCCAAACCGCAGAAAGGCGAATCGTTGACCCAGAAACGCATGGAGATGGTGGGTGGATCGACCTTGATGCGCGGCAGCGCCACGGGATTTTCCGCGCCCGATACCGTGTCACCCAACGTGAAATCCGGAATACCGCATAACGAGACTATTTGTCCGGCCACGGCTTCGGGAATTTCCTTGAGCTTCACCCCTTCGGGGTAAAGGATTTTTGTGACGCGCGTTTTCTTGGCCACACCGTCGGCGTTGATGTGGGTCACCATCTGATTGGTCTGCAAAGTTCCTTGTTGCAGGCGGCCCACGGCCATGCGGCCCATGAATTCCTGATAGTCGAGGCTGGTGATCTGCAGCAGGGGAGTGGTCTCGCTTCCCACCTTGGGAGCGGGAATTTTTTCCACAATGAGATCGAACACGGGAACAAGGTTTGAATCCGCGTCCTCCATTTTACGGCGACTCGTACCGCTGCGTCCGGAAGCGAAGACGTAGGAGAAATCAAGTTGCGCATCATTCGCGCCCAAATCCACGAACAGATCGAAGACCTTGTCGAGTGCACCCATCGGGTCGCAACCCGGGCGATCGATTTTGTTGATGACCACGCAAAGCACCAAGCCCAGTTCCAAAGCTTTCTTGGTCACGAAACGCGTCTGGGCCATGGGACCTTCGAAGGCGTCCACGATCAAAAGAGCTCCGTCCACGGTTCCGAGCACGCGCTCCACCTGACCGCCAAAGTCGGCGTGTCCGGGAGTGTCCACGATGTTGATCAGGTAATCCTTGTACATCACCGAGGCGTTTTTTGAGAATATGGTGATGCCGCGCTCACGCTCCTGATCATTGGAGTCCATGACGCGTTCGCTAACGGCTTGGTTGTCGCGGAAAACCCCGCTTTGCTTCAAGAGGCCGTCCACAAGGGTGGTCTTGCCGTGGTCGACGTGGGCAATGATCGCCACATTGCGGATTTTCGAGCTTTCCATGAAAAATTCCTTTAGGGGAGGGCAAATAGGAACGAATACAAGGGAAACTGTCAATTGATCATTGTTATAGACTCTTTTACGCGCTGTTTAAAGCGATATCCGGTGCAATTGAGTAGCGGTGTTATTAGTCGGATTACTACCAGCCGTAAACCTTGCTTCCTGTATTTTTAATGCATGACTAGTGCGCTTTTATCCGAAATTCCGCTTGACTTCCAAGCCCGAACGCCTAAATTTCGGTGCTGGATGGAAATGGTGCCCGGTGAGGTATCTCCGGGGTAAGATTTTTACTGGGAGATTGAAACATGAATGCAGGAAAGACTTTCGGATGGTTTGTCGCAACGGTTTCCTTGATTTTGGTTGGAAACGCTTTTGCGCAACCGACGCTCTCACGCCCTGGGCCGGAAAAACTGTGCTCTGTGGATACATCGGCAGTTCTGCAAGCTGATACTGCGATCAGTACTCCTGACGAAAATGGTTTTCACACCATCTTCAACGGCGTTGACTTTAAGGGTTGGTGGCAGAACTGCTTGAGTTCCCACTCTTCCAATAAGACCAGCGGTGCGATTTGGAGAGTGGACAGCGCACACAAGGCCATTTACGCGATGTCTCGCAGTGGCTCGGGGGGCTTGTTGTCCACCCACAAACGGTATGCCCACTATGAAATCATGTTCATGTGGTGGCCCCAATATGGCAATGACGGTGGGATTTTCAATCGGTATTCGATTACTTCCTCCACCAATGTGGCGTCCAACCAGATGGTGCTGGATTACCTCGGGACTTCTGGAGTTTTCAGCTATTACAGTGAAGCAGGTTTTCCGGGAGGCCGCAATGGACGTCCTTGGAGCTATAACTCAGCGACATCTGTCACCATTCCGGGTTCCGGCGGTGGTGCAGGAACTCAGGGAACTGCTGACATCAACGACTGGACAAAACAGACTAGCCGCAGGAATTTGATTACCGGATACGGCCCTACGGATATCGGCTGTGCGTCAACCGGTTGCGTCCAAGCAGATTATCTCCGCCTGTGGAACCAGAGCGGTTGGGTGCAGGTTCGTCAGATTTATTACGGCGGATTGAGCACTAGCCAGCCCACCAGCGTGACTTCAGCTGGGGACAAGATTCACGAATTCACCTTCTTCCGGAAGCACTATCCTCTGAATGACACGAATCTGACCACGCCGCAATTGTTGAACGACACGGCAAAATGGGTTACGGTGGTGCAAGACTCGATGGTATTGACCGCTTCGCAGGTCAATACCTATCAGAAAGTCAACCCGTTTGCGTTCCAGATTCACGGTGGAGCCCGTTATATCTATGAAAGCAATGGTGGTAAGGGCTCTTGGTACGCGGATATCAAGGTGCGCGAACTGGATTCCTTGGGCCGGCCAGCTACACTTGTGAACACAGCACTGAATCCTTCCTCGAAGAAGGTCAAGTACGATCTCCGGGTTGTTTCCGGAACCCTGCAGGGATCTATGGAGCTGGATCATCTGGTGACGGTTTCCGATCTCAAGGGTCGAGTCTTGCAACAGTACACCGGCTTCGCCGGCAGAAATATCAGCCATGATCTTCCCGCATACACGGGAGTCATGCTAGTCAAAATCACGACCACGCGCGGCAATCAGATCCTCCGCGTGGAGCGCGCTGCGCATTAATCCACGCCAACTCCACGGCTTTCAGGTTTCCTGAGGCCGTGTTTTCATGAGCGGTACGAAGAAGAGATGAAAATTTTTCCGCTTGTCTGTGTTTTTGCGGCTTCCGTGCTTGCCT
>OMJM01000025.1 GCA_900299345.1 bacterium | reverse complement strand
TCAACCAATGTTTTCAATCCGAAACCGGTGGCTCCGGGCTTGAAATATTTCCATGGGCTGGTGGTGAAAGCGGTTCCCGCGACGTCCCAGTGTGACCACTTGGTATTGGCCGGAACGAACTCCTGCAGGAACAATGCGGCCGTGATGGAGCCGGCCTCGGATTTGTTGGTTACGTTGCGCAGATCCGCCGCCGGATCGTCCAGCCAATCCCGGTACTCTTCCTCGATGGGCAACTCCCAGAATTTTTCACCACAGCTTGCGCCCAGCTTCTGGATGTTCGCTCCGAAGGCGCGATCGTTGGCAAAAAGCCCGGCCATCGACGAGCCCAACGCGCGTACCACGGAACCTGTCAATGTTGCGATGTCGATGATGTGTGTTGCTTTGAGTGTTCCCGCTTCGAAAAGGCCGTCCGACAGTACGAGGCGGCCTTCGGCGTCTGTATTGTCCACCATCACGGTTTTGCCGTTCTTGGCCTTGAAAATGTCACCCGGAAGAATGGCCTGATTGCCAGGCCGGTTTTCAGCAAGACAAAGTACTGCGCTGACGTTGACAGGGAGTTTCAGTTCCGCGATGGCGCAAATACCCGCCAAGGCAGTGGCGGCCCCGGCCATGTCGCACTTCATTTCCGCCATACCCGCACCCGGCTTTAGGCTGATGCCGCCGGTGTCGAAGGTGATGCCCTTGCCCACGATGCACAGGTGGTTTTTGGAACGGGGTGCGCCCTGATAGCGCAGCGTCACCATACACGGCGGATGATCGGAGCCCTTGCCCACGGCCCACAAACCTCCGAAGCCTTCCTTCCGCAATTGTTTCTCATCGCGAACGGTGACTGAGATTTTTTGCGCCTTGGCGAGCTTTCGCGCCGCGTCGGCAAACAGGCTGGGAATCAGCGCGGAACCGGGTTCATTGACCAGATCCCGCAGGTTCTTCATGTGGTTGAACACCGCAGAGGTTTCTGCGAGAATTGCCTTGGCAATTTTCACGTCTTGTGCCTTGACCAATAAAACGGCCTCAGTGTTCGCCTTGTTCTTGGCTGGTTCACTCTTGTATTTGCGGAAGTCGTAATCCGCGTAGAACAACCCTTCCAGTACCGAACGGATTTCTTCTGCGCCAGCGAGGTTCAATGCAATGGAGAGGCGAAGCAGGGAGCGCGAGGTGGCGGCTTCCAGTGCCGCGCCTGCAGCCAAGCGGATATTCTCGGATCGATCAAGGCCTTTTTTCTTGGGAATTCGCAAAACCAACAGCAAACCTTGTTCGGTCTGGAAGGACTCTGAATCCCGGGTCAATGTTTTTTTTGCTTGCGCAGAAAGAACTTGTGTCACCAAAGGCTGCCACGTGGTTTTGAGTCGCGATGGTGAAGAGCCAAACGATTTTTCTTTGTCAGCCAGCACTACGTATAAGGCAGAAGGTTTGGTGGCTTTGTCGAACGTCTCAATGTTGATTTTCACATGAACTCCCGGTCTGACCCAAAATTTCGAAAAAATTGGCAGGATTCAAGTCGTATTGGTTATGAATGGTGCGGTTTTTGCTTTTTATGATTATCGAAAATGAGCAAAAATAAACCGTTAAAGTTGACAAATAACTTTGACAAGTCAATAAAATTAACACTTATTGACAATAAGGCGGATTTGTCATGAAAGACTTCATGGTTCACCAAGTCAGAACCCTTGCGGCTCTGACTGAAATCAGCAAACTGTTCAGTTCTTCGCTGGATTACAGCGATGTGGCCAAACAGTCCCTGCATTTCCTGTCCGACATTCTTGATCTGGAGCGGGGTACCTTGCTGATGCCCACGGCGGATCGGAAATACTTGACCATCAAGGCTTCCATCGGTTTCACCCCTGAGGAAATCAGGTCCTCGGTATATGAGATTGGCAAGGATTTCGTCGGTAAGGTTTACAGTAACGGCATTCCCATGGCCGTTCCGGACAGTGAAGAAATCGAGGGTATTCCAACACCCAAGGAAAATACAGGCGACTTCGATCTCTATCGCATCGGATTCATTGCCGTACCCGTGATGCTAGATGGACGTCCCGTCGGTGTGCTCACAGCGCATCGTACTTCGCGTTCCACCACCATGGTGGACGAGGATATCCGTGTGATGAAAATTGTGGCCTCTTTGTTGTCCCAGACCTTACGCATAGCGGAAATGATTCGCGAGGAAAACAGCAAGCTGGTGCAGGAGAACAAAGAACTCCACTTGGAACTTGAGGAGCGCTATCTACCGGAAAACATGATTGCCGATTCCTCCGCCATGGCCAAGACGTTGGATATGGTGCGGCGCGTCGCAGGGACGGATGCGACAATCTTGTTGCGCGGGGAAAGCGGTACGGGCAAATCCCTGTTGGCGCGCTCCATCCATTACTCCAGCAATCGCAAACGAGGGCCGTTCGTGGTGGTGAACTGCGCGTCGCTGCCGGCCACGTTGATTGAAAGCGAATTGTTCGGGCACGAAAAAGGGGCCTTTACCGGAGCGTTCACACAGCGCACTGGTCGTTTTGAAGCCGCCGATGGCGGAACCTTGTTCCTTGATGAAATTGGCGAACTTCCCATCGAGACGCAGGCCAAACTGTTGCGTGTGCTTCAGGACGGCACGTTCGAGCGCGTGGGCTCCTCCAAGACTCTCACGGTGGACGTACGTCTCATCTGCGCCACCAATGCTGATCTTGAAGTGTTGATTCGCGACAAGCAGTTCCGGGAAGATCTGTACTACCGTCTCATGGTCGTTCCCGTACAGGTTCCTCCGTTGCGCAATCGCAAAGAGGATATCCTTCCGTTGAGCAGTTTTTTCCTTAAAAAATTCACGGGCAAATATGGCAAGCGTGTTTCGATTTCACGTGAAGTCATGGAATTCCTCGAAGGCTATCACTGGCCGGGAAACGTCCGCGAATTGGAAAACACCATCGAGCGCACCGTGGTACTTGCAGGCGGCGAAACCTTGACGCCCAAGGACATCCCTATTCTGGAGACTTTGGTGGCGGCGCCTCAGCCGGTGGAGTCATCTGTTTCCATGCCCGCGGTCGCACAGGGAATCGTCACCTTCGGCCCCATGCGCGGGAGGGGGCGCGAACGTCAGCCCTATGAACGTGTTCCATTGCGTGAAAAGGATTTGCGTGAGGCCATGCACAATGCCGGAGGCATTCAAACCCATGCGGCGCGCATGCTGGGTGTTTCGTTGCGGCAGCTGCGCTATGCGTTGAACCGATTCAAGATTCAGGCTACGGAATTCAAATACTAGGCGTGGGTTGACCGTCGACTACGGTCGTCACGACGTTATCTGTTATAAGTGATTCGTAGGGGTCGGTCTTTGAAGCGCAGGCAACGGCGATAAAATCGGCTTTGAATCCAGTCCGCAAAATCCCAATCTCATTTTCCAGCCCCAAGGCTCGAGCGGCCGCCATGGTGGCTATCTGCAAGGCTTCTTCTGCAGTGACGCTTGGGAAGTTGTTCCGGAACATGCGGACTTGATCCAGCATGGAGAGTGAATCGCCGGATGCCAGACTGTCTGTTCCCAGGCAAACGGGCACTCCTGCTTGACGGAGTACATGATACGGGAAAGGTTTGTGTCCGAAAAAAGCATGGCTGGATGGGCAATGAACGACCGTGGCCTTGCGTTCAACGAGAATGCCAATATCTTCCGCATCCAGATGATTGCCATGCACCACCATGGCGTGGTCGGGTAACAACCCGCTTTTTTCAAGGTATTTGATGGGTGTGGTGTGACGATGCTCCGGAACGCTTTTGAAAAAACTGCGACAGAATTCCTGTAAGGCGCCGGATGCTGAAGAGAAAAGCTCTTCTTCTTCCCGACTTTCAGAAGCATGAAATGTGATCGGCAGGTTGCGATCCCGCTGAAACCCTATGACAGCACGGATCAGCTCGGGCGAACAGGAATAAGCGGCATGAGGCACCAGTCCAATGCGAACGCGAGATGTGGCGGCGACACTTTCTGACAGGGCTCTGTAATGCGAAAATCGCGATTCAGCCAGAATCGGATCGAGTCCCAATGTT
>OMJM01000024.1 GCA_900299345.1 bacterium | reverse complement strand
CAGTTGTTCCAACAATCCCTGGGCGCGGCGGGAAAGTTCTGCGAGACGCTCAACGGTGTAGAGGCGTGGGGTGTAGTAGGAAAGAATGGCGGTTTGGTAACCGGAGCCTGTTCCGATCTCAAGGATCTTGTCCCCGGACTTGGGGGCTAGTTCGCGGGTCATCATGGCCACCATCGTCGGTTGGGAGATTGTCTGGCCGAAACCGATGGGTAGAGCGGTGTCTTTGTAGGCGTCGTGTTCCTGCGCTGAATCGACGAATAGATGACGCGGAATCTCCTTGAAGATTCGTTCCATCTCGGTATCACGTATCCCAAGGTTCTGGAACACGGCGTCCACCATTTTATGACGCGTACGTGTCAGCGCGTCCATGCCAGCCTCCCGGCCATGCGCAAGAAACGCCAAGTGTCGTGAGCCAGACGAATATGGCTGTCCTCTCCTGAATACAAGGTTTGCACCGGGACTTGTTCCACACCATGTCCATTGCGACAACAAAGAATCAGGGCTTGTGCCTCCCACTCGAAACGTCCTTCCTGAGGAAAGACATCAATGATGCAGATACGATAAGCCCGATATCCGCACTGAGCGTCAAAGACGGCCGTGCCGGCCAGCTTGGAAACGATCCATGTACTCAGAGAGTTGCTAATGCGGCGATGCAGTGGCATTTTCGTTCCCACGATGGAGCGGGTGCCGACGACAACTCCGGTGTCTGGTGATGGCGCGACAGAAAGAAATTTTTTCAAATCGTCAGTTGCATGTTGTCCATCGGCATCTAATGTCACGGCCCATTCCCACCCGTTTGAGCGTGCCCACAAGAGTCCGGTCATTAACGCCGCGCCTTTGCCCTTGTTGATGGGATGCCGCACCGTCATTACCTGTTTTGATTCCGCGAGTTGCAGCGTTCCATCCGTTGAGCCGTCATCGACAACGATTATTCGATCGGGCGATGTCAAGCGAAGCAGGGGATCAAGAACCTGAGTCAATGTGGATTCAGCCTGAAAGGCGGGAATGACAATACCGGTCTTAAGTTGTCCCAACTCCACGGAGGATACATTTGTCATGCGGTAACAAATGTAGCCTCAACGCATTTTGACGAGGTAAAAGCGTCCCTCTTCCTTGCGGATAGCCGTATCTCCACTCGTGAGAATAACTTCGCCTGTAGTTGAAAGCCGCTGTATCCCTGCCTCCGGATCTTTGTGATAGTGGGAGTGATTTTCCAATATCAAAAGCGCTGATTCGATGCCGCGTGTCAGTAGTTTCTTTTCTGACAGTGACTTGCGAAATTCTTGCAGGCGCACATTCCATGTGGGATCAATAAAGTGTGGCTTGTAAGTCACCGCTGGAAATGCGTCGCGAATGACCTTGAACGCACTGAGATTTTCCCGACTGTCGTCATAAAGCGATATGTCGTTGTACCCTCGTGTTACCAAATCCTGCCCAATGACGAGTGCCTTGCGTTCTGAAACGTTCAATTCGTCATAGCGTCTTCCCGAAAAGTAAGGCGGCATTTTTTGGGTTTTCTTGTGACGCAGAAAACGGCTGTCTGAGATGTTGAAAATCAGAGATTTTCGCAACCGGATTTTAAACAAGGCCTGGAAGAGACGGATGAGGAATGGCGCATGGAGATGTTTGTCTCCACGAGCCGTCAGGATTCCAAAATCGCTGCGTGTGCGATGCCTGACGAGGGTCTCGATGATGGTACGGGTATATTTGAGAACGATCCCCCGCGAAAGTATTCCCACGTCCGAGAATTCCCGGAAATCAAATGTTTCACCGGTTTTCAACGTGTAGATTGTGAACTCAGAAGGTTTCAAGACGTACAACAGACGGCCTGCGGAATCCTGAACCCGGATTTTGGCTTCTGTTTGGATCAAGGTATCGTCCAGGTCGAAAACGTGGATGCTTTTGCGCTCGGGGACCATGACACCTAGAACTTAAATTAGCGGCGCAGTGTTCACCTCCCTTTGCAAATTTTTTCATCTGTTACAGCAGAAACCGGGCTGGCTGTTTGGGACTGCCTGTTTGGGGACCCTGTTGGCTTTGTTACCGCTTCGTGAGTTTCGGGTAAAGGCTTCCGTTGCCGACATTCTTCCTCCGGAGTGGGAAAGTGTCAAGGCTTGGAAAAGTTTCGGACAAAAATTCGGAAGCGCGGGCAACCTAGCCGTGGTTGTTCATTCTCCGGACGCAAAAAAAAATCTGGAGGTGGTTCAAAAACTCGCGGCGCGGCTGAAATCACGCCCGGACGTGAATTTTCTGGAGTATCGCACCGAAGCAGATTTCTATCGCCAACACAAGCTGTTATACATCTCCCTGCCGGATCTGCGTGAGATCGAACGGAGAGTGGAGACGGGATTCTGGATCAACCGCACCAAGAACAATCCGTTGATTCTCGATCTGTTGAGCTCGGAGGAAAAAGACAGCACGTTTGGCGCCACCAGTTTCGAGGATTTGGAAGCGAAATATTTTGCCCGCCTCAAGGACTTGATTGGCTCTCCGGATTCGACCACCTTGGTGTTGCGGATCTATCCTGCATTCGATGTCACCAATATTCATGCGTGTCGGGCTTTTTTACGGGACGTCCAGTCTGCTTCCAACGACATAGCGCAACCCTCCAGTTCCTTGCAAATACTCTACACCGGAGATGTCTTCCGGAACATTCAGAATGAAGGTCGGTTGTTCAGTCGCGTATTGGCAACCACCCGGATTGCGCTTGCGCTTTCTTTCTTGCTGTTGCTTGCTTACTTCCGAAAATTCCCTGTAGCCGCGCTTCTGACGGTTATTCCCGTCGGGATGGCCGTCATTTGGACTTTGGCATTGACCAAGTTGTTGCTGGGGCCTCTGGGAATCCTCACGACCCCGTTGAGCCTGTTGCTGGTGGGGTTGGGACTGAGCGGCGCCATTCACATGCTGGCTCGCTATATGGAGGAACGTCGCAAACGACTCAGTGCCCCGGTGGCGTTCGAAACGATCACTTTGGAAACAGGTCCTGCCATTGCCGCGGGTTTGCTGACCTTGGCCATCGCTTTTCTCGCATTTCTTGCCACCGATTTGAGGGCGTTGGGAGACTTCGGCTTGATGGCAGGCATCGGTATGGTGTGCACCTTGGTGGCCGTGCTGGCGGTGTTTCCCAGCCTATTACGGCTTGTGGAGCCTTACGGACTGCTGAATCCCAAGGGAGAGCGTCTTTATAATTTACGTCCCGGATCCGTACGTCCATTTCCCAAGGCTCAAGTATTGCTTTGGCTGACGATAGGATTAACTCTATTACTTCTGTTGCGCGGTCCTCAGTGGCGTTTTCAGTATGACTTCAGTGTATTGGGATTTTCAGAAAGCCCGAATGCGCTTGCCGATAGTCTTCTTCAAGCTGCAGGTGAGAAACTGGATGCACCGGCGGTTTTCCTTGCACCGAATTCAGAACAGGCATTGGCCATCGCGGAAACATTGCGTGACCGTTCTCTCCATGATTCCGCCAATGCCATCGGTGACGTCACCACCTTGCGCGACCTCCTTCCTGCGGATCAAGAGGAAAAGCTCCGCATCACGTCGCGCTTACGCCGATCCATTACTCCTGAGGTTCTCAAGAAGGCGCGGGAACCACTGCGCTCCAACCTCGTCAAACTTACGGAGAGCTGGCCCACTCGGCCGCTGGAAGTAAAGGACTTGCCCCGCAATTATCGGCTCAAATTCAGGGGCCGGGATGAAACTCCAGGTGTGTTTACGTACGCCTTTCCTCAGAGGGATTCCGTGGAGGGCATCAACTCTTTGCGTTTTGCCGCACAGGTCCGTTCGGTGAGCATTTCGGATGGTCGAACATATTTCGCTGGTGGATGGCCCGTGGTATATGGTGATCTCGTATCCCGCATGATCCCCGCGGTTAAAAGGGCGTTGTTTTATGGACTTGTGTCGGTCTTTCTGCTTCTGCTGTTGACAGTGCGCTCGGTACGCGGTGCGTTGGTGCTACTGCTCCCGGTTTTGCTCTCCTTGGCGTGGACATTGGGATTCCTGAAGTGGCTCCACATCAAAATCAATCCTTTCAACCTGATCGCCTTTCCGGTGGCCATGGCGTATGCCACTTTGCACGGTCTTCATCTGCACCATCGGTACGAGGAAGAGGGTCGAGGGTCGATTCCGGTCGTGCTACGTCGCACCGGTTACACGGCTTTGATTACGACGCTGATTGGAGCGGCGGGATTCATCCCCATGATATTCGCCGGCCATCATGGCCTTGTCTCGCTGGGAATTGCGGCGGTTAGTGGAATGGTTTTCAGTTTGTTCACCACGGCGCTTTTATTGACGGGTATATTTGGATTGCTGGAAAAGACGCGGATTAAAAGAGAAAGTCAATCATCATGAAGTGCACAGTTTGCGGCCATACCGGTTTCAGCAACAAATTCATCAATAAGATTTTTGATCTCGGAGATCGGCATGTGATGGTACAACAAATCCCTGCCCAAGCCTGTGAACGGTGCGGTGAAGGAGTCATCGCGTCCGACACGGTCGAGAAGATCCGCTGGCTGGTTCATGGTGGCAACCCTTCCGGAATGATGTCCGTTGAGGTGTTCTCCTTTGGTTAGTCTTCGGTCAGAGTTTTCGGTTGGAGCCATAACACACCGGATATTCATTGTCGTGCTTATTTCCCTGTTGTCAACGCAAGCGCAGACTACGATCACGGTTGATCCGAACAAACCACGCCGGAATTTCGAAGGCTGGGGCATGAGCCTTTGCTGGTGGGCGCATGGCGTCGGTCGCTGGAGCGCCGCCAATTACGGTCATGTGGTGGATTTACTCACGGATTCGGTCACGGGGTTGGGTTACAACATTTTCCGGTACAATATCGGTGGTGGCGATCAGCCCGGACATGCCCATATGCGTCAATACGGTGACATCCCGGGATACAAACCCACCGAGGCCGGTGCTTATGATTGGACCGCAGATCCCTATCAACGCAACATTGTGGCCAGCATCGTGGCCAAAGGGAAACCTGTCATCTGGGAGGCATTTTCCAATTCACCGCCGTGGTGGATGACGATTAGCGGTTGTGCTGCAGGCAACACGGGGGGGGCGGATAATCTGAAGCCGACCTATTTCAACGCCTTTGCCGATTATCTCACGGAGGTGGTGAGGCACTTCCGGGACAATTGGGGAATTTCCTTCCGCACATTGGAACCTTTTAATGAACCATCGGCGGGTTGGTGGACGATCAATAACAATCAGGAAGGGTGCGGTTTCGTCAACAACCAGAATGGTATGGTCAAAATTCTGGGCCGTTCTTTGCAAAGCAAGGGATTGACGGCCACCACGATCGCCGCAGCGGACGAGAATTCCATTGCGGATGCAGTGACTGGAATCGGGAAGTATGATGATACAGCCCTGTCCTTCACATCCCAGATGAACGTTCACTCCTACAATGGCAAAAACAGCCGAGCTGCCTACGCCACCGTGGGAGCGCAGAAAGCAAAGCGTCTCTGGCAGTCCGAATCGGGTCCCCTGTCGTGGCCGGGCGGAAATCAGATGGATGTCAGCCTGTGGATGGCGGATGTGATCATCCGGGACATCAAGGAAATGAAGGTAAATGCATGGCTGGACTGGCAAGTGCTGGACGGAGGTGTCTGGGGTTCCATTACGCCGAATTACACGCAGCAGACGGTCGTTCCCAACAAGCGGTTTTACATGCACGCGGGATTCAGCCGTTTTATCCGGCCGGGTGCGCAAATCATCGATAGTGACAGGGACAGCACCATGGCGGTGTGGGTTCCCAGTACGGGGAATCTGGTATTAGTGATTTTGAATTCACAAACTACGAACCGGAACTATGTCGTGGATCTGTCGCGATTCAATTCCGTGCCCGCGACAGCGACCGCCTACCGTACTTCCACCAATGAGGATCTGGTGCAACAACCTGATGTGGCGATTCAAAACCAGAAGTTGACGGTCATTGCCATGGCGCGCTCCATCAACACCTATGTTGTGAAAGTCGCTGCGCCCGCTTCCATCATTGTTCAGAAGAAAAACAGACCAAATTCCATGCAGCCTTGGATGAGGTTGCATCAGCCGGGGCTGGTTGTTTTCCCCTTCGGGAATGATGCCCGGGACTTGCGTGGCAAGGCGATTCCGATACTGATTTCAGCCCGGAAATAAATCAATTCCGCTTTCGTGTAAGCCTCAGGTTGCTCACGGACAAACCCGCCTGAATTTGTAGTAGTATTTTGCCTCGTGATAAAAAAAACACGAATGGTGGGAAATGTCACCGGTAGTGGAACGCATAAAATTTGGCCTAAAGGATTTTTGCGAGGGGTTATGACATCGAAAAGAAGTCTGCGATTGATGCTGGGACTTTGTCTCTCCATCGCGATTTCTTCAGGCGTCTGTCAGTCCACAGAAGGATCCGTTTCCGGTTTACTTCGACTTCCAACGGGTCTGAACACTCCTTTGGTATCGGATTCGATGGACATTGTGTTGCGCGAGCTTTCCTCTTCTCAACCTTTGCAAACCCAACATCCCAAATCAGACGGACATTTTGAATTCTATAACGTGCCGTTTGCCAACTATCGCCTGGAAGCCTGGAAGGGACAGGAGATTCTGGCATCCCATGATTTGACGGTGAACAGTTCGCTGCCTTTGAAAGTCGATCTGCAGATTTCAGAAGCCGGACGCACGGAAATCATGAAGCTCCCCGATCGCATGGTGAAATCCGAAAATGCTCGGCTCGATCCCTGGAACCACTCTTTTTATTCCTCGGAAGCGATTCATGATTTGATGGTGCAGTCCCGGGAGAAAACAGCGGAGGCGCTTCTCTTGCAATCCGCCGATGTGGTTCCGGATGAGGATGGACGCATGCACGTCCGCGGCGAGGACGCCCAAATTCTGTATGTCGTGGATGGCATTCCCATGGGCGGAAATCCCACGCGTGTCTATTCCAGCCTGTTCGGAACCGGCGTTGCAAAGTCCGTGGATGTCCGCGGAGGCGGACTACCGGCTCAATACGCGGCGGGTTCCGCCGTGGTGGCTGTCACTACGCAGGACGGATTGGAAGAGCCTTTCGCCGTGCGCGTAGGCTCCGGGGCGGCATCTTTCGGCACCCGCGAAGCAGAAGTCCAGGCCAGCGGCAGGGTTGCCGGAAACAATTCGTTGCTTGTCGGTGTTTCCCATAGTGCTACGGATCGCTATCTGGATCCGATCGACGGCTTCGGCCCGTTGCACAGCGGCGGACAAGGCAGCCATGTTTTTGGGAAGATCACGTCGGTGCAGAGTGAAAATGTCGAGTTGCGAATGCTGGGGGCTTATGATGCCACGGATTACCAGATACCCAACTTGCAAAAGAGTCCGAACACGGCGCTTCCTTCTACGCAGGATCAGGCGCAGAAGCTGGACGCTTATCTGGCCGGAGTCAGATTGGACATTGAGCTGGGAGACAATGCGCATTTCGGTTTGGCGGGCTATTCGCGCAGAACCGCCGCGCGTTTGACCAGCGGTGGCCTTGACCGCATCGCATCCGCTCAAGATTCTCAAAAAGCGGTGAGCGAGAACGACAAATTCTTCATCGGTGCCCAGCGCCAGGAAGGATATCACGGGGGATTGATTGAATTCTCTTCCCAACAGGAATGGGCCGGTCATACACATCGATTCCTGCTCGGCGCATCAGGCGAAGTCAATCCCTTGAAGGAATCACTGGCTCTTGCCGTCACCAACGATTCCATTGCCGGTCCCGGTGGTGATACGGCTCTCAGGCCTTACGACTTGACACGCGGTGGAAACCAGCTTGAAGCAGATGAATCCCGTCAAGGATGGATTGTTTCGGCATATGCGCAAGACGCTTTTGATGTCGGCAAATGGACATTTGTCCCCGGATTACGCATTGATGCGTTTCATCTCTTCGAAACGGAATGGGCCATCTCCCCCCGTTTTGCAGCAGCCTATGCGTTGCATCCCAAAGTGGATTTGCGAGGTTCCTTGGATTACCTCGTGACGCGCGCGCCCCTGGAAAACATTCTTCTTTCGAGTTCCGCGAGCATGCGCCCCATTTCCTCGGAGCAAGGAGCTACGCCCACTCGGGTTGGCGCAGAACGTGCAATCGCCCTTGATTTGGGTGCCACTTACCGGCCTTTTCCGGTGCTTGATGTCGATGTCGACGGTTATGGCAAGTACATCCGCAACTTCTTGGTCAAGGCGGAGTTGAGCAACTCCGGTCTCATCTTTCCCCTCAATTTGAAGGAAGGTCTTGTCGCCGGAGGGCAGGTTCGCGCCAAGTTGCGCGAATGGCACCGATTATCGGGAATGCTTTCGATTGGGAGTTGTGCTTCCATCGGACTCAAGCCGGAAGATGGTTCCAGCCCGGTTGCGGCCGGCCTCCTCGTGGGTGAAGAAGGGCACAACTACAGTCATCCCTGGCAGGGAGAGGACATCTTCCCCACCGAACACAACCAAATCGCCACGGCGGTGTTGAACCTTCGCTATCGCTTGGCGCGCGGGTTGCACGCCTCGATGGCGGGCCGTTTTGATTCGGGTCTTCCCTTCGATCTCACTGATGCCTCGGGGAATGGATTGGATCCTGCTGCGGCCCGTACAGAACTCCAGAATCGCGGTTATACCAACGATGTGATCGATCTGCTCAACCTGGAATCCGAAGAACCCGGTTCTCCAGATAAATCCGTCGCTCCCCATGCCGTGTTTGATCTGGGAATGGATTACCGTCGTCCTGTTTCACGTCGACTTGCGTTTGAAGTTCGGGCGGCCGTGTTGAACGTGCTGGACACGCCGTATCTGTACAAGTTCGAATCGAGTTTCGGCAGCACACATTACGGCCAACCCCGGACCTTCGGTGTGTGGGCCGCTGTTGATTATTGAGAATCGAGCAACGCGTCCAGCGTCACGGGCGACAACGGCCAGCGCGGCTTGTTGAGTTCCCATCCGAATAGCTCATGGCATGCCGGACCGCAGACGCGGCCTTGGCACGGTCCCATGCCGCAACGAGTGTAAAGCTTCGCCGACCGCTGATCTGGTTGGTTTTTGAGCACTCCAAAAGACACGTCTTCGCAACGGCACACGGTTGTAGTGTCTTCGGCAAGCTGCAATACTTCCTTGCGCAGCGCGAAGGCTCGACCCAGATTCGAAACAAATGATTCCCAACGCCACCGTTCATGGATTTTCGAAGTCACGTTCGGAATGTCCAACGCCGCCAATGCCGCAATCTCGCCTTCCAGTAGAGCAACGTCTTCCCCGCCAATTCCCGTGCTTTCTCCCACGCAATAAACACCGGATTGACTAGTGGCCTGGTGTTCATCCACGGACACCTTGCCTTTTTCAACATCGCAGCCAAGGGCTTGTGCCAGTTCGACGTTGGGTACCAGTCCGAATCCGCATGCGAGAATGTCACACGGCAGGGGCCATTCGCGCTTTCCGTCCGTGGCGATCACCTCACGAACAATATCGTTTCCCATCGCACGGCAAACCCAGGTTCCGAAGCGTGGCCTTGTGGGAAAAAGCCTTGTTCCAAAACCCACACCTTGGATCAGTTTTGCAGGATGCCGGATTAGTTCCGGAGCAAATTGCAGCAGGCTGTGAATGCCGGCTTGTTCCAGAATACCCACCACATGCGCACCCTTCTTCGCAAAGGTTGCGGCAACGGCCAGTAGCAATGGACCACTACCCGCCACGACAATGCGCTTGCCTTCCACGGGCATGCCCGCCTTGAGCAAGGCTTGGGCTCCACCGGCTCCGAAAACGTTGGGCAAGGTCCAACCGGGAAAAGGCAGGAACAATTCACGTGCCCCGGTAGCCAGTATGATTTTGTCACACTGGAGACAGACGTGGCCTTCTTGTTCCGAGTACGCCACGAGACCGTTCGAGTCCCTGCCCAACACGGTGACGCCGAAATGGGTTTCGATCCGTTGCGCCTGAATACGGCGAATCCACTCCATCGCCAGTTTGGGAGGCGGTGCCATGGGTCCATGCCGCCAAATTTGCCCGCCGGCTCGTGGATTTTCATCCACGAGCAGCACATCGGCTCCGTTTTCAGCCGCTGTTGCCGCGGCTGCCAGGCCGCCTGGACCGGCACCAATGACCGCGATTCTCATCGGGTGGTAACCTCCATGCCTTCACGACACAGGTTCATGCAGGAACGGACATGAGGCGTTCCATTCAAAGTCACACGGCAATCGAAGCAAATGCCCATGCCACACAAAGGTCCGCGCGGCTGTCCGGACACGGAATGATGAAACGTTGTGCCGCCTGCCTGATAGATGGCGGCTGCTAGTGTCGTGCCTTCGAGGACTTCGACATCCTTCCCGTCGATCTTAAGACGAATCTTATTCATGGTGGCCATAGTCCGGATCGAGAATACGGCTAGCACGGAAGGGTGTGGGGCTGAATGGTGGAGTGGTTCCCAGGATTTCAGCGGCGAGCAGGTCGGCAGTTCCCAACGATGTGGTGATGCCTAAACCTTCGTGACCGGCGGCGATGTAAAGTCCTTGTCGTCCAGGCCAGGCACCAATGAGGGGAAGCTTGTCCCGAGTTGCAGGACGAAATCCCGTCCAGACACGAAGCAACAACAGATTGGCCAGAGCTGGCATATACATGTGCGCTCGTGCGATCATTTTCTGCAGCAGGTCGTTGTTGATTCCGGCATCCCAGCCGGTGAATTCCCGTGACGAGCCGAGCAACAATTGTCCATTGGGACGTGGTTGGATATTGAAGGCCACCGATTCCGAAGTGAATTGGTGTGCCGATTTCAGATATCCGAGTTCCACGATCTGATGGTGGCAAAATCCTGGATAGCGATCCGTGATGCAAAGATGACCCTTGCGCGGTTCGATGGGCAACTCAGGTATCAACTTTGCAGAGTCGGAGCCGCAGGCGAGTACCACGGACTTGGCGCGATAAACATTGCCGGAGATATCACGTGCTCCATGTTCGTCCAAGGCAGCGACCGGTGTCACAGGGCGGACATCGATTCCTTGCAGCATCCATCGGGTACAATTCGTCGCGTATACCACGCGGTCTCCGGGAACCCGCAGGGCACCACGCAATCCGGCTCTCAGGTTGGGTTCGAAACGACGCAGTCCTTCCCCATCCAGAATTTCGCAAGGGACATTCCATTCCGAATAGTACCGGAACTTTTTTTCGACGGCGTCCATTTCTTCGTCATCTTCAGCCACCCATAAGGTTCCCGCCGCCAGATCTTCACAATCTGGAGACAACTCCGCAGCCAGACGCTCCCATGCCGCACGGGAGTATGCCGTTAATTGCATCTGGGATTTGCTGTCATCCATGGTGACGATATGGCCCATGCAAGCCGCCGTCGTGCCGGTGCCAGGTTGTGCGGCATCGAGGACGATGACACGGAGACCCGCCTGGTGCAAAGCACGGGCACAGGCAGCTCCGACGATGCCTGCGCCGATAATCAGGACGTCGCAGTCATAAGACGCCATGTACAACCTGGAGGAATAAAGTTGGGTTCATGCCCCGCCGATACCCAAACGAAAAGGATCGGCGGGATCGAAAATCAATATGTTGCGGCCCGTCACATGAGCCTTGGAGCGAATCACGGGAATGATTTCACCTGCACGCTCCAGCAAGTGTCCTTCGTAAATGGAGCCTGTAATGCTTTCCTGAATCCACGGTTGACCGATTTTGAGCTTTCCCTTGTGATGGAGGGCAGCCATTTTCGCGCTGGTGCCGGTACCACAGGGAGAGCGATCGTAGGCATTACCCGGGCACAGAACGAAGTTCTTGCTGTGCGCTGAAGCATGGGACGGCTTGCCGTAGAACTCAATGTGATCCACCTTCCCGCCGTTTCGTCCGCGAAAACCCGAATCTTCCAAAGCCTGACGAATTTTTTTGCTCCATGACATCAGCTGGTCGAGATTCTCGAGACTGACATCGACCCGTAGGGATTCCGCAAGGAAGAACCAGTTGCCGCCCCAGACGATGTCGCCGCGCACCTTGCCGATTCCGGGTACTTCGACTTCAACCCCTTCCTGATCCATATAGCTCGGCACATTCTGCAATGTGACAAAGCCTTCAGCATCTAATTCCGCCGACACAGTCCCCACGGGCGTGTCCAAACGCACCACCCCTTCTGAAATCCGGTTCAGGTATTTGAGTGTGACGACGGTGCCGATGGACGCGTGCCCGCACATTCCCAAATAGCCCACGTCGTTGAAAAAAACGACCCCGGCCGCAGAATTTGGGTTTACAGGAGGTGTCAGCAAAGCACCGACGATGGCATCATGCCCTCTCGGCTCGCAGATTGCAGCGCGACGCAGGGTGTCCTGCTGTTCCCGCATGTGGCGCAAGCGGGCAGCCATGTCTGCGCCTTCGGGTTGGGGCCAACCGGAAAGTACGACCCGTGTCGGCTCTCCACCGGTGTGCGAGTCAACAACTTCCATTTCTCGAGGTATGTAAGATGATAATGTCATCATTTGAATGGTAAAATGTTGCCAGAAAATAGTATTGTTTTGCCTCTTCACATTGTTTCGATACACAGGAGTTCCCTCATGACTCATCCTCAATGGCGCGGTGTATTTCCTGCGGCCCTGACCCACTTCAATGATGACATGACCATCAACATGGACATGACGACCCGACACTTGGAAGCCATGCTCGAAGCGGGCATTCACGGCTTGGTCATGTTGGGAACCTGCGGCGAAAACAATTCGCTCGAGCCCGAGGAAAAGTATGCCGTGTTGGAAGCGGCCATCAAAACCGTCCGTGGACGCGTCCCGGTGATTACCGGTGTCTCCGAACTGACCACTGCCCGCGCGGTGCGGTTTGCTCAAAAAGCAGAAGCCATCGGCGTGAATGGCCTGATGGTGTTGCCTGCGATGGCTTACAAGGCGGATTCGCGAGAAGTGATTCACCACTTCCAGTCCGTGGCCCGTGCGGTCAAGTTGCCGGTCATGGTCTACAACAATCCCGTCAGTTATAACGTGGATATCGGCATTGAAACTTTGAAAGTCCTGGCCGACGAACCCAACATCGTGTGTGTCAAGGAATCCAGCGACAATCCGCGGCGCATCACGGATCTTTATAACGCCTTTGGAAACCGGTTCATCATCTTTGCGGGTGTTGACGACTTGGCGCTGGAATCCTTGATGTTAGGCGCCACCGGATGGATTTCCGGTTTGGTCAGTGCCTTCCCCCGTGAAAACCGTCTCTTGTGGGACATGGCCATGGCGGGACGCTGGCAGGAAGCAATGGAAGTTTATCGTTGGTACACGCCCTGTCTGCATCTCGACACGCATGTCAAGCTGGTTCAGTACATCAAGCTGGCGGCGCAAGAGTGCGGCTATGGTTCGGAGAATGTACGCCCGCCGCGCCTGAAGCTGGAAGGCAGGGAGCGGGAGGAGGTTCTCGCCTTGGTGCGCAAGGCCATCGCCACGCGTCCGAAGAAATCCTGAGATCCATCAGCGATGTTTTCCAGCCGGGTTTACGCCGACAGAAGAAGAAAACTGAGGGAAAATCTCTCTTCGGGTCTCGTTCTTTTCCTCGGAAACGACGAAAGCCCCATCAACTATCCTGCCAATCAGTACCCTTTCCGGCAGGACAGCAGCTTCCTGTATTTCTTCGGACATAACAAGCCCGGTCTGGCGGGCCTCATCGATCTCGATTCTGGGAAGGATTGCCTTTATGGTGACAACCTGACTTTGGAAGATGTGGTCTGGATGGGTGCCCAACCAACGATTCAAGAAATGGCGCATGACGTTGGGGTGGATGAAACGAATTCCTCCTCACAACTGAAGGAAAAAATCCGTCAGGCCCTTTCTCTAAAACGCCCGATTCACTTCCTTCCCCCCTATCGTGGCAATTCAAAGTTGCGTTTGGCGGGATTGTTGGATTTGTCCGTCGCAGAAATGAATTTGCATGCGTCGTTGGAGCTGATTCGCGCCGTGGTGGCATTGCGCTCTCTGAAATCCAACGAGGAGATCGAAGAAATTGAGAATGCGCTTGCGGTGACTCATGCGGCCTATGCTGCCATCGCCCGATCGGCCAAGCCCGGAGTGTCCGAAAATGCGATCGTGGGGAAAATCCAGGATGCCGTTGCATCTCACGGACGTCGCTTTGCCTATCCCATCATTCTGTCGGCTCACGGTGAGACGCTGCATAATCTAGATCACGGCAATGTGTTGAAAGCGAAGGACATCTTGCTGGTGGACTGCGGCTCTGAATCCTTGGAAGGTTATGCCTCGGATATCACACGCACCTTCCCCGTGGGTGGCAAGTTCACTCCCGAGCAAAGGGATGTGTATCAAATCGTGTGGAAGACGCAGACCGAGGCGATTGCCGCCATCAAGCCCGGTGTGCCTTATAGGGAAATTCATTTGAAAGCCGCCAGCGTGATCGCCTCCGGGTTGAAGGAAATGGGCTTGATGCGGGGAGACACGCAGGCCGCCGTGGAAAGCGGAGCGCACGCCTTGTTCTTTCCCCACGGGCTCGGACACATGCTGGGGCTGGATGTGCACGACATGGAAGGTTTGGGCGAGGATCACGTTGGGTACGACGAAACAGTTCAGCGCAGCACTCAGTTCGGGTTGGGCTATTTAAGGCTGGCGAAAAAATTGCAGACGGGAAATGTCCTGACCGTCGAGCCGGGCATTTATTTCATTCCTCCGTTGATCGATCAATGGAAAGCCGAGAACAAGTTTTCAGAATTCATCGATTACTCAAGGGTCGAAAAATTCCGTGATGCACGTGGAACCCGTATCGAGGACGATGTGCTGGTCACGGAAAATGGGTTTCGGATGTTGGGCAAACCCATTCCAAGAACGGTCGAGGAAATCGAAGCGGCGATGTCCACGTAGGAAAAACCCGCCGGTTATCCCTACGTGGATATTATTCATTCTACCTGCGTGTAACCGCGCGATCCAATCACTCCATAGGTCACGGCCACTCTGGCGTTGACTTTGATTCGAGTCCTTATGGAGTAAGATGCCGATTGGATGAAATAGTTTGCGAAAACAAACGGCTTCCCGTATTCGATTTTTTCCCGCTTGATGGCTGTGATTTCATTGAAGGCCATGCACTGTGTTTGATCGAGGCGTTCCACCACCTTACCGCAGAAAAAGTCATTCAGGAAGGCCTGGGCGTGCTTTTGGTACAAGTCCTCGTATTCCTTCTGCCGGTAGTCGGGATCCAGAAATTCTAGGACCTTGAGGGTGTCGTGAGCAGCGACGGCTTTTTCCAAACCATTCAACAACGTTTCAATTTCCGCATGCGCATCGCGGCGTAGAGGAGCGCGACCGCTGGGATCCACCCATTCTGAATCCGCTTGACCGGATTTCCTTGCTTGGGAACAGCCGCACAGAAAAAGCGATACCGATAGAAGGGCATAGAAGATGTTCCGGGATTTTGAAGCCACGTTCAGTCCCGTTCCAGCATTCGCCGGATGGGCCGTATGGATGCCGCCATCAACAGGGTGGCGACCAATGCAATTCCCGTAATCAGGATGAAGAGATTATTCAAAGGCATGCTTTCATACATGCTCGATGCAAATCCAGCCATGAAATTGCCCAGCGAGGTGGCAAGGAACCAAATGCCCAGCACGAAGCCCACAATCCGCTGCGGCGCGAGTTTGGTCATGGCTGAAAGTCCCACCGGGGAAAGGCACAATTCTCCCAGAGTATGGAGCAAGTAGGTGGCCAGCAACCAAAGAGGGCTCACCTTTACGCCCTGGGCTGAAAGACGTGCCGCGATGATCAGGACAGCGAATCCAAGTGTGGCGAAAAGCAGCCCCAAAGCAAATTTGGCAGGGCTGGAAGGTTGCCGTTTTCCCAGCCATGTCCACAAGGCGGCGATGACTGGTGCAAGCAGCACAATCGACAACGGACCCACCGACTGGAAAAAACTGGAGGGGATGCTGGAGGTATCCGTGTTGCGTTCTGCGAAAAGGTTCAATGTCGATCCCGCCTGTTCCAGCAAGGACCAAAACACGGCGGATCCGAAGAACAACACCATGATGACGATCAGTTGTTTTCGTTCATGACGGCTGAATCCGCAGAAGAAGTAGAGATAAGGAAACAGCACAAGCGGTGTGAAGGAGAGCACGTAACCGAAAATACGCCCCACCTTCTCGGGAGTCACGGTAATAAGCCCCTGTCCCGCAAGAATCGTCACCAATGCCAACAATGCGATGACACTGCCTATCCCCCATCGCAACTTGCGACGATCACGCCGGGCCGCTTCCGGGCTTTCCGGAGCATTGGGGCGCATTCCGACTTCTCCCAGATGCTTCCAACCCCTGACATATCCCATGAGACCCAGAAACATTCCAATCGCGGCCATTCCAAATCCGAAGTGCCACGAATTCTCGGGAGCTATTCCCATGCCGCCGAGAGTGGCCTTGAATCGATCACTTTGTGCAAGCCATCCCACCACCAACGGCGAAATGAAGGCTCCCAAATTGATGCCCATGTAATAGATGGAAAATCCAGAATCACGTCGGGCATCCTCAGGACCGTACAAGCCGCCAACCGTGGCGCTGATGTTGGGCTTCAGCAATCCCGTACCTACGACCACAAAAGCCAATCCGAGATAAAAAGTCGGTGTGGCTGGAATGGCCAGGCAAATATGTCCCGCCATGATGATGATTCCACCGAAGAGCACGGCTTTCCTTAGTCCCAGGAATTTGTCGGCGATCCACCCTCCCGGCACCGCCATGAGATATACCATCGAAGTGTAAGTGGCGTAAATGAGTCCGGCCTTGGCTGTGGGAAATCCCAATCCTCCCTGTGTGACCGCTGCAGTCATGAACAGGATGAGAATGGCGCGCATGCCGTAGTAGCTGAAGCGCTCCCACAACTCGGTGAAAAAAAGCGTGGACAGGCCGCGCGGATGTCCGAAGAATGCGGTGTCTCGGGAGTCCGGAGAGTGTGTGATATTATTCATGGTATGAAATCGTACTAATCCGAAACCGGGACAGGTAGAACCGTACGATGGATAATCAGGCTCTCAATTCCGAGAATGACCAATGCGGTCCAGACCATCCCGAATCCGATGAATTGATGAGGGGTGAAGGGCTCGTGAAAAATCAAGACGCCTATGATCAACTGAAGCGTGGGAGCGATATACTGCAACAGTCCCATCAACGTCAGCGGGATGCGTTGGGCCGCTGAGGCGAACAATACGAGTGGAACGGAGGTCACCACTCCTGTTCCGATCAATAGCGCATCGGTCGTTGAATCCAACCTCAGAAACGCCCCTTGTCCCGATTTTCCGGCGACAAGCATGTAAAGAAGAGCGGGAAGAAACAACAGTCCGGCTTCCAAGGTCAGGCCGTGGATTGAGCCGAGCGGTGCGATTTTTTTGACCAAACCATACAGTCCGAACGAAAATGCCAAAGTCAAGGCAATCCACGGCAGGGAGCCATAGATGGCCGTTAGATAAAGTACTCCGATCAACGCAAGACCCAGCGCAGCCCATTGCCACGGCCTTGGACGTTCACGCAGAAAAATGACCCCAAGTAGCACACTAATCAGAGGATTGATGAAATAGCCAAGACTGGTCTCCACGACGAAACCGGCATTGACCGCCCATACATAGGTCAGCCAATTGATCCCGATCAATACCGCGGCTGTAAAGTGAATGCGAAATGTTTTCGCGTTCAGGGTGGAATAAAACGTGTTCCTCCGGCGGGAAAGGAAAACGATGCCGCCAAGCATCAAGGAGGACCAGACAATTCGATGGGATATCAATTGCAAGGCCGGTACTTTGTGAAGCCATTTCCAGTAAACCGGCAACAGGCCCCACATACCGTAGGCGGCTACGGCATGCCAGAAGCCCTTGTTCATGGATACAATCGGCCTTGGTAAGGCCGCTGCGGCATCATTGCAGAGTCATTTTCCGGGCCAAGGTGACTTTTTCACCAACCAGACGCAGGATGTAAATCCCTTTTTGAAGCCGATCTCCATGGTCGTTGGTGCGATTCCAAGTCACATCATAATTCTTATCGGCTTCGACGGATTTATCAAGCAGTATCCGAACTTCACGTCCGGTTATGTCATACACGGCAAGGCTTACGGGTTGCGGATCGGACACATTGAACTGGATGTTGGTGGTCTCCACCACTGGATCCGGGAAATGCTTGAGCATTTGATTGCCTTTGACCGTG
>OMJM01000023.1 GCA_900299345.1 bacterium | reverse complement strand
TTTTTGTTTTTGAGCCCATTTTCGAAACATTTTAACTTTGCTGCCTCTTAAAAAAACTTTAACGAGGCGGCGGATTTGAACACAGAACTTCTTTTAAAAGCAGCCGAATCCTTGGATGCCGCCGGAGCGAACATCGCCCGGACCCGTTTCACCATCGGCTTCGATGGTTTCGTGGATGAAATCCTGCACGCCGTGGGAACGCGGAAGAATCAGAAGGAATACGAGCGCATCAACACCATTTCGGAATTCTCGGATCGCGTCCGTGCCGCCGCCGGAAAATCCGCCAACATTGAAATGGTTCCGGTGCAGGTGAAATTGGGGGGAAACGGCCCCCTGATGTCCATCGCCGTTGCGGGCATGGGCGGACAAGTGAATTGCGTGGGTCTTCTCGGCCATCCGGACGTCCTGCCCGTCTTTCATCCTTTGCGCGACAAGGCCACATTATTCTCCGTGGGCAATCCAGGACGGACTGATGCCTTGGAATTCCAGGATGGTAAGTTGATGCTGGGCAAACTCGACACCATTCAGGATATGTGTTGGAAACGTTTGCAAGATGTGATCGGAGCCGATCGATTCAAGAGTCTGATCCTCGACGCCCAACTCGTGGCATGCACCAACTGGACCATGTTGACGGAAATGGGCGAAATCCTCGACAACCTGACGCTCATGGTGCCCGAAGGCGCGAATGTCAAATTCTTCTTCGACCTGGCCGATCCCGAAAAACGGTCGCGCGAAGATCTGAAGCATGCGCTGGAACAGATCAAAAAACTCAACGCTCGCGCCAAATGCGTTCTGGGATTGAACCTGCGTGAAGCGGAACAGATCAGCGAAGTGTTGGAGATCGCAGAAATGCCGGTGGAAACTCCGGAGAGCGTGGAAGCCGCTGCAGGCCGTATCGCCAAAACCACCGGCTTGTACGGTGTGGTGGTGCACGCCATCAAATGCGCGGGAGCGTACATCGCGGGAGAAACCGCGAGCGTGGAAGGCCCCTATTGCAAAAATCCCAAGCTCTCAACCGGAGCGGGCGATCACTTCAATGGAGGGTTCGTCAGTGGCTTGATGGGCGGCTTAAGCGTCCGCAATTCGCTCTACACCGGAGTCGCAACTTCTGGCTGGTATGTGCGCAATGCCCGCAGTCCGGAACGCGCAAACGTCGCGGGACTACTCCGAGACTGGGCGACAGGGAAATTAGTGGATTGAGTTCGCGGCGTTGCGCAAGCGCCGTACCACAGTCTCTCGACCTAATACGGCCATCAACTCAAACAATCCAGGCCCAAACGGAAGTCCCGAAAGCGCAAGCCGTGTGGGATGGATGAGATCCGCAGCCTTGCGGCCCAACCTCTCAGCAATTTGCCGATAGCAGGCTTCCAACGTTGGCGCGGCAAAATCGCCTAACGCTTCCAATTCGCCAGCTAATGAATTCAACAGCGCGGCAGCTTCAGGAACAAAATGTTTCTTACTGGCTTTCTCGTCGTAGCTTTCAGGATCTTTGAAAAACGAAAGGCCAAACTCAACAAACTCCGGCAGCCGTTTCGAACGATCCTTGAGCAATCCGATGCATTGCAGTAAGTACTCGTCGGAGAATTTGGAAAGGTCCACTCCGGCTTTCTCCCACAACGGCTTGAGGATGGGAAGGAAAAAGGCCGGCTCGCGCTTCAGGAAATACTGCCCGTTGAGCCATTCCAGTTTGCGCTCATCGAACACCGCGCTCTTGGGATGCACGCGCTCCAAAGTGAATTTTTCAATCAGCGTCTTGCGTTCCATGAACTCGAGATCTTCCCCCGGACTCCAGCCCAACAGTGACAGGAAGTTCACCATGGCTTCGGGGAGATACCCGAGTTCGCGATAATCGCCCACTGAGGCCGCGCCCTTGCGCTTGCTGAGCTTTCCCCCACCCTCGGCGAGAATCACGGGAAGATGACAGAACACCGGTGGCTCCCAACCCAGCGCCTGATAGATCAAAACGTGACGCGGGGTACTGGGAATCCACTCGTCGCCGCGCAGGACGTGTGTGATCTCCATGAGGTGATCATCCACCACGTTGGCGAGATGGTAGGTGGGAAACCCGTCGCTCTTGAGCAGCACCAGATCATCGAGGATGCGGTTCTGATATTCGATGGCGCCGCGGATGAAATCGGTGAAGGTCGTGTTGCCGTGAAAGGGAACCTTGAGCCGGATGGTATGCTTCTCGCCATCACGCATGCGTTGCAGGGCAACATCCATGGGAAGATTCCGGCAGCGGCGGTCGTAGCTGGAAGGCAGGTTGTTGACCTTCTGCTGCTCGCGCAGTTGTTCGAGGCGTTCCGAAGTGCAAAAACAGGGATAGGCGCGATCCGACTCGACCAACTGCCGGGCATATTTTTGGTAATGCTCCAAACGCTGCGACTGGAAATACGAGGCATGCGGCCCACCGACTTCCGGCCCCTCGTCCCATGAAAGTCCAAGCCACTTGAGATCAGCGATCAACTCCTTCAGCGCCTTCTGGTCATAGCGACTCTGATCGGTGTCCTCGATGCGCAGCAGGAAATCGCCCCCGTGATGCCGGGCGAACAACCAATTGAAAATGGCTGTGCGCGCGCCTCCCACATGGAGATATCCCGTGGGACTGGGGGCGAAGCGGACTCGAACGCGTTTCTGGGTCATAGCCTTGGGGTCAGGGATAAAAATGGCGGAGAGGAAGGGATTCGAACCCTTGGTAGGAGCATTCACTCCTACAACGGTTTAGCAAACCGTCGCCTTCGACCAGCTCGGCCACCTCTCCGGATCTTTGCAGGCCCTCGAAAAAGGGCCGTTCAAGAGGGGAAAAGTATAGTTAATCTCCTCCCTTCAGCCTTCTGTTTCATTGGCCCGGATTCGTAATTTATCGCCAATCCAAAGCAATTCCGCGCATGAAAAAACGCTCCCTCCTTTTTCCCCTTCTGATCGCACTGCCTTTGCTCGGATTGCTTCTCGCCGGTTTGGGAATCCTAGCGTTTCAAATTGCCATCCGTCGCGACCCGGACAGAATTTTTACTCGCGAAGGAATCCTCAACATCCTCGGCCGCGAATCGGTGGTGTACTACGCTGACGGCAAAACGCCTGTCGGAAATTTCTTCGCCAATGTCCACCGCGATTACGTCCCCTTTGATTCCATCCCAAAGCCCATCGTCGACGCCCTCGTGGCCGCCGAGGATCACAATTACTGGGAACACGGCGGCTTGGACTTCCGGGCGTTCGCTGTCGCAATGCTGGACAATTTGAAGTCGGTCAGCTTCAAGCGAGGTGGCAGCACGCTCACCCAACAGACAGCGAAGAATTTGTTTGGACGACGCGGCCGAACGGTGCGCGGAAAATTCGGAGAATTGATCAACGCCTATCGCCTCGAACGGCATTTCAGCAAACAGGAAATCCTCGAGTTTTACCTGAATCAATTTTTCGTCACTGGCAATGGTCATGGCGTACGCATCGCGGCCCGCCACTTTTTCAATAAAGATCTCAAGGATCTCGATCTGGCGGAATGCGCCTTCATTGCAGGCTGCGTGAAAGGCCCGAATCGGTACAACGTCTTCCTGCAGGAGACTCCCCAAAAGAAGGAGATCGTGCTGGAAAGGATTAAATATCGCGTGGCGTATGTGCTCAAGCAAATGCGCAAACATGAAAAGATTTCCGAAGAGCAATACCAACAGGCTTTGGGCGAGAAGCTGTCTTTCCATGAAGGTCCTTTCCGTTACAGTCTGTCCACCAACATGGTGACGGTCAAACGGCTGCTGGATGCGCCAGAAATGCAACAAGTGCTATCGGAACACGGGATCAGCGATTACATGACGGCGGGACTCCAAATCCAGACCACCTTGGACCCGGAAATCCAGAAGGCCGCGGAATATGTTGTTTATTCCAACCTTTGGCGACTCGATCTTCTGTTGCGCGGTTACCAGCCTCCAGAAGATTCCTCTGCCGAATTGCTCTCGCGTTTCACAGCCGGAGAATTTCACACGGGTCGGATCGAATCCGTCACGTTGGAACAAGGCATTCCCGTCAATCTACGCGTGCGCTTCGGTACGCTGGAAGGGACTATTCCCCGGCCCGCGCTCGAAACTTTTTTCCGCCAGTGGAATCGCCACCAGAACAGCTCCGAAGAATTGCCGTCAAGGCAGGCCATGGCGGGATTCGTTGCCAAATATCTTCAACGCGGGCGGACCGTGTTTTGCGCCATTCCCTATCGTACTCCCGATGAATTGACCAAGGACGGGGATTTGTCGGGCGAGCTTGAACTGGCGCAAAAGCCTTTGCTGCAGGGCGCGGCACAAGTGGTGCGTGCGGGCAAAGTCATCGCCAATGTGGGAGGCTTCGGCAACACGGGATACGACCGCGTGAATCAGGCGCGGCGGCAATTCGGTTCCGCGTTCAAACCGCTGGTATATGCCGCGGCATTGGAATTGGGGTGGAAGCCGCTCGATGCGCTGCCAAACTTCCGGCAATTCTTCCGGCTCGGAAACCTGTTCTACTATCCCCAACCCGATCATGCTCCCGAAGACACGGTCAGTATGGTGTGGGCGGGGCGCCGATCGGAAAATATCGCCAGCGTCAATCTGCTCTTTCATCTTTTCGACAAGACGGACTTCGCGCGCTTCTGGGAAGCCTGTCGTTCGGTTCATCTGGCGCCGGAGAATTTCCCCTCTCAATCCGATTTCGAAACCTTCGTGCGCGACACCCTAGGATTGGTGTTGGACGACGAGCATTTGCGTGAACTGCGCTATCACAAGGCTGCGGCGGATCTCGCCACGGACCTGACCTTCGAAGGACGTTTTCAGGAAGCGGAACATCTCCAATCCCTCCCCTACGGAGCAGGATTTGCGGCGGAACGCCAGAAACACCGTGGCCCGCACGATGACGTGGATCCATCTGCTCTGCGGCTGTTGAATCGTTCCTATCTCGACGTTGTAGAACACGCGCAATCCAAAGGCACTGACTCCCTGATCAACGGAGAGATTTCCATCGAAACCTTGAATCGTCTTCAGGAAATGTTGCACAAACCTACTCAGGACTCGGGTTCACACTATAATCCGGAAAACCTGTATGCCTCTCCGGATTTCCGCGCTCTGGCCGCATTGCGTTACGTCGTCGCGTTCAGCCAACGATTGGGGATCACTGCGCCGTTGGATCCGGTGCTTTCTTTTCCATTGGGAGTCAACGCCATTTCTCTGGGTGACGCCGTGGTCGCCTATCAGGTCCTGCAGGATGGCGGGATCTATCACAGCCGTTTTGGAGAAACCCGGCAGTACATCACGAAAATCATGGACGCGGACGGAAATTTGATCTTCGTGGACAGTCTCAAACGCGATCCTGTCGTATCCGATCGAACCCGTTTCGGAATTGAAGCCATCCTCGGCGCCGTGGTGCGTGGCGGAACAGGGCAGCGCATCGGGCGGGAATTACGCATCCCATGGGGCGGCGCTGGAACAACCGTCGCCGTTCCGGCATTCGGCAAGACCGGAACCACCAATGATTACCGCAACGCGGCTTTTCTGGGTTACGTTTCCACCCCGAAAGAATCGAGCTTGGGCTTCGATCCTTTCGGTGGATTTACGATTGGAGTTTATACGGGATTCGACGACAACACGCCTCTTTCCAGGCCGGGATTCCGTGGTACGGGTGCCATGGCGGCAGTTCCGGCATGGCTCGGAATCGCACAATCCATTACGAAGCTGGAACAGTTTGAATCGAATATGGACACTTTGGATATCGAAGCATTGGCCACGGGTGAAGCGCCCTTGTTCGAGCGGGACAAGTATCACCGCTATACGGTTTCCCGTCGTACCGGACTTGTGGCAACCGGAGATTCAGCGTCCTCGGATTATGCCGATGACTTGGCGGATGAGCTGGATGCGGCCCCGGAGGCGACGGGTGTGACTTCGTTGTGGATGCGGGAGGAATAGTGCGTCTGGAACGAATCGTTGCCTGTCTCGCTCTCGGATTACTGCTTGTTGCCTGCGCGGGCACTTCGCCCGGCAATACGGGCAAAGCGACAACGGAGAATCCGACTGCGAAATCAGATACGACGCAGTCCGAAGCTTCAGACCTCTCATGGGAAGAAACCTTGGACGAAGCTTCCACGGAGCTGCTCAAAGTGGAGGAAGGCACGAACTGGACGCCACACACGGATTTCGCCCGTGAGATCCGCGCACACAAACCCGAACTTTCAGCGTTGATTGAGGATGCCAACTGGGTCATTGTCCTTGAAGAGGCCTTGGAAGATTCCTTGCCGGACAACGTCAAGAAAGACCTGCGTCACCTGCATGAAAACTACGCGCGTGAAGCCCCGCATGACACCATCGCCAAGGAAGTAAATGCGTTGCTGCCGAAGTTGAACGACGAGCGCTTGCGCAAGGAATTGAAGAAACTCGCCAACCGCAGTTGGGATCGATCCAAACAGAATGCGCATCAAGAGGAGCCCAAACAGGATACGATGGTGGTTATAGGGGCAAAACATGATTCGCCCCTACAACCGCAATCAATGCCGACCGTTGCGCCCATCGTCAAAAAAGACACAGTCCCGGCGGATTCATCCGTGAAGGAAACGGAAAGCCGGATCGATTCTCTAGCAACCAAGGGACGATATGTCGAGGCCTTGCGTGTGCTGGAAACCGTCGAGGATCAAGCGGATCCCAACTGGCTCAGGGATCGCCGACAGAATCTGGGCAACCGCTATTGCGAAGATCGCCGCAATGTCGCCGCCGCGGCTTTTGTCGAGGCACGCAAAACCACCACGTCTTCCGCCCGCGTTCTGTATCTCCGGCAAAGCCTGTCCGCACTGGACAGCTGCCTGTTCCAATTTCCCGACGCATCCATGGC
>OMJM01000022.1 GCA_900299345.1 bacterium | reverse complement strand
TGTTCGAACCCATACGGAATTCCACCAAATCGCCTTCCTGCAAATCGGCAAGATCAATGTCCAAGAGGTCGGTGTGGTAAAAGAAGATGTCGCCCTCGACCTGCGGCGCCTGAATGAAACCGTAACCTTCTTTCAGCTTCTTGATGGTGCCCTCGTAGAGTTCACCATCGTCAACAGGTGCGTTTTCGGTTGGCGCGGGACGCGCGGGTCGTGGCGCCATCGCGGATGCGGGCAAAAAGAGATTGTTGACCAGCGGATCGTTTACGCTCGTCCGATCATCCACGAGATTCGAAACCAGCACGGGATAGGTGGCTTCATTGAGCAGCACCTGCGCGGACTTGGTCTCGCGCTCTTCGCCATTCTCACCGGTGTAACGAAAATCCCAGGCGAGCAACATGACGCGTGTTCCCAGCGTATTGAGCTTGCGCACCAATGGAAGGAAATCCCCATCGCCCGCAATCAGCACCACCACATTGAACTGTTTGTACACGGCCAGTTCATATGTCTCCAGCGCGAGCCAGACGTCAATGCCCTTCTCCCCTGCCGCAGTCATGGGAAGATAGTGCGTGGTGATATTCTGTCTCAGCAGAATATCCTCGAAAACCCGCTCACCCAGCAGCCGGTTGCGCTCCTCGGCAATCTTGGAAGGCAAACGACCACGGAAATAATGCGCATCCACGATGCTGCAGTATTCAGGCGCAACCCCTTCGCTCTCCGCGACCTTGTGCTTGATGAAGGTGTGCAGGCCGTCGATGCTGATGCGCGAGCTGCGTTCGTGATGATAGAGGTAGTAGTTGCTGACATGCAGGAAAAAATTTCCGTCGTAAAATACCCCGATGCGAATCAATTTCTGATCCATGGCGGACACGCTGTTCACGGCTTTACTCCTTCAACTGGAAAACGAGAAGTGGACTGTATTTATTCAACCTCCGGCCCCGATAACTTTCATGGAAATCTATTGCCGGCGAGGCACAAGATAGGAATCTTGCGTCACACAGGCATAGAAAAATCATCCAACATTTTTTTCCAATTCTCCGAAGGCAAATCACAGACACCCTTTTGACAATGGAATGCCAGTGTCGCGGTGCTATTGTATTTGTCGCGAAGCAGTGGCAATTCCGAACGGCTCTTGCAACCCGCAAGACGAAGATGTGGCAGATAACGCCCTGTTGTCATTTTTTGGAACGCTTCAACTTCGGATCCAACCACCGCCAATGCGGAAACAGGAACGCCTTCCATGAAAAGAGTTTGCGCCCACGAAGCGTAGGCCGGAGCGTAGGCGGGGAATTCTCCGTGAACACCCGTCAGCATGGCTTCCGCGCGATCTCGATAGCGTGGTTCCGCGTAATATTCCGACAGCAAAAGCAAGACACGTGCGAAGGCGGCATTGGAGGATGGAATGACATTATCCATCACCTCTTTCTTGCGCACCAGCACGGGTGGAGCATTATCCGCCGTAAAGAACAACAACGGGGATTCCGGATCGTGAAAATGCCGTAACGCATACTCTGCGATATCTTTTGCAGCCACCAAATACTTTTCTTCGAATGTCGCCTGATAAAGTTCGATTAAGCCCTCAGCGAACAAGGCGTAGTCTTCCAAAAAACCTTCGATGGCAAAAGCACCGTTCCAGCCGCGATGCCACAAACCGCCATTGGATTTCACGGCCTTGGCCAATAGAAAATCCGCAAGATGAATCGCGCGTTGCCGCAATACTTCTTCCCCCGTATGACGGTAAGCCGTCGAGAATGCTTTAAGCAATAAACCATTCCAGGACGTCAAAATCTTGTCGTCCAGCATGGGCTTGGGGCGCTGCTCGCGAACCGCCAGCAAGTCACGGCGCGCTGTTTCCCAAGCCTTGCGAGCAGCCTCTAAGGCCCAACCTTGTTGATCCGCAAGCTGTTGCAAGGATTGGTGGCGGAGGAGAATGTTGCGGTCGTGCTCCCACAATCCTTCGCCTTCCACTCCACAGTAGTCTGCAAACCACGCATACCGATCGCCTAGAATCTTTTCCAATTCTTCACGGGTCCAGACGTAATGTTTGCCTTCTTCACCTTCGCTATCCGCATCCAATGCCGAGCAATAACCGCCCCCCGGAATCGATAGTTCCCGTTCCAAAAACTCTGCGATGTCCAGTGCCACTTCGCAATAGCGGGATTCGTTCAGCGCTGCGCCTGCTTCGGCGTATAGTTCCAACAATTGCGCATTGTCGTAGAGCATCTTCTCAAAATGCGGAACCTTCCACTCGCCATCCGTTGAGTAACGCGCAAACCCGCCGCCAAGATGGTCGTAAATACCGCCGGCGGCCATGCGATCCAAGGTCAGCCGCCCCTGCCGCAAAGCGCCCTCGTTTTTTTTGAAGACACCGTAGCGCAACAGGAATTGCCATTCGCACGGCATGGGAAACTTGGGGGCAGAGCCGCGGCCACCGCGTGACTTGTCGAATCGCATGGCAAAATTTTCATACACATGCTGCCAGTTAATCGGCTCTATCCCGTTTTCCGTTCCAGTGCGCGCATCGATTTTGCGCAAGTGGGCGGTGATCTGTTCGGCCTGCTTGGAAACAGCGGCAGAATCCTGTGCCCAAAGTGCAGTGAGTTGTTCGAGGACATTCTTCCACTGATGCGGACGGAAATACGTTCCGCCATACACCGGCCGGCCGTCCGGTAGAATAAAGCAGTTGAGGGGCCAACCGCCGTGACCCGTCATCAACTGGACCGCTTCGAGGTAAATCTGATCCACATCGGGCCGCTCTTCGCGGTCCACCTTGATGCAGACGTAGTGCCGGTTCATGACCTCGGCGATCTCTTCGTCTTCGAACGATTCGTGGGCCATGACGTGGCACCAGTGGCATGCAGCGTATCCGATGCTGACCAGCACCAACTTGTTCTCGCGCCGGGCGCGGTCAAATGCCGCATCGTTCCATTCGACCCAGCCAACAGGGTTGTCTTTGTGCTGGCGGAGGTACGGACTGGCGGCGTGGGCTAGGGAATTAGACACAAACCTTAGTCCTTCAACGCCGCCAAGACTTCATCCACGTGTCCCGCAACCTTAACCTTCGGGAAAACCTTCGCGATCTTTCCCTTGCCGTCGATGATGAAGGTTGTCCGGACAATGCCCATGAACTTGCGGCCATACAGACTCTTCTGCTGCCATACGCCATAGGCATTCAAGACTTTCTTCTCCGGATCACTGAGCAGCGGAAAATTCAACCCCTGTTTTTCCTTGAACTTCACGTGGCTCTCCACCGAGTCCGCGCTCACACCCAGCACCACCGCTCCGGAAGCGGCCACACGGTTCATGTTGTCCCGGAAATCGCAGGCCTGTTGCGTGCAACCCGAGGTCATGTCTTTGGGATAAAAGTACAGCACGACTTTTTTTCCTTTGAATTCCTTCAACGAACGTGACTTTGCAGCGTCGTCTCGCAGGGAAAAATCCGGCGCGGCATCGCCGGGCTGAGGGCCCTCGGAAGACTTCAATGATATGGGTTTTTTGGTTATGGCCATGAAAAGCTCCTCCCAACAGATTTCAGTGTGAAAATAGCCGTATCAATGACTTGCAACGGTTCTGATTCTGGATTTGTATGTTTTAAGACCACAAGGCATTGATGCTTTGCAATAACCAAAAGGTCTTTTTTCCCTCCATGATTCCCGAAGCCAAACCCATCTCCCCCGCCCCACTCCAAGGCGCGGGCCGTCTGGTTCTCCTTGTCGAACAAGATCCCTCTTTCGTGAAAATTTTGCGGCCCATCATCGAGGAAAATGGATTCAAACCCATCGTCGTTGCCGGCGAAGATGTCGTCAGCCAGGCGAAAGCGCGTCAGCCGTATTTGATTCTGGTCAACGTGGGACTTGATTCCGAGGGTCTCAAAACCTGCTCTGATTTGAAAGCCAGCCCTTATACCGGGACTGTCCCAGTCGCACTCTTCTCGCGAGGATTGGCAGACGAACTCGCCGAGGAGCAAGGGTTTGCAGCTGGCGCGGACGATTATTTCGTGCAACCTGCATCCGAGGAACTGCTGCGCCATCGCCTGCGCGCCATCTTGCGCCGCTACTCGCCGCCTTCCGATACGCCCGAAGATCTCCAGATCGAAGGATTGACGTTGGATGTCCGGGCACGCAAGGTGTTTGTGCACGGCAAACCCGTGGCCGTCACCCGCAAGGAATTCGACCTGCTCGCCACCTTCCTGCGCAAGCGCGGTCAAGTAGTGTATACGACTCATCTCTACCACACGGTCTGGGGCTATGGCGAATCAGCGCCCGTGGATTCACACACCGTCAAGGTGCACGTATCCTCACTGCGCAGCAAGTTGGGCCCAGAATTCGGACGACGTATCGTCAATCTACCTGGACTTGGCTACCGTTTCGAAACTTGATTCACGATTCTGAGCATTGATCAACGGATGCGCCATGACAGCGTAATGGCGTGGACAAATCCCAAATCCTGCCACCATTGCACGGCGTAGTCCGCATTGGCACGCCCGGCACGTAACGTGGTTCCGGCGGACGCCTTGAGCGCACTTCCGCCTTCCTCAACGCCCTGGGTCGCTCCCAGGGTTCCCAAAAGATTGTGGACATCGTTGTAATCCCAGCGCGTTCCCGCGCGCAGATCCCATTCAGGAATGACACGATACTCGCAACCCACATCCAGAGCGGCGGGCTCATGAAACGGCACTTCTGCATCCACATCCACGGACATTTTCTCCATCCCCTGCGGGTGAAAGAATGCTCCGGCACGAAACATGCCTGGGAGAAGACCTGATCCCGCAGTCTCGCCCTCAGAATGTCGACGCAACTTGAACCCCGCATTCACCACCGAAGTGCCGAGCCCCAGATTGCGGGCAACACGGTACTGCAAACCCGCATCTACACCGGCGCCAAGCGCCTTGTGTGCCCCATCAAACTCGCCTGGATTTTCCAGCATTCCTTTCAATGAAGCCCCCCAGCGAAAGCGTTCCGTCTGCGCTTTCGCGTAGGTCAAAGCCGGATAAAAGGAAAACGGTTTGATGTCTCCGAGAGGCCGGTTGTTTTCATCGCGACCGGAAATGGTTCCGTAGTCCAGATACGAAGCGCTTAAGGCGAGCCGCCCGCCTTTTCCAAAGGTTTCAAATGGCCGACTGTAGGCCACCTGTCCAGCATTGGCCATGTCCGGATGCAAGCGCACCGATCCGGAAAATTGCTGACCTGATTCCCGGGCAAGTCCGGCTGGATTAATTCCGATGGAATTTGTGCCCTCGGCCAACGCACCGTACGCGCCTGCAAGCCCGGCCGGTCGTGCCGCAGAAATGATTTGCAGACCCGCAAATTCCTCGGTTCCGGCGAAATCCGATCCGAAAATCTGTGCGTGCAGTAACGTGGTTCCCGGAAAGGAAACGAGGAAAGCGCAAAGAATGTGGAAGGCGGCAACGCGCGCGGGATGATTTCGCACAGCAACAAGGTACAAGACGTGACGCCACAGGGCCAAATCGGTTGGCCAATCCCGCCCGGTGTTCTACCTTTGTTTTTCCCTCACGGGAGCCAGTAGCTCAGTCGGTAGAGCAGCGCCCTTTTAAGGCGTGGGTCGTGGGTTCAAATCCCCCCTGGCTCACCATCTTCTCCTCAGTCGCTTTCTTAGCAGATTGACAGTTTCCCCCAGAAACGTCGTTGATCCGACTCCGAGACTAGCGGCCTAATCTTCCGGAAAATCCAAACTGAAATCCAAAGACATCATAATCGGTATCTTCGATACTCTCATGCGCAAAGGTGGGCTGGAGATTTAAGAAAAAGCTGCTTGCCAAAGGAATTTTTAACCCCAAAAAAAAGACAGCATTGTTCCACTGATTGACACTATATCATAGCCATTGTCATAAGCTCCAGATATTGCACCCAGAGCGGCCCCCACGTAAGGAGTCGCGGAAGTGGGATCCCGCGTATCCAACAAAAACCCAGCGTTGGCAGCAATGATCGTAGCCGACTGACTCGCATCGCCCTTAGATACCCGTTGATATTGGAGTGATGGCCCGATGTAAAAATTTGGAGACACATAAAACGACAAACTCGGCTCCAATGTTGTCGTGTTTCGAGCGGGGCCATCTTCGGGCGAGCTACTACTGAAACTTCCGCTCCCGGACAATTCCACATTTCCACTCTTGAAAGGAGAAGTATTTCCAGTTGAAAAAAAGATCCCAAGCAATCCCGCGAACAGCCACACTGAATTTTTCATACTTGGCCCACTTTGCAAAAGGCCTGAATTAGCCTTAATCGTTTTTTCAAAATCGTTACAATGATAAGAACTTCTTTATCCGTCCCCCACCACACCCCGTTCCTTGAGGAACTGCAGTGTGTGATCCAAAAATTCCGAGGGAAGCGGATTTTCAAAAGTGAATTTACTGGGATCGGCGGCCATCCGATACAGCTTGATGTATTCCTGACATTCCTCGCAGCCACGGAGATGTCGCTTGAAACGGAACCCAGTGAGCAAGCCCAGTTTCCCTTCCAAATAGTCGTAGGCAAAGTCCCGGACCTTGTCGCAGGGATAATAAAGTGCGTAGAACAGGCTCATCGCGTCGCCTTTCCAGGAATGACATCCGACCTAAGACTTTCTTGCACATGTTCCACAATCAACCTGCGAGCTCGATGCAATTGGACACGAACATTGGCCGAAGAGAGTCCCAGTGCTTCTGCCGCTTCATCCCCCGAAAGCCCCTCCACGTCGCGAAGGTGATAAACCTCTCTCGCTGCGACGGGCAATGCTGAGACCGCTTCGGAAATTTTCGTCTCGAGTGAAGCGCGGACCAGAACCCGATCCGCTGGAGCATCCCACGCTGTCAAAGGTTGCCATGAATCTACGTTGGTCTCTGTACTGAGTTGCGCCTCATGCGATTCCACCATCTCTTCGCGTGATCGTTCTTTTTCAGCAATGCAGTCGCAGATCTTGTGGTGCAGCAGGCTGTACATCCAGGTGGTCAATTTCGACTTCCCCTCGAATTTCGGGAGTCCCTTGTGGACGGCCAGATACATCTCCTGAACCACCTCCCGGCTTTCCTCGAGCGACGACAGGGACCGCCGCGCAAAAGCAAGAAAGCGGTCATGGGTCACTTTGACCAGCCAACCGAAAGTTCTTTGCGATTCCCTCCCTCCCGCCAGCAATCGCGCCAAAAATTCCGGCGCGTTCACCTCGGCAAAAGGATCAGAACGCTCTCCACCCTGCAACGGCTTAGTCTCCATTGCACAAAAAATGTTTCAAAATATTTTTATGAAAAATCATGGCTCAAGATGGTGTGAAAAATCGAATCTACAAATGGCAAAACATGTAACATCCTGGGAAAACCGGAGACATAGGGTTTGTAGCTTAACGAAAGGAAGCCAACGTGAGTAAAAATCTTCCCCGATTCTCAAAAACCCGGCTGGCCTCAGCCGCAGCGCTCCTGTTTTCCGCACTGGGCCTGAGCCGCGCCGCGGCCAATCCCCCGGAACAAATCACCCTTAAACACCCGGCCATGACCGGAAAGGAAACAGCCATGAACAATCAGACCGCCATCGCCACTTTCGCCGGGGGATGCTTTTGGTGCACTGAATCCGCTTTCGATGATTTTCCCGGAGTAATCAAAGTGGTCTCAGGATACAGCGGAGGCAAGGTCGTGAATCCCAGTTATGAACAGGTTTGTTCGGGCAGAACAGGACACCTCGAGGCGATTCAGGTCACCTACGATCCAACCAAGGTCAGCTATCCCACCTTGTTGAATGTGTTCTGGCACGAAATAGATCCGACCGATCCGGGTGGCCAGTTCGCGGATCGCGGAGTGCAATACACGACCGCCATCTTCTTTCATAACGCCGAACAAAAGCGACTGGCCGAGGAGTCCAAGACGAAACTTGCCGCGAGCAAGAAATTCTCCAAGCCCATCGTCACGGACATCCGGGCCTATGAGAACTTTTACGCGGCGGAGGATTACCATCAGCGCTATTGCAAGCGTCATGAGGATCGCTACAAGCTCTACCGCAAGGGATCGGGCCGTGAAGACTTCGTCCGCGAAAACTGGGGTGGCAAGGACAAGATCGAAATCGTCCCTGTGACCTTGGCGAACAACGGCGTGGCGGAAGCCACCGCCCCATGGATGACCTGTGATCCTTCCCAACTTTCGGATGAGGATTTGAAAAAGAAACTGTCGCCAGAGCAGTATGCCGTGGCGCGCAAAAACGGCACAGAACGTCCTTTCCACAATGCCTACTGGGATAATCACCATGAAGGACTGTACGTGGACGTGGTTTCCGGAGAGCCTCTTTTCAGTTCCAAGGACAAGTTCAACAGCGGAACGGGCTGGCCGAGTTTCACGCAACCCGTGGAAGCAGCCAACGTGAAGGAGAAAAAGGACATGGGCTACGGCATGATCCGCACCGAAGTGCGTAGCACGCACGGCGACTCGCATCTCGGACACGTTTTTGACGACGGCCCGGGTCCGAACGGTTTGCGCTACTGCATCAATTCCGCCTCGCTGCGTTTCATTCCCAAGGAGGAACTGGAAAAAGAAGGTTACGGCGAATACCGTAAGTTGTTTCAAGACAAAACCAAATAGTTACAATGCATTCCCCGACGTCATAGGCAACCCTCCAGGTCACCCATGACGTCGGTTCAATATGAACTCCCGCGTTTTTCCACTATCTGAACTCCTGGCGCAACATGCGTTCCCGGAATACTCCGCCCTCGCTCCATCGCCGGGAAATCCAATTCATGTTGCAGGATTGGCGGGATCCGCCGCCTCAGCCCTGATCGCATCTCAATTTCAGAAATCCAACGATTCAATCCTCTATCTCGCACCCGATGTCAAAGATGCGGAAACCGTGGCAGAGGACCTGCTCTCCTGGCTACCCGAAGAACAGATTCTGCATTTTCCCGGCCTCGATCTCAAGCCCTACGAATGGCGCGAGCCATTCGGACAGGTACGTGAACGACGTTTGGAGGTTTTCGAAGCACTTTACCGTAAACGCCGTGTGGTGTTGATATGCACAATCACCGCGTTTCTGGAGCGACTCACCAGTCCGCGCAGCCTGCATCAGGAGATCGTCGAATTCAAATCGGGCGATGCACTGAATCCCACCGCGTTCCGGGAAGCCGCACTCATGCTGGGATTCCGCGAAGAATCCGCCGTGCAAGAATTGGGTGATTTCAGCGTGCGTGGAGAAATCCTCGACATCTACCCCTATCTGGCGGAGAACCCCTACCGAATCGTCTTGTTCGGAGACACCATCGAATCCATCAAGGAGTTCGACATCTTCACACAGCGCTCGCTACGGGAGATCTCCTCGGTGGCACTGTTCCCGCAGGATGAGTGCTGTTACCCCTCAGTGGATTTGGAGCAGGGACTGGAAAAGAACCTCGACCGCCTCGGCAGCGAGGACGCTTGGACCGCGGAACACCTCCGCCTTGTCGGCAAACGCGATCTGACAGGCATCCACTGGCAGAAAGCATTCTTCAAGAAACTCGATCATTCTCTGCTTGATTTCTTAGGAGTGGATACCCGGGTCATTGCGGGAGACTCGGAGGGAATCACCAAAGCTGTCGCCAAAACCTGGGAGGCGGCGCGCGAAGGCTACAACAGTGCGCGGAGTCACGAACGCTTCGTCAACACACCTGAAGAGCTCTTCCTCACTGCTGCCGAACTGGAAGCACGACTGAAGGTGCACCGCCTGATCCAACTCAGCCGGCTGAGTTGGGAAGGTTCCGGTTCCCACACCTTTGATGTGACGGCGCAACAACGCAGCGGCTCCGGGCTGACGGAAGTAGAATCTTTCCTGCGCAAATTGACGACTGAAGGGTTGCAGGTGCGGTTGCTGTGCCCCAATGAAGGACAGGCCGAACGTCTGCGGCGGCTCACCGAGCATCTCGGTGTGGACGGAATTTGCGTCGGACATCTGGCTTGCGGCTTCGTCGATCGCACGCAAGGCGTCGCGTTGCTGACCGACCACCAGATTTTCAACCGCTTCAGCCGCAATGTCCGGAAACGCAAGTTCCGCGGCGGAGGCGTCGCCATTCCCAATTTCGACGCGCTGAACCGCGGCGACTTCGTAGTCCACGAATCCTACGGTGTCGGCCGCTTCGTGGGTATCCGCCGTTTGCGGATGGAAGGCACCGAGGTGGATTGCATTCTGCTGGATTATCACGGCAGCGACAAGCTCACCTTGCCGGTCTCCGATCTCGCCAAGTTGGAAAAATTCTCCGGCGAGGAAGGCCACGTTCCCGTGCTTTCACGTTTGGGCGGAAAATCATGGGAGAATGCCAAGGAGAAAACCCGCAAGGCCATCGTCACTTTGGTCAAGGAATTGATCGAACTCTATGCCAAGCGATCCGTGGCCGAGGGATTCGCCTTCAGCAAGGATGGCGAACTACAAAAAGAGTTCGAAGCGGCGTTCGAATATGATCTGACGCCGGATCAGGCCAAGGCCATTGCCGACACGAAGCGCGACATGGAATCAAACCGGCCGATGGATCGGTTGGTGTGCGGAGATGTGGGATTCGGAAAAACCGAAGTGGCCATGCGTGCTGCGTTCAAGGCCGTCTGCGACAAGAAACAGGTGGCGGTATTGGCCCCAACGACCATACTGGCATCCCAGCATTTCGACACACTGTCAGAACGTTTTGCCTCATGGCCCGTGCGCATCGTGCCTTTGCATCGGTTCCGTTCCACCAAAGAACAAAAGGAAACGCTGGCCGACCTCAAGGAAGGCAAAGTCGACATTTTGGTAGGCACGCACCGCCTGCTCTCCAAGGACGTCGCATTCAAAGATTTGGGATTGCTCGTCGTGGACGAAGAGCAGAAGTTCGGTGTCAAACAGAAGGAACGTCTCAAGGAACTGCGAGCACATGTGGATGTACTGGCATTATCTGCAACGCCCATCCCACGCACTTTACACATGTCACTTCTCGGAACACGTGACCTTTCCATCATCGCGACACCTCCACGAAACCGCCTTCCCATAGAAACGCGGGTGATTCCATGGGATTTGAACATCGTCCGCGATGCACTGGAGACGGAATTGAGTCGCGGGGGCCAGGCCTTTTTCGTGCACAACCGCATCGCCGACATGGGAGAAGTCGCGGATCGCGTCCAGAGCCTCATCCCCCATGCGCGTGTGGGCACGGCGCACGGCCAGATGGAAGAGGGACAATTGGAACGCGTCATGGCCGCGTTTGTCCATCGCGAGTACGACGTGCTGGTCTGCACCGTAATCATCGAATCAGGCATCGATATCGCCAATGCCAACACCATGATCCTGCACCGTGCGGATCTGTTCGGGCTCAGTCAACTCTATCAACTGCGCGGCCGTGTGGGCCGCTCCTCGGCACAGGCCCATTGCCTGCTCATTGCTCCGGATGCCAACCGCTTCAGCGACGACGCAAAAAAGAAACTGTATGCCCTGGAAAAATTCACCGACCTCGGCAGCGGCTTCCAGATCGCCATGCGCGATCTGGAAATCCGCGGAGCGGGCAACCTGCTCGGACTCGAACAGAGCGGGCACATCGCCGTGGTGGGCTTTGAAACCTACTGCCGCATGGTTCAGGAGGCGGTGCGCGAATTGCAGGGACAAAAAGTCCTGCCCCCGCTCAATCCCGAAATCGAGTTGCCGGTGGATGCGTTTCTTCCCGAGGAATACATCTCCGATTCCCTTCAGCGCACGACGCTGTATCAAAAAATTTCCCGGCTTTCCGAATTCAAGGAGGCCGAAGAAATGCGCCATGAACTCGCGGACAGATTCGGCCAGCTTCCGGAACCCGCTCGTATGCTGATGCTGACTGTGGACGCACGCATCGCGTGCAAAAAGATCGGATTTCAAAAGGCAGAGATCCGTACCAATGCCCTGCTCGGAACTTTTTCCCCAACGCACATTCCGGAGCGCGACGCCTTACCGGAGATCCTGTCGCGGTGCCGCAGACCCGCCCGCTTTATTTATGGAGAACCCATACAACTTCGTGTGGAATTGAATCCACCGAAACGTGGCGATGCCACGGCACTCGCGGAACAGGCGGCAGCCGTGTTGAGGGAAATGTCAACGGCGGATTAGACCGGTACGTGTCATCAAAATCTCTGTGCGACCGTCGTCAAGGGTGAATATGACCTTCCAGACATAGACTCCGGTTCCCACCAACTGGCCTTTGGAATCACGCTGATCCCATTGCAAATAAGCTCGTGCCCCGTTTTGCGAGCGGCGATTGGCATTGGAAAATTCCCCGTTATACCCGAACTTTTCCGTCCACGCTTTCACCGGATTTCCCAACTGGTCGAAAATATGCACACGTGCGGTGAAACGTTCGGTCGCAAAAACCTCGACGGCGCTTATCCCATCCGGCATCGGCACATACCCGGCCCCGTTATCCTGTCCACTTTCCACCGGCGGAATCCATTTCAACCTTCCTCCCGCATCTTGCTGCAACCGTCCACGCGAAGAGGGATCGCTGTTGTTCGCAAGCTGATACGCTCTGTCCCCTGGATTGATGCCCGACACAGGAGGGTAGCCCAGCATCCCGCGAATGGCTTTTTCCGATCCTGTGCCCACCAAAACAGCCCCAAGAATGCTCGGTAGGTTCCCGGAAGTGTCCGTGAACCTACCGTCGTTTTCAAGGAAAATGCAATCGCCAATCTGGGGAGCTCCGGCGCCCGGTCGGTTGTCGAGCGGTACAACAAAGTTCATGCCGTCCGTCGAGCGCGGTTCACCAAAACCCATCACGGGCTGTGTCTGTAAATGCGCGGAAGGATCTTCGCAATTCACGCCTCCTCGAAACCGGAAAACGCCATTCCAGTTTTGCAGCATAAGCGGCTCGGAAACCGAAATCACCAGCGTGTCGGGCTGGTAACGCACCTCGTCGCCCACCAAATAGGTGGTGAGATCGGAGGGGTGTTTGATCGCAACTTGCGGAACGGGACCAACAGAATCGGCAAGCAAAACGGGCACCCCTCTGAAGTAAGCGTCGAATGGAAGTTTCGCAACAGGAGGTTTTCCGATGCGCGGCAATCCGGTCAAGTACTTGGGGAAAGGGGCACTACTGACATCCAGCGTCACGCCTGCGCCACCGCTCGCAATGTCCGCAATTGCAGAACGCCGGTTTGCGGGAATCTCTGAATTCCAATACACGGAATCCAGCACAGCTAGACCCCTGGTCAACGGCTTGGCAAAACTCAGCGATACCCAGTCCGCGCGACCATCACCGTTGCGATCCTGCACATAGCCCAGACGAGGCGGATTGAACTGCGCGAACAAGGTGATCACTGCCTGTCCTGAATCGACACCACGGCGAACCATGCCCGTAAGGGGCACAGAAGTCGTGGTGGCCGTAACATTCAGTTGTCCTTCGATGTTGCGATCCCCAGGCACTGGCGCCGCCAAGGTGAACTGGAAGGGAATGAACGCCTTGAACACACCGCTGTTGGCTCCTGTCTCGACCGCCGGGACGGAATCCAATTCGCCTTGGGCGGTGGTTAACCGCACCCAGAAAGTGTCGATCTTATTCCGATCCGGGCTGGGAGTCTCAACCATGGCCAAAAACCGTGGGACCGTGTCCGAAATGGAAACGATCGTCGACGTATCCACTTCAGAAGCAAAACGGATCTTGACGAACCCGGGGGAACCCCAAGTCGCCGAAGCGTTGGCTTTTGTTCCATAAACCGGATCGGTATAATCCACGAGAATCACATCACTCGCCAGACATTGGAGGCGACCATCGCCAGCCGCCGCCGCGCCTTCCTCCTTGCGCACCGGAATCGGAAGCACATAATTCCCGAGGCCATCTCCTGGGAGCCAGATCGGATCCTCAATGTCACCCGAATTCTGACAACTGAGACGCACGCTGACCGGCGCTCCCGGCAATAATGTGAAGGCCTGATCCTTCAGCGAAAAGGTGATACTGTCCGTCAAACGTCCCACGGAATTTCCCCGCGTGTCGGTCAACGTCACATCAGCGGATTGATCGGGATAAGCGATGAGCAATCCTGCGGTCTCAGTATTGCCGTCCGCTGCACCCGCATTGTTATGAGAGGCGACAAAACCCTGCAGTTCCCCACGGAATTGGGATTCCACCGTGTCATTCAGAACCCGCAGACTGCGATCGCGCAACGGGGTGGTTCCTTCCCAAGCGCCAGATGCTTGAACATAGCTGAGAATCGCTACTTCTGAATCAACTGCAAAGCGCTGGCCGCCCCGCATGGCATTCAGAACAAGCCGCAAGGATTTTTGATGCACTTGCGGATCAATGCCGGGTGTCCAGTCGTCCTCATAACGAATTCTGATACGGCCATTGGCTGGAGAATAAAACGAACTTGGTGCCAACGGCACCCCGAGAGTATCTAGAAACCTCAACAATGCAATGCGTTGGGGAGCCTGGTTGTATCCTGCCACGCCGTAGCTCGTATCACCATAGACCGGATGGATGAAGGTGGCGAGCAGCTGATCTCCGGCGGCGGAAACTTGCAATGTTCCATTACCGCTGACCTTGACGCCTCCGGGCTGAACCGGTACAGCCACCGAAAACACACCCGGCCTTACTTCGTTAAGCACGTACGTCTCCAAATCGGATCCGCCAATCGATGACGAGACAGCGACGCGGTAGACGAACCCGGTCAGGGAACGCGTGGAATCCACCACGTACACGGTTGTGGTTCCTGCGGGAAAGGAGTCGACTTTAGAGCCACCCAGACTGTTGGAAAAGAACACGTTCGAAACGGAAAAACCGGGAGCGACGAACAAAGTGTCCGCCACCACCTCATTGGTGTCCAGAGGATTTCGCCAAACTGCGACCAACGTATCCGGGAGAGGCGTTTCGAGTGTGTCATTCCCCGCGCGCACTGTCGGAGCTCCAGCCCTTAAGACAAGGTTGTTCCAGTAATCGTGGGTTTGATTGTCGAATGTGGTATTGATCAACACCGGATTTTCGACATCCGCCCCACGTCGCGACCGGATGACAACCGTAACACCCCCCAATCCACCCTGCGAAGTGTTCAACAACACACGTAAGCCTCCCACGGCATCCGTGACCGTGCGATTCGGAAACGGATTGCCATTGACATCAAGAATTTGGAGACGCGAGGGAAACGGTGTTCGCGTGTAAGTTTCCGTCAGGATGCGGCTTCGGAGATAGCCCGTCGTCGAAGCGACCGCTTTGAGAACTGTTGTAGAATACATCGTGATGGAATCGGTATATACGAGAGGCAACGACGGTTGCGGCATGGATCCATCCAACGTGTAGTTGATCCGCGCCCCGGCTGTTGCCGTCGCAAGACCTACGGTAATTTGCGAGACAAAGGACGTGCCCGTCGGCAATGCCGCGGGCGGTTGCGTTTCACGGATGATCGGAGCCGCAATCGTGTAGTACACCGGATCGGTGTAGGATATCACGGTGCCGGCACCGGCCGGACACGATAGGATCCGGTCCGTCGTATTTGCCGCCAAGCCATTACGAAATAATGGTTCCGAAGCGTAAACCCCGGGTGATACCTGCACCAGCCGCAACCCGGTCACGCTGTCGCCGGAAGAGGGGCATTGCGCCGTCACCACGATGGTGTCCTGGGCATTTCTGACAAAATCCTGATCTCGAATGGTGAGGTACACCGTGGATGCCCCATCCGCATTGGCAGAATTCGCGGTGTCCGCAAAAGAAAAGGACATGGCGGAATCCGGATGGGCTACAATCAACGAGGCAGTGGCATTCTGACCGGTGGGTTGTCCCGCATTATCATGAGCCGCGACCGTAGCGGTCAGTTCAATGCGGTAAGCACCCTGAAGCGTTCCATCCCCATTGATCGGCACAAGTGATTCGAGAATATTGACGCCGCCGCGCCAGGCTTTCAAGGTTCGCGTCTGAGAGACTGTGTCTGTCAGGGCTACGGATTCCACATCTTGCGCCAGAAGCTGTCGCAAACGAATGCTGCGCGCGGTGATTTGAACCGTCTTGGCGCCGATACGGGGAAGTGAATTGTCATCGGTGAAGCGCAGGTAAACCCTGCCCCTGTCCAAGGGCCAGAAGGAATTGGCGGGCAATACCACGCCATTTGCGTCGGTGAAAACCAACGTGGCTTGCTCCTGCACAGAAACTCCGATGCCTGCCGCAGCAATGGCAGAATCCCGGTACTCTGGAATCGGATCCACGTACACCGCGCGCATTTGATCCCCGGAAGGTGAAAACTGGAGCCGGCCGTTGTTGTTGACCTTGGTTCCCACTTCGATGGGAAAACAGGCCGAAAATTTCCCGGGAGAAATTTCATTCAACTGAAAAGTCTCGTGATCGGAACCGTCCACAGAATCGGAAATGCTCACACGATACAGGGAATCCGTAAGACTTTTTCGGTTGTCCTCAAGGATGAGGCACGCCTGGGTTGCGGTGGGATCAAACGTGGATACCGTGTCCCCTCCATCGCTTCGCGTGGAGAAATAAGCTCGCGCCGCCTTGTTGATGGGACGGAACAAAATCGTATCACGCGCAAAATCCCGAGCGTCGCGCGGGTTGACCCATGAAGCAATCAGGGAGTCCGTGAAGTATGGTTCCAGAACTCCGGAATTCAAAGTCGGAGTGGATGCCGCACGTACGGTGAAGTTTCCGATGAACCTTGAAGAATCGCTGCTGGAAAATATCCATCCCAACGTGGCATTTTCCGCATCAGGAACGCGTCCGGTGGTCCGGCGGGTTGAAAGACGGGCCAATGCCGAGAACTGCGCGATGTTGGTGCTTCGTATCTGAATTTTGACGGAACTATCGGCATCGGTGAAATAACCGGGACGTACCCCGAGTGTATTGAGCCATCGCAACTCGCTGGGGTTATAGCATTGGGTCACGACACCCGAAAAAACCGTGGATGTTCCGGGAACCACAGGGCCGGTCACGCTCAATGTGAACTGGGAAGTATCGGCGCGAATGTTGCCGGTGGCCGCCTCCCGAAACCGCGCAATGACGCGGATGACATTTGAACCGGATTGGAGGGCAATGGCGCTATCCAGAAGCAATACCCAACTGCCGTTGTTTTGATCCAGGAATTGCTCCGGGTCATTCGCCAAACTGGTCTGCGGAGGCGCAAGACTGGAGTTGGTAACGGTCACTTGATCCGGATCATAGTTTTGCAAAATGCGGTCGAGAATGATGCGCACCACACTGGCGAGGCTGTCCGGTTTACCGGGAGGCACACGGTAATACGCCCCCCCGGTGAGCGAGGCTAATTGGACAAGGTTGGCGGTATCAGGGGTGGCGTTCTTTCCCAGAAAGATGCCATAAATCGGCGGCATCGTGGAATTCACCAAATCGAGGTAAGCAGGTCCCGTATTGGCACCATCGGAAATGAATACAATGGCGGCTTTCGAATTCTTCCGCAGAGTTGCGTCATTCAACCATTTGCGCGCAGAATCCAAGGGGTAGCGGTAAGTCGTTCCACTAAGATTGGCGATAGTCAAATTGTTTTTGACCGTGTTGACGTTGGTGGTGCTGTTCAGCTGCAAGGGCCTTCGCGCCGTGCCGACATTTGATCCGAAACCCAACCATCCCGCTGTAGAGTTTGGAGAATTGCTCGCAACGTAATCAATGGCCTGCCGGACCGCGGCAGCACGGGCGTTGAGCGGATCCCCCGAATACTGATTGCATCCCGTTCCGTTTGTAAGCCTTGGAATCGTGCGCGGCTGTTCAATCACCGGAACAATCACATTACCGGTCGTGCTAGTGTAATTACAGCCCGTTCCTCCGCTTTGGAAGAAATAGACGGTATCGTTTGGATTGACGCCGGTATTCACCCATGCACGATCTGCAAACATGCTGCCGCTCTGATCGAGAATGAACACGACGTCGGCGTTGCCGCCCTGAACCACGGCCTTGCGGCACAAAGCAAAGCCATCATTGTCCAGCCGCGTGACGTTGGATGGAATCGTCACCGTCGTGCCACGCAGAACATCAATATCAAGACACTGCTTGCGGGGTTGACCGCCAATCAGAGTGTCCTTGCTGACCAAATCACAACGGATTCCCTGGGCTTGAAGCCCGAAAACCGTCACAACAGCCAGTAGTCCCACATTGCGAAATAACACGTCCAAACCCCTCATGCCTATAATAAAGTAGCCTCAACTGTTTCGCCCGATGAGACGGTAAATAATTGTGAAGCGGGACACATACTCTGAGCCAAACAACGGCAGATGCACCCTTGCCGTGTAAATTTCCTGTAACGGTGAAAACACGCTCCTTTTATGGGACAACCCCCAGTGTAACCATCGTGCTAACAGTCCCGCCGGGATTATTGCCGGTGATGGTGTAGACGCGCGGAGTGGATTCTGTGGTTGGAGTTCCAAGTATGTAGCCGGTGGTTTGATCCAGAACAATGCCGTCGGGAAGCGTCGGACTCACGGTATAGAAGGTTACGATGCCGTGAACGTTCGGCATGTTGGGAGGGATGATGGCCACACCCGCCTTGTACGTCGGAAGGTCATCGGTATAAGACAGGTTGGAGGGAGTCCCAACCACCGCGATGTTCAACGTGGAAGTGGTCGAACCGGCAAAACTCCCTGCCGTCACGGTGTAATCCGAGGGAAACGATTGTAACACAGGAGTTCCCGCAATAACACCCGAAAGAGAATCGATTCGCAGCCCGTTGGGAAGCGGAGGCGCAACAGAGTAGCGCGTCGCGTAACCCGTGATCGAAGGCGTATTCGGCGTAACTGCAACTCCTACCACATAAGTCGTCAGTTCGTCGGCATAGGATAAATTCGCAGGCGGGGATACCACACGAATATTGATCCAGGCGGTGTCCGTCCCCCCCGGGCCGGAACCCGTCACCACATAGTTTGTCAAGGCAGACACGACCGTGGGAGTACCATTGATCAACCCATTTGAAGGATTCAAATTTAGGCCTGCCGGCAACGCAGGATTGATGGTAAATGTGTTCATAGGAGCGCCGACAAAGGTTACAGTGTCAGGATCAATGGCCACATTCCTTATCGCGACAATACTGGGACGACTATATGCAATGCTACTCGGCTCACCAATCACTTCAATACTCAAGGATGCGGAACTTTGATCCACTCCATTGGTCGCCGTCACGGTCAGAGAAACAGGCCCTGCGGGAACCGTGGGTGTTCCACTGATATTGCATTGATTGTCGATCACCAACCCGGACGGCAAAACTCCCGCAGTCACTGTACAGGCAATCACAGGGCCGCCAAGAAAAATCGCCGGATGATTAGCCGGCTTGCCTACCGTGTCTCGAACTGAAGAAGGGTTGAACGTGATGGCTGGCTTCGCGTCAGCGCTCAACAGGGTCAGATTCGCTGTATCCGTTCCCCCAGGTCCTGTGGCCGTGACCACCAGCTCCGCGGCCGCAAAAGGCTCTGCAGTGGTGCCGCTGATAGTACAGGTGTTGCTGAGACTGTAAGCGCCGGGCAATATTCCTGAAGTCAACTGGCAATCCGTGACGGGCCCGCCCAAAACGATCAATTCGTGAATCGCTGGAATGCCAATGGTGTCGACCACCACGGAAGGTCTGTAGGAAACCACCAAACGGGCAACGACTGCACTCAAAGTCAACTTCGCCGTGTCGCTGCCACTGGAATTCGATGCCGTCACCACCAAGGAGGACGCGATGAATGGAGATGTGGCGTTCCCATTTACACGGCACCCATTGTCAATTGCGAACCCGGCCGGCAAGGTTCCCGACGTGACGGAGCAAGAGGTAATCGGGCCGCCGGAAGACACCACGCTATGACTCGCCACCACACCCACCGTATCCACAAAAGTGGATGGGTTATATCCGATCACGGGTTTTGCCACCACTCCGCTCAAAGTCAGAGTTGCTGTGTCGCTACCGCTAGTATTCACGGCTGTCACCACCACCGTGGCCGGCCCAAACGTCGTCGAGGGTGTACCGCTCACCGAACAAGCAGTTCCGATGCTATACCCTGACGGTAATGTTCCGGACGTCACCTGACACGAATTGATGGGGCCACCTGACGACACCATGGCGTGCGAAACTGCTTGACCCACCGTGTCCACCACCGCCGAAGGGTTGAATGAAACTGTCGGACGCGCCACGGCCGCACTCAAGGTCAACACGGCCGTATCGCTCCCACTCGCATTCACCGCCATCACCACTACTGACGTCGATCCGAATGCCACTACGGGCGTGCCGGAGATCTTGCAGGCATTGTCGATCGCATAACCCGAAGGTAATGTTCCGAAAGTGACGGAACAGGACGCAATCGGCCCGCCGGAGGTAATTGCAGAATGCGTCGCGGATACTCCCGCCGTATCGATCACTGCTGGGGGGTTGTAAGAGACGATGGGTCTTGCAACCACCGCACTCAAGGCCAGAGTTGCTGTGCCGCTGCCACTGGAATTCACCGCTGTCACGGTCACTGTCGTCGGCCCATACGTTGCCACAGGCGTTCCAGTCACGACACAGCCATTGTCAACGCTGAATCCAGAAGGCAAGGTTCCAGAGGTAACAGAGCAGGTACTGATCGGTCCGCCGGACGAAATGACTGAATGCGAAATCACTTGGCCCACCGTGTCCACCACCGATGATGGATTGTATCCAATCATTGGTTTTGCCACTACCGCACTGAGTGTCAGCACCGCTGTATCAATGCCACTGGCATTCATTGCCGTCACGACGATAGACACCGGCCCGAATGTCCCCGTCGGAATTCCCGTCACCACACAAACATTGTCAAGGCTCAACCCGGATGGAAGGCTTCCTGATGTCACAGAACAAGAGGTGATAGGACCGCCCGATGAAATCACGGCATGAGAAATCGCTTGACCCACCGTGTCTACTACCGACGATGGATTGTATCCAATCACCGGCTTGGCAACCACCGCGCTTAAAGTCAACACCGCGGTATCACTGCCGCTGGAGTTCACGGCTGTTACTATCACCGTAACAGGATTGAACGGTGCCACAAGAGTTCCAGTCACCAAACAGCCATCACTGATGCCAAAACCAGTCGGCAAAGAACCCGATGTCACCGCGCAACTTGAAATTGGGCCGTTGGATGAAACAACTGCGTGGGAAACCTGCTGCCCGACCGTATCAACCACTACCGAAGGAATGTAGGCGATAACTGGTCTGTCGATGACCGCACTGAGAGTCAATGTCGCCGTGTCGCCACCACTGGAGTTCGATGCAGTCACCACGATCGTTACAGGGGCGAAAGGCGTTGAAGGAGTCCCAGTCACCAAGCATCCGTTGTCTATGCTAAACCCAGCAGGCAGAGAACCCGATGTCACCGCGCAACTTGAAATCGGACCATTGGATGAAACAACCGCATGAGAAACCTGTTGCCCAACGGTATCGATGACCGTTGATGGATTATAAGCAATCGTAGGCGGAGCAACGACCGCACTAAGCATCAGCACCGCAGTATCACTGCCACTGGTATTCGTTGCCGTCACGACGATGGGCGCCGGCCCGAATGTCCCCGCTGGAATTCCTGTCACTAGGCAGGCATTGTCAATTCCGAAACCCGATGGTAATGCCCCCGACGTCACCGAACATGAAACGATCGGGCCGCCGGAGGAAGCAATGGAATGATTTGCAGTCACGCCCACCGTGTCCACCACCGATGATGGATTGTATCCAATCACCGGCCTGGCCACCACCGCGCTCAAAGTCAGCGCCGCGGTATCGCTGCCACTTGCATTCAATGCCGTCACAATCACAGTGGTAGCGGCGAAGGGAGTGACCGGTGTTCCCTTGACCAGGCAAGCGCTATCAATACTGAACCCAACAGGCAAGGAGCCATAAGTCACAGAGCATGAGGTAATCGGGCCGCCGGTTGACACAACCCCATGACTTGCTCCCATGCTTACAGTATCTACCACTGCGGCAGGGTTGTACCCAATCACCGGCTTGGCTACAACTGCGCTCAACAGAAGCTTTGCGGTGTCCGTTCCGCTGGCATTTGACGCCATGAACACCAAAGCCACGGGATCGAAAGTCGCCGTCGGAATTCCGCTCATGTTACACGCAGTATCAACACCATACCCGGATGGCAAAGCTCCTGAAATAATCGGACACGAGGTAATCGGACCACCTGAGGTCAAAACCAAATGGGCCGCGAACATCCCCACTGTGTCAACCACCGCTGAGGGATTGTACTCCACGATGGGTTTTGCCACAACCACACTTAATGTCAAAGCCGCCGTATCGCTGCCGCTGGCGTTCAATGCCGTCACCACAATCTGTGCAGCACTGAACGTCACTGAAGATGTTCCAAGCACACGGCACGAATTATCAAGGATGAACCCCGCAGGCATCGCTCCCGAAGTCACCGAACATGAGGCAATCGGACCACCGGAAGAAACAGCGGAGTGGCTTACTGCCCCGCCCACGGTATCCACCACTACAGAAGGATTATATGCAATTACAGGCTTGGCAACTACTACGCTGAGTGTCAGGCCGGTCGTACCGGTGCCACCTGGACCCGCAGCTGTAATCGTGTAAGATGCGGATGTGGAAACCACCGAAGGCATACCCGATATAAATCCCGAGAGCGTATCCAACGACAAACCCGCCGGAAGCGCGGGGGCAATGTGATATACCGTGGCTATGCCACCCCCCGCCGTGCTCACGGAATGCGATGCAGCCTTCCCCACAGTATCGATTACGGTCGCAGGGTTGTAAAGAATTGCCGGAGCAGTTTTGATGACTACGCTGGCAATGGCTGTGTCGTGATAGTCGGACACGGGATCCACATATACCGCCCGAAGCTGATCTCCAACGGGGGAATACTGCACTCGACCGTTGTTATCCACTTTGGTCCCGGATTCGATGGGAAAACAAACGGAAAACTTCCCGGGTGCGATTTCATTTAACGCATACGTTTCATGATCGGAACTTCCTGTGGTATCCGAGATATTGACACGATATAGGGAGTCAGCCAGCGTTTTGCGGTTGTCCACCACGATGAGACATGCCTGTGTTGAAGCAGAAACAAATTGTGTTGCAGTATCCCCGCCATCACTGCGGGTGGAGAAATAGGCTCTGGCCGCTTTGTTGGCCACACGGACACGAAGAGTGTCCCGCGCAAAGTCGCGCGGGTCGCGGGGATTCACCCAAGAAGCAATCAATGAGTCCGTGAAGTAAGGCTCCAATACTCCCGAATTCAAATTGGGTGTCGCGGCCGGGCGCATCGTAACTGTTCCTGAAAAACGGGAGGAGTCCTGGCTGGAAAAAGCTAGGGACAGGCTTCCCGTCTCCGCATCCGGCGTGCGTCCGACACTTTGGAGTGTGGAAAGTGTTGGGCGGACTGCCGTCAGGCCACTATTGGAGCCACGCAACTGAAGTTTGATCGAGCTGTCTGCTTCCGTGAAATAAAGCGGGTTAGGCCGAGAGCCTGCCACATTGAGCCAGCGCAGCTCGGAGGGAGCATAGCATTGGGTGACGATGCCGGAAAAGACGGTCGAGGTTCCCGTTGCGACCGTTCCCGTAGTGCTCAGACTGAATTGCGACGTATCGAGACGCAGCGAATTCGTGCCTGCTTCCTTGAATCGCGTGATGACGCGAATGGCATTGGCTGTCGAGGCTTGCAGGGCAAGCGAACTGTCCAACGTCACCCGCCAGCTCGAGTTCCCCTGATCCACAAACTGGCCGGCTAGATTCGCCGTACTGGTTTGCGCAGGCGATAATGTGCTGTTGGTGATCGTCATCAAATCAGGATCGTAATTCTGAAGGATGCGATTGAGTATGATACGTACCACGCTGGCGAGGCTGTCCGGTTTCGTGGGTGGCACACGGTAATAGGCTCCACCTGTTTGATTGGCGAGCTGCACAAGATTGGCGGTATCCGCAGTGGCGTTTTTCCCGAGAAAAATTCCGTAGATAGGCGGCATTAAAGCGTTGATGAGATCGCTATAAGATGCTCCTGTGTTGGCACCATCTGAAATAAACACGATGGCGGCTTTCGGATTTTTCCTCAAGCTCGTGTCGTTCAACCAGCGTTTCGCCGTATCCAGAGGCCCGCGGTAGGTCGTTCCGCTGGAATTCGTGAGCACGACACTGCCTTTGACCGTGGTAACATTGCTTGAACTGCTCATTTGCAGCGGGCGCCGGACTTGGCTGACACTGGCCGCGAAACCCAAATAACCCACGGTTGAAACAGTGGAATTTGCGGCGATGTAATCGATGGCCTGCCGGACCGCTGCGCCGCGAGCATTCAAGGGATCTCCCGCATATTGGTTGCATCCCGTCCCCGAATTCAGTTTGGGAACACTCCGGGCCGTCTCAATGACAGGAATCGTCACCGTCCCCGATGTGGTGGTAGAATTACATCCGCCCGTTCCGGTATAATACAGTGTGTCGTTAGGGGTGACTCCCGTATTAATCCATGCCTGGTTTGCCCACATGCTGCCGCTTTGATCTAGGATGAATACGATATCGGCGTTCCCGCCGGAAACGACTGCTTTGCGGCACAAAGCGAACCCATCATTATCGAGACGCGTGACATTGGATGGAACGACGACCGTTTTGCCTTTCAGTGAATCAAGATCCAAACACCGCTTGGCGGATTGGCCATTGATCACAGTGTCTTTACTGGCCAGATCGCAACGCAGTGTTTGCGCATGCAAACAGACGGCAAAGAGCGCAAAAACCGCTACGCTTCTGGAAAAATCAGGTAACGAGAATATTTCGTTACGTCCTTCCTGTCGACAAAACACCAAAACTCCTCCGGCTCCGAATTTTGCGGAGCGACGCTTTTTGCAGGAACCATCCCTCTTGGGGATCCCAAGACGTACAGATTGTGCAAGCGAATTGTTAAGGAATAATAAGGCGATTTGCCTTTTCTTGCTGCGTAAGACGGTGAATTGGTGTGTGCTAGGACACCATTTCCCAAGACCATCCCCTTATCTATATTGCCCCCGTGCCTTCCGTTTCTTTTTACCCCCAATTTACCGGGATCGTGGCAGCGTGGCTTTTATTACAGGCCCTGTTACTTTCAGGCTGTCGAAAATCTGAAGCTCCCTCCGTGGTGTTAGCACAGGTGGATCAGGCCAAATTGACATTGGAAGAAGTTCGGGAAAGTTTTCCGCCCGAATACGAAAAAGTATTGCCGAGGGAACAGTACCTCGATTTCATCCAGCGCTGGATCGATGATGAAGTCGTCTATCAGCAGGCTCTCCGGTCGAAGCTGGATCAGGACCCGAAAGTCGTCCGCAAACTGGAACAGCTCCGCCGCAAGGCCGTTATCGAAGAATTTCTGGCCCGAGAAGGAGCCAATCAGGAGTTCGAGCCGGATGAAGCGGCCATGACGCGCTACTACGAAATGCACAAGGACGAATTCAAGCGCAAATCGGCCCAATTCCGATATGTCCACATCCGCGTCAACTCACTGAAAGAGGCGCTTGCCCTACGTTCAAAAGTCAGAGGGGATAATTTTAGTGCCATCGCATCGGGAAATTCGCTGGATTCCACCGGCGAAGCTGCGGTACCTTTCCGTAAACCCGGGGAAATTCCGGCCTGTCTTTTGCATGATCTGAGCGAAGCAAGACCGGGATGGATTTCAGCTCCTCTCAGCTGTCCAGATGGCGTGTATCTCGTGAAACTACTCGAACGGCAGGAGGCCGGCATTCCCGCCCCCTTCAGTGAAGTCAAGGAAGTCATCAACAACCAGTTGGTGATGGAACAAAAGGATCGGATGCGCGAGGCGAAAATCCGCCAGTACAAGGAAGGGGTGGCGGTAAACGTCAACCTCGATCTCATCCCGGGTCAGGAAAACACTCAGGAAAAAACTGGCGAGGATTCCGCACCGGTGGAGGAACAAAATCATGCGGATTCCGCGTCTGCAATCCATTAACATTACAGGACTCGTTCTTTCCGTGCTTGTGGCAATGGGCCATGCCGCACGCACTCCCGTCGAAGGCGTTGCCGCGGTGGTGGATGGAACTCCCATTCTCTTTTCCGATGTCGAGGAACTCCGGCAGGCCATGGCTTCCCAGCGCCCCGCCTTCGAGGCTCAAGCCGTTTCTGAACAACGAAAGGAAGTCCTCGCGAGGCTCATAGACGAAAAGATTCTGGTTGCCCGGGCCAAGCAGGACACGACTCTCAAAGTCTCGGACAAAGACGCGGACGCCAAGGCCGACGAATGGTATGGTCGGGTCGTGCAGCAACAGGGCGGGGAAAAACAGCTCGAACTGGCCCTGAAGCAGGCCACTGGCATGTCGCTCGGCCAGTTCAAGGCGCGCATCAAGGATCAGACGCGCGACCAGATGTACCGCCAGAAACTGCAGATGAAATTCGTGGGCGATCCCGATCCTTCACAACTTCAAGTGCGTGAATTTTTCGAAAAGTATCGTGACAGCCTGCCCGTGCAACACGACGGAGTGCGCCTGTCCCACATCCAATGGCGCATCAAGGCGAATAATGCCATTGATTCCACGGCAAGAGCACAGGCCCAAATTCTGATTACCAGACTGGACAAGGGAGAAAGCTTTGCCGAACTAGCGAAAGATCGTTCCGATGATTTCTCCGGAAAAGACGGTGGGGATCTGGGGTACACCAAACGTGGGACTCTGGATCCGGATTATGAACGGGCTGCCTATGTCCTTGACGCGGGCGATTACACGGCCCATCCCGTCAAGACCCGTTTCGGTTACCATATCATACGCCTCACCGCGCGCAAGGACAACGAAATCCGCACCTCGCATATTCTCATCAAAGTCATCCCCTCCGCCGAAGACACCGTGCGCGCGCATCACTTTCTCGACTCCGTTGGACAAGCGCTGAAAACCGAGCAGGCCTTCCGTTCCGCAGCACGGTCTTTTTCCGAAGATCGCCAGACCCGCGAAATGGGCGGTGACCTTGGCTGGTTCCAACACGACTCACTGAATTCAGCCTACAAGGAAGTCGTGGACTCTTTGCCGGAGGGGGGAATCAGTGGCGCCGTCCTTATCGGCGACAGCTACCACCTTTTCCGACTGGATCGCAAAGTGAGCGAACGGCATCTCACTTTGGAAGAAGACTACGCCACAATCAGTCAATACGCCAAGGAGTTGTTGATCTCGCAAAAGCTCTCCAGCCTCCTCGAAAAATGGCGCGATCGCGTTTCCGTCGAAAGCCGCATTGCTCAATTCAAGAGTTCTGAAGAATCTCCCGACGCCGAAGCAGGCGACAACTCCTCGCACTAAGCGCGATGGGCGCCACTCCTTACCAAGCCCTTGCGCCGTTCTACAACCGCGTAATGTCCCATGTGGACTATCCCGGTTGGGCTCACCATATCCGGGCACTATGGCGAACCTATCACGGCATCAAGCCACCACAACGGGTTCTTGAGCTGGCAGCCGGGACGTGCCCCTTCGCTTCCCCCGCCCTGTTTCCCAAAGCCTTTGCGGTTTATTCGGATTTAAGTCCTTCCATGCTGGGTCGCGCGCCCTTTGGAGCGAACGCCCCGCCCTTGCGAATCGCTTGCGATTCCCGTGCATTATCTGTGAAGGCTCCATTCGATTTGGTTCTCATGATCTACGACAGTCTCAATTACCTGACAGAACCGGACGGCGTTCTTTCCACCATGCAAGAAGCCCACCGCGTATTGCGATCGGGAGGCCTGTTCATCTTCGACGTGACCACTGAAGCCTGTTCGAAGACCCACTTCGCCAATGCCATCGACTTCGAGGAATTGGAAGGATGCGTCAGCGTGCGGACAAGTCAATATGATGCGCCGAGCAGAACCCAGCTCAACCTCTTCACTCTGTTTGTGGCCGGATCTGATGGACGTTACGACCGGCGGGAAGAAGTGCACCGCCAACGCGTGTACCCTGCGGCGGCCGTAAAGAAATTGGCCAGGCAAACCGGCTTTTCGACGCTGGCTTGCTTGGCGGATTTTACCTTGAAGCCGGGGACGGACAAGAATGAACGACTGCATTTCGTGTTGCAGAAGCCATGATTGAATTTCATCATGTGACCAAGAGATATTCCGGCAACGTGACGGCGCTGGATGCCGCGGATTTTCGCGTGGAACCCTCGGAGTTTGTCCTGCTCACAGGCCCCAACGGCGCGGGCAAGTCCACGGTGCTGAAGCTCCTGTATTTGGATGAACAGCCCGACGAAGGTGAAATCAGCATGACCTTCGGCCCCGATCAAGTCTACAACTCGAGAGAGCGTATTGCGCCCAAACGCGTGCAGTGGCTTCGCCGTCATCTCGGTGTGGTCTTTCAAGATTTCAAACTGCTTCCAGATCGCGACGTCTTTGAGAATGTGGCGCTTGCCTTGCGCGTCTCCGGAGTGCCGGAGCCCCGTCTGAAAGAGCGCGTGGTCGAAGTACTCGCCCTGACCGGATTATCCCACCGTCAGCGCAGTTTGCCTCACGAACTGTCCGGAGGGGAACAGCAGCGCGTGGCCATCGCGCGAGCTGTAGCCAACGAACCTTACGTCCTGCTGGCAGACGAACCCACGGGGAATCTCGATCCGGAAACATCGCAGGGAATCCTCAGGTTGTTCCAGGACATTCACGCGCTCGGAGCCACTGTCATCATGGCGACACATGATGAGCCTTTGATTCAGAATCTGCCCTACCGCCGCATCCGACTGGAACGCGGCGCGGTCACATCACCTGAATTTGGTCGAAGCGCAGTTTAGAGAAAAAGCTCGAGGGACATCCTGACGAGAACGGATTGATATCCGATCCGGCGGCGCTCATCGAACTCGAGGGTGTTGCCGTCATCCTGAACATCCATTCCCACGCCGAAACGATTGTTTCGATATCCTGCATCGGCCCTCAACCCCACCTTGATGGTCACATCGTATCGATCCAACTTGGTGTTCACAACACGATACTGCGGGCCGTAACCCCCGAACACTCCTGCATCCACATAGAACCCGTGAAAGCAAGTATTGAGCATGACTCCCAAAGCACCAAAGACGTCGTAGGTCTTGGCGTGGCGAAGATCGATCAGGCTCATACCATCACTGTCGTTCAACCCCGGCAGCAACGTGACATGAGTTTCCATGTTATGATACGCCCCACCCAAGAGGTAATAGAAATTCCATTTGATCCCATTCTTTGAAATCCCGTCGGTCATGTTGTAAACACGCGACCCTTTCGTGAGCGGGCGGTAAACGTTGAAAGTGAACATACCGAGATTCAAGCCGGAATTATCGAAGCTTTGGGTATCGCGCATGACGTAAAAGCCCCGGAAGTACTGATAGTAAAGATCAAATCCCCAATTCTTGCCGTAGTAAAATCCTTTGGCGTCAAAAAATTTCGTCGGAGGGTGAAGGGCAAGCTCTCGCGAAGTTCCCCACAAGGATGGAGACATGGAGAGTCCGTAGCGCTGGTAATGAACTTCGAAGCCGGGGGTCACTTCATTGTTCGTTCCGTAGTCCAACCAACCGTAAGCGGGGGTTTTGACGGAAACGGCGGGCCTGGAGAGCTGCATGAACAGATTGACGTCGACACCCTTGGGTTCGGCGAAGACGACGGACAAAGTGAGAAGAGAAGCACCGAGAAGGGTTTTAATCTGACTTGAGAAATGCATCGAATTCATAAAGCAATTTATTTCTCACGAAGTCCATACGGCAAAATCAACTTCCAGTATAGCACTTCGCATTTAATTTAAAAGCCTGCTGCCGCAAACTGCGAGCTCTTCAAATCCCCCATTTTGTACGTTTGATTTCAATGGAAAAACTGGTTCTTCCACCCATCTCCCGCTTCACCGGAACCCTCCGCCCGCCGGGATCCAAAAGCATCGCCAACCGGGCTTTGCCGCTGGCTGCTGTGGCCCGCGGAACCACCGTACTGGAGAATCTTCCGGACGGCGAAGATGTCACACTGATGCGACAGGCATTGGCGAAAATCGGCATCCCAATCGCCTCCACTTCTTCAGGAGACGTAAAAGTCGAAGGCCAGGGGGAAGGATTAAAAGCTCCGAACGGTGATGTTTCCCTGTTCCTCGGAAACTCTGGAACCGCCACGCGAATCCTGACTGCCTTACTATGCGCCGGGGACGGGATATTTCGCATTGACGGCATCCCACGCATGCGCGAACGCCCCATCGGCGATCTCGTGGACGCGCTCAAGCCTCTGTCCGGAAACACGCGAATCGAATACGGCGATAAGGACGGCTTTCCCCCGCTGACGATTCACGCACGTGGACTCGCGGGAGGCCTCACGCGTATTCGAGGCGACCTTTCCAGTCAATTCACCACGGGATTAATTCTGACCTTGCCTCTGTGTCGTGGCGATTCGGAAGTCGGTGTGGAGGGAAAATTGGTCTCTGCGCCCTATGTCGATCTCACGCTCAAAGTCATGCGGGATTTCAACGCAACTGTGGAACGCGAAGCGTTCAAGCGTTTCCGGATCCAAAACCCTTCGGGATACCAATCTCCCGGCACCTTTGTGATTGAGCCTGACGCCTCCTCCGCCTCATACTTCCTTGCCGCCGCCGCCATCGCGGGCGGGCCGATTACCGTGTCAGGCATTGGCCGGGATTCCGCGCAGGGTGAGGCAGGGTTTGCGCGCATGCTGGAGCTTATGGGCGCGAAGGTTGAATACGGCAGCGATCGAATCACGGTACATGGATCCGGAGCGCTGCGCGGCATTGACGCCGATATGGATTTAATGTCAGATACCGGAATGACGCTGGCGATGACCGCACTCTTTGCCCAAGGGAAAACCACCATCCGTAACGTCGGAAACTGGCGATTGAAAGAAACGGATCGATTGAAGGCGATGGCCACAGAATTACGCAAGGTTGGCGCGATGGTCGAGGAAGGTCCGGATTGGATCTCCATTGAGCCTCCTCAAAAATTATTTCCCGCCGAAATCGACACCTACGAGGACCATCGCATGGCCATGTGTTTTTCTCTTGTGTCGCTGGGTGGCATCCCCATCACGATTCGCGATCCCGGGTGCGTGCGCAAAACCTATCCCGGTTACTTCGATGACTTCAGGAAGCTAGCGGGAGCATGAAAAAATTCGTTCCCCTGCTTCTTCTCACACTGTCGACGTTCGCCGAGGCAAGCCCTTTCCCATGGGAAAAATGGCATACCGAGCCGTCCCCGCTTTTGTTGCGCGAACTGCAGGCTTACGCTGAAAGCAGTCGCGTCGGCGGCAATCTCTCCATCGCCATTTATTCGCTGCGGCACCAACGTTTCGAGGCGCGGGCGAATGACACGGATTGGTACACCCCCGCCTCCTGCCTCAAGTTGATTGTGACCGCAGCATCACTCGACGCGTTTCCAGTCAACGATTATCCGACAACCACATTGGAAGTCGCCGGAACCCTGCGCGGCAAGACCCTGCGCGGAAGTCTGCGCGTCATTGGCGGTGGCGACCCGAACATCTCAGACCGATTTTTCGGAGACGCGCTTTCACCGTTGCTCGCATGGGCAGATTCCATCAAAGCCCTGGGCATCGACACTGTGCTGGGTACCATGGACGTTTCGGATTCCTTCTTCACCGGGCCACGGCGCCCGGAGGCATGGGAGCCCCATCATTTCGACACATGGTACGGTGCTGAAATCTCGGCGCTTTCCTACAACGACAATACGTTTGCCCTGAACGTATCGGCCGCGGAAAAACCCGGCGCGCCACCCGTGATCTCCGTGATTCCTGATGTCGGCTATGTGAGAGTCATCAACCGCGCCCGTACTGTGAAAGGCCGGCGGAATGGTCTTGGCGCCACATTGCATGCGAACACCACGACCGTGACAGTGACCGGACGCGTGGGTGTCGAGTCCGGGAGCCGTGCCTGGCTGTTACCGGTGCGCAATCCCCCGATGTATTTCCGGGCGGCTTTGCTGACCGCTCTCGCGCAACGCGGACTCGTGTTCCGTGACTTTCCTTCCGCACGCGCAACCGCGGTCTTCAAAACCTTCCGATTCACGACCGCGCCATTGATGGGACTGGTGGAGGAAACCAACCAGCGCAGCCAGAACCTGCACGCGGAACACCTGCTCCGCCATCTTGGAAAGCGTGTTTATGGCGAGGGCAGCGCTGCAGCGGGCATTCGGGCAGAAAAAGCTTTTCTGAACCGGATGCAACTCGACACCAATGCGTTCGATCTGCATGACGGTTGCGGACTGTCGCGTGACAATCGCGTCAAAACGCGGGACCTTGCGTTGCTGTTAGCGCGCATGGCGCGGCATCCTTACGGCCGCGATTATGTCGGCTCGCTGGCAATGCCGGGATTGGACGGAGCCACGGGTCGCAGATTGCGCGGCTTTACAGACGAAAACGTCATCCGCTACAAGACAGGTTCAATCCGCAACGTACAGGGATTGTGCGGTTTCCTCTTCGCAGCCGATGGCGACACTTTGGCCGCCGCCATGATCCTCAACGACTTTCGCGCCTCATCAGAAACCGCCTCACACCTCATGGATTCTCTTTTCTCCCGCGCGACCTTGTGGTACAACAAGGAACGCCCCGCAATGGCCTCGGCCTATAAACTGCTGTCGCGCCCAAACCTCCCGACCGACTTCATCGATCGATTGCGCTATTTCTCCAAAGCGTTGGAGGGAACGCCTTATTTCCTGGGTCCTACGGGCGAAGGCCGCTATGGCGCCATAGAACCGCTGCCCATCATGGACATGAGCCGCTTCGATTGTGTCACTTTCATCGAGTCATCCATTGGTCTCGCGCTGTCGAATCAAGCATCGGGTGTGGAACCCGCCATCCTGCCCATTCGCTACCATGGAGACACGATTGGCTACGCGAACAGGAACCATTTCTTCGTGAGCGACTGGCTCGGTAATAATCGCGGGCGTTTCCGCATCCTGCGCGTTCCCGGAGACACCGTGGTTCGCAAAACCTTGCTCAAGGGAAAACTGCTCGCGGCCAGGGGATTAACCGTTCCCGCCAGCGATCCTGTCGTAGACATTCCCTACCTCCCTTATGAAAAGGCTCTGCAATTGGCTGGAAAATGGAATCTGGGGAAACGCCTGCTGGGCATCACCTTTGTGACGGGCATCGAAGGATTGGACGTGACCCATACCGGCTTCATCGATTCCGAATCCGGCAAACCCATGTTGCGGCATGCAGGACAACTCAAAGGAATGGTGGTGGAACAGGATTTCAAGGAATATCTGGAGACCCGCCGTGGAAAATGCGCGGGAATTCTGCTCTTCGAATTCCTGCCGCCACCACCGCCGAACGGTTAAACCCGTTCTTATCTTATCCTGCCGTGGAAACCACGAACCGCGCGCAGCTGGCCTCGGCGCAAGCACGCTATTCCGAATTTCTCAAGCGCAACAAGATGTTCCTGACCAAGGAGCGCGTCGCGCTGGTGAAATTCCTGTTCGACCAATCAGGACACTTCAGCGCCGACGAGTTGCTCTTTGAAATGCAACGGACAGGCCTCAAGGTATCCCGGGCGACCCTGTACCGAACTTTGAATCAGTTGGTGGAAGCAGGTGTGCTTTCAGAATCCGACTTTGGACACGGACATACTCACTACGAAATCGACCTCGGCAGCAAGCCGCACGTCCACCTGGTCAGCCAGACCAGCGACGAAGTGAAGGAAGTGGCCAATCCCCAATTGGAGAAAATCCTGCGCCAGATGGCGCGCAAGGAGGGGTTTTCCATCAAGCGCTACAAGATTCAGGTCTTTGGAACATTCGAAAAGAAACGCTGAATCATTCCATAACTCCAAAAGTCCAAAACCGCCGCTTGACGCACGATAGCCCATAGGCTACCTAATTGAAGTATTGAATTGGGAGATCGATGGCCAAGAGGATGTTCGATAACGAGTTCAAGCTTGTCGGATTGATTTTATTGCCATTCATCCTACTCCTTCGACTCATCCTCATGGCTTCTAAAAAGAGATAGGGGGGTATATGGCGTATCACATCCAAAGACACGACGATGGCTCTTCAACGGTTTTAAGCGATGAGGAACTTTCAGAACAAAGAGCGGAGCAACGTAGAGAGAATTTTTACTTAGTGCCAGCCTTACTGTTTGCCGTGGTGTTCTTCGTGATCTCTTATCATTACCTAGGAGCTAGTACTCCGATTGGAAAAATTTGTGCGTTAGTGGCCCCGGCAACCGGATTTTTTCTTGGTGTCAAGGTTGCGAAGTACTTCTGGATCGCGGTTGGCCTTTGCTTACTGGCAGGGGTCCTATATCTTTTGGGAAGATGGATTTTTCACAAGGAGCCGGAAAAACCCACGAAAGCTAAATCCCAACATGAAATCACGATAGACAAGAAGAAAGTGAAAGGCATCGGAAGATGAAGAACTTTTACGGGGAGGACATTAATGAAGGAGACGATGTTCGTCTAAGAACTGGTGGGATAAAGGCCGTCTGGATGATTGCTAAAAAAGTCGGAAATTTTCCAAATAAAAACGTCGAAAAAGGTGCACTTTGTATTTGGCAAACAAAGGGTGGCGTACCAAAGGAGAAAGTCTACGACATTGATTCGTTAACTAAGGATGTGGGCACTTTAGGAGAAATAGGATAACGATTGGTCACTAAATTCTGAAGCTCCTAGCAAATGCTCATCCATTTTACACCTTCTATCGTAAGGTCACCACAGCGTTTTCAAGTATTCATGCCTAGGCCATATTTTACGGGCAGAGCCTTTACTTTTTAGGCAAATTGGCTGAATCGACACTGCAGAAAACAAAAAGGCCCGGCAATGCCGGGCCTTTTTGTTTTCTGCACAGGGAAATTATCTGGAGTAATATTCGACGATGTGCTGCTCAGCCAGCTTGACCGGAATCTGGTCGCGCAAGGGCTTGGCAATCAGGCGGCCTTCCATCTTGACCTTGTTGACCTCGTAGTACTCCGGAACCACCACGCTGCCGGAGTGCGTGAGCGCTTCGACAATCTGGGGATGGTTCTTGGATTTCTCGTTCACGGAGATGACCGTGCCCACCTTCAGGGGGTGGCTCGGCGTGTAGACTCGACGGCCATTAATGCTGAAATGACCATGGGCAATGTACTGACGCGCTGCGTAGATGGTACGGGCAAAGCCCATGCGATACACCGCGGCATCCGCGCGAGTCTCCAAAAGCGCGAGCAATGCGGTACCCGTGGACTCATGGCTGTGGGTGGCCTTCTCGTAGTAATAACGCAACTGATTCTCGGGCACATTGTACATGGCCTTGAGACGTTGCTTTTCCATCAACTGCATCTTGAACGTGGAGGGGCTCTTCTTGCGGGCCAAGCCATGCTGACCCGGAGTGAAGGAGCGGCGCTCCATGATGCGGGCCGCCTTGGGGGTAATGGCAATTCCCAGAGCCCGTGAAATTTTGACCTTTGGTCCTGCTGGCATGTTCTGTCCTCAGTAAATCCGTTTTTAGGGCCACAGAAGTTAGCTACCCAAGCCCCGGATTTCAACCGCAAATCCCTCTCCTTCGTATATTTCGCAGAGCCTGTGACAAAGGAATCTTGCCCATGAACGATGAAATCTCAGTCCTTGAATTAAGCGAAATTCTCGAAAAAAAACCGGATACTGTCCTTATCGACGTCAGGGAACAGGATGAATTCGATGAAGCCAACCTCTCTGGAAAACTGATCCCCATGAGCGAGTTTCAGTCCCGCTGGCAGGAAATTCCCCAGGATGTTCCAGTTTACCTCTATTGCCGTTCTGGACGCCGTTCAAGGGTTGCCCTCGAATTCCTTAAAAAACAAGGCTATACCAACGGATTCAACGTGGGCGGGGGAATCCTGGCATGGTTCAACGAAGTCAATCCTGACGGGCGATAAGACGACACGCCAAAATAGCCACGGAGCGGCTCTTGCCCACTCCAATTACATGTCCCGAAAATCACTTTACAACTCGTCTCTTCATCGGAGGGCGCCATGAAAACACACATTGCAACAAAGCTCGGAGTTCTCGTTTCAGCCCTCTTGGGAATCACAGCTTGTTCATCAAAAAGCACCGACCCTGCCGATCAACCGGCAAAAATCGCCGGCAAAACGCTCAAGATGGAAGACAGTACGACGCTTGCGAATACGAACGTCATTCTGTACGATGCCAATGCAAACGCTCCTGTCGCACGAGTGTTGTCAGATGCAACGGGAAATTTTGCTTTCGAAGCACCAGCGGGCGATTATTACCTCACTGTGGCGGCCCAGGGAAGAATTCCTTCGCCCCCCAAAGGAGGCCAACCGCTTCCATTTCACGCCGACTCCGGTAAAACATTTACACGCAACGTCTTTCTCGAACGCGATACGGCCACCACCAACACCGGAGGGCTTTCCGGCAGTGTGACCGTCACGGGGAATGTTCCTGCCGCAGGCATTTTGATCGTGGCCCAGGCGGCCGACTCCACCGCATATTCCTCCACCACTGGACCGGACGGCTACTTCGCGATCTACAACCTTCCTCCGGGTAATTACACTTTGCGTGGCTATCGCGATAGCTTGGTGCAGGATACCACAACAGTCAAGGTGGCGATCCGGACCGACAGCTTGAGCGCGAATACCGTCCTCCGAATGTCGGTCAACGCCGGGAAAATCTTGCGCGGCAAAATCCGTTTCCTCGCCTCCTCGAATTCCACCGTCGACATCACCCTGGTCAACCCGTGGACGCGTGAAGCCATTCCCGGCCTCAGTGTGAAAAACGATTCCAGCAACAGCTTTATCCTGCGCGGCATCCCACCGGGTGATTACACCGTTTGGGCCAGTTACCGTAACGATGGATACGTCATGGATCCCGACGCCATACGGAAGTTTGGATTTCCGAAAGTTTCATTTTCTGCCACGGACACCGCGAAAAATGTTGATTTCGACGTAACCGGGGCGGTTACTGTTGTTTCCCCCACGAACGCCGCGGACACGGTTTACCCCCGGATCATTCACACCCGAACACCCGCCTTCAAGTGGGTCAAATACCCCTCAACCAAGGAATACATCGTGGAGGTTTTCGACGCGAATGGGAAGCGGATCTGGGGAGGCTTCAGTGCCACAGGAGCCATTTTACATCCGTCCATCCCCGCCTCTGCGGATAGCGTCGTTTACAACTTCGACAACTCGGCAACATCTCCGCTTAAAGCGGGCGGGATTTATACGTGGAAGGTGTATGCAGACAATGACGCACAGGCAAACGTGCAAGGTTTGATTTCGTCGAGCGAGAATTTACGGGGGCTTTTTCAGGTCGTCTTGCCCTGAAGTTTACATCCAGGCAGCCCGGAAAACTGCGTCGTCAAAGCCGACGGTGCTGTGTTTTCCATCCGTCACCAGCGGACGCTTGATCAGCCGGCCGTTTTGTGAGAGCATGTCGAAAATCTGCTCGTCGCTCATCGTACCGACCTTGTCCTTAATCCTCAACAGCTTGTACAGCTCGCCGCTGGTGTTGAACAACTTCCGCAGCGGCAACCCGGACTGCGTTTGAATGCGTTTCAGTTCCGCTTTGGAAGGAGGCTGGAGCGTGATATCCACGAAGGTGTAATCGCATCCGGCTTTTTCCAAGGCCTTTTCAGCCTTGCGGCAGGTGGAACATTTCTTGTATCCGTAAAAAGTGTTCATGGCGGCAAATATATTTCCAGACATGCCGGCGTTACTCGGAATCCTGCGCAAAATGGACACCACTCCCGGAACGCCCGTGGGCTATGCACTTCCGGTGGGCAGGGAATCGCTTCCTCTGAACGAAGGACTTGGTCAGCGCCTGAACCTGCGTTTCACGGGCCGTATTTTCTGCCTCGAATGCGGTGATCGAACCGCGACCAGCTACAGCCAGGGCTATTGCTTCAAATGCTGCCAGACCCTGGCGCAATGCGACCTGTGCATCGTGAGGCCCCACACGTGTCATCACCATCTGGGAACGTGTCGTGAACCGGCGTGGGGTGAGGCTCACTGCTTCATTCCCCACACCGTGTATCTCGCCAATTCCTCGGGACTCAAGGTCGGCATCACACGTTCCCAGTACGCCACGACTCGATGGATGGATCAAGGTGCCATTGAGGCGCTGCCCATCGCCTCGGTGTGCAGCCGCAGGGATTCCGGCATCATCGAATACGCGCTGAGTCAGCATATTCCCGATCGCACCAACTGGCGGCACATGTTGAGCGGCGTCGAAAAGCCGGTGGATTTGCACGCGGAGCGGGAGAAAGTGTTTGCGCTTTGGCAGGATAGTTTCCCGGGCGAAAAGCTCTCCGCGATGGAACCCGTACGTTTTAGTTATCCGGTCTTGCGTTATCCCACCAAGGTTGTCTCCCTGAATCCGGAGAAACAACCCGATCTTTCAGGGACACTCTTGGGCATCAAGGGGCAATATCTGATTTTCGATTCGGGTGTGTTGAACATCCGGAAACACGGCGGTTACGAAGTGAAAGCGGGTTTCGAAGGACGCGTTAATTAGGTTGTAGTGTCAGCAAGGGAAGGACACCATGAAAATCGCCTACAAAAAGATGCTGGTCACCAAGGACAAAAAAATCGCGCTGGTGGCGCACGACAACAAGAAACGCGATCTGATCGAATGGGCGAAGTTTAACAAGGTGCTCCTGGCGCATCACACCGTCTTCGCCACGGGTACCACGGGCGGGCTTCTGGAGAACGAACTCGGCATCCGAATCCACAAGCTTCAAAGCGGCCCGCTCGGTGGCGACCAGCAAATCGGTTCCAAAATCGTGGACGGGGAAATCGATTTCCTCATCTTCTTCTGGGATCCTCTCGAGCCGGTGCCGCATGATCCCGACGTAAAAGCCCTGCTCCGCATGGCCGTGGTGTGGAATATTCCGATGGCCTGCAATCGTGCCTCGGCGGACTTCATCATCTCTTCCCCGCTGATGGATGAGACCTACGATCGCCTCATTCCAGATTACGACTCCTATAGAAATCGCCCCATTGATGAATAAACGGATCAGGCAAAAGCGCACGAACCGGCAGCCCGGATCGGCCATCGCATCCGGCAAAAAAGATCGGCTTCATGCTTCTTTTCTGAATTCGGATTTCCTGTTGGGCCGCGATGGCCGCGCGGTGCGCATTCTGGCGGAGTTCCTTGAACCGGAGCATCGCCTCGAACGTTTCAACATCCGGGATACCTTGGTGTTCTTCGGATCCGCCCGCATCCTCCCGAGGAAAATCGCTCTCGCAAACCTTCGCAAGGCGAAAGCCAAAAGCACGCGGGATTCCAAATCGGTCCATGCGGCGGAACGCGATCTGCAGATGTCACGTTACTATGAAGAGTGCGCCGAACTGAGTCGACGGCTTGCGGAATGGAGCAACACGAATCGCTACGGCTATGCCATCGCCTCCGGCGGCGGCCCTGGCATCATGGAAGCGGCCAACAAAGGGGCACAGGCCGGAAAGGCTCCTTCTGTCGGCCTCAATATCCTGTTGCCTTTCGAACAGCAACCCAATTCCTACATCGATCCACAGCTATCCTTCGAGTTCCGCTATTTTTTCATGCGCAAATTCTGGTTCGTCTACACGGCCAAGGCCATCGTCATGTTTCCCGGAGGTTTCGGGACCATCGACGAAATGATGGAACTGCTGACTCTCGTACAGACACATCGCATCACCAAGAAAATGGTGGTGGTGCTCTATGGCCGGGAATTCTGGACACGGGTCATCGACTTCAAGTATCTGGTCGCGCAAGGGGTTATCAGCCCGGAGGATCTCCGGCTGTTCCAGTTGTGCGACTCTGTGGATGAGGCTTTTGCATACATGACCCATCATTTGCCTCGCAACCGGAAAAAGTTCCGCCTGAATCTGGAGGCGTGACAAACGTCACTCCTGCGGCAACACTGTTTTCGTATGGCGTCGTAATATGCTCCGCGCCCCCCACATCACCCCCAAGTACATGGCTATTTCGAGAAAATGCTTCAGGGTGGAAAGATTGACCCGAGAACCCCATCCCTCATAGAAATCGATAAAGGCAGCAAAGTTTTCGTCCGGCAACGGGATGGCGGAAAACACCCGGTTGTACAATCCCATGCACATCAAGGCAATAATCCATTCGACCGGATGCCTCTCCTTTTCCGCCCAGATCGCAAGAATCATAATCTGTATCGGAGCCGAATAAGAGATGAAGATCAAAATATTGGTGCCCCCGTACATCACCAGCAAAAGATTCAAGGCCAGAAAACCGATGACAAATTTTTCCAGCGGCCGCAGGAACTCACGCACCTCCCGCATACGCTGCGAGGTCGCAAGCAGCAGACATGGCAACCAATAACTGCATAGATCCAACAGGATATTGACGTTGCGCAACGGATTGAGGGGATTCAGGACAAGACGTCCGAGGGAACGGGGACGATGCAGAGGATCTATTTCCTGGACCGTTCCCGCCACATGAAGGAATAATCGGGGAGTCAGAATGACACTCAGGGCCAGAAGGATCGCGAGCGAAAGCATCAAACGATTTCTGCCGGGCGGTTCCTTCCGATGGTCCAATATCATTCTCCACAACGCCAGAAAAAGTGGAATGGCCAGAAACTCCTTGAAGAAGAGGCCGATGCACGCCGTCCAAAAGCACCCCCATAAACGACCACGGATGAAGAACAGGAAGGCAAGCACCATGAGCGGGTAAGCGGCAACGTCCACGGCTGTGGGCGCAAACAAGGGGACCTTGACGTGCATGGCCGAAAGGCTGATCAGGAGGACGGGGCCCATCGCCCTGACTGCGGAATGCGTGAAGCATCTTGACAACAGAAAACAAAGAAACAGAAAAGCGATGGCTGAACAACGGGTGATCCATAGAAATCCATCTTCAAGGGGGATGGCCGCCACATCGGAAACAAGACGCGCCAGCAAGGGCATGCCAGGCCGGTAGGCAAACGGAGCCATTAAATGATCGTTTCCGAAAATTCCAGAACGTGCCATATCCATGTACTCGACCGTATCCCACTTTGGAGGCATCACATTGGTGAAGAAATCAATGCCGGCTACAAGAAAAATGGCAACGGCCAGCGCCATCACACATTCAAAAAAAACAGGCCCCCTTTTTTCCGGCAAGAATGAAACTCTAGCGCTCATTTCCCTGAAATTTATATCAACCCGGCGTGACCGCCGTCACTCCTACGACAGTGCCATTTCTCTACCATGAGGCGCATGGATCACAGAATCTCGCTGAAGGAGCTCTCCCATGAACAACGCCCTCGTGAACGGCTGAACCGGGAAGGTGCCAGTGCGCTCACCAACGAGGAACTTCTGGCTGTGCTGTTTGGGCGCGGCCAAAGTGGCAAGGATGTGCTGGCACTCGCACATGAAGTCGCGGCATATCTGTCCTCCGTCATGGATGAACCCACGTTAGGGGAACTCTGCCGCATCAGCGGAATGGGTCCGGGAAAAGGCGGACAGCTTCTCGCGGCGTTGGAACTGTCACGAAGATTTCTCACTCCTCGCCGCCGCGTTCGCGTCCGCAAGCCTCAAGACGCTTTGCCGTTACTGGGAACCTTACGGGGACGGAAACAGGAATGCTTCGTGGTCGTCACGCTGGATGGAGCACATCAGGCCATCAAGATGCACGAAATCACGGTGGGATTGGCGAACCAAAGTCAGGTGCATCCACGCGAAACATTCGCCTGTGCCCTCGAAGATCGGGCGGTAAGTATTCTGGTGGCGCACAACCATCCCAGCGGTTCCCTGGAGCCCTCCACGGATGATCTTTCGATCACGCGCCGACTTTCCGATTCGGGACGATTGCTAGGCATCCCGTTGATCGATCACCTGATAGTAGGAGCGGAAGGATTTTCCTCCCTGCGGGAACGGTTTCCAGACTACTTCGAACCGCCGAAGCGTTGAGCGATCAAAGCAACTCGCGGACCCAACGATCGATGCTCTCCTCGTCGTGGCCCCCCACTTCGACCCGCTGCACAATTCCCTTGCGATCGATGAGCACCAAAGTCGGATACGCAAACGCCGCATAATCCCGCATGCCCAACCCTCCGGCGTCCTGCATCAGGGAATAGGCCAGCTTGTTCTGGGATTGGAACGCATTCAAAGTTCCGCTGTCCTCGGAGCTGATTCCAATCACGACCAAACCTTTGTCCTTGTATCGCTCGTATACGGCCTGCAACCCGGGCAAAGTCATGCGGCAAGGACCACACCACGTGGCCCAAAAGTCGAGCAATACCGCCTTCCCTTTCAATTTCGACAGCAAGCCCGCTGGATGGTGATAATACTTGCCGCGCAATTCTGGCGCGGGACTTCCAACGAGAGTTTGCGTAAGTGTGCGCATATCCTCGGGCCGGGGCGACAGTGCAAGCTTCTGCTTGAGCATTTTGCCATTGCGGCCGAGCTTCAAATCCACCATGTCGCCGACACTCTTGCTTTGGATGGTATCCAGCAAGGTCTTGCGGCCGTGCAACAGTACTCCATTGATACCCAGCAGGTAGTCCCCCGCCTTCAACCCGGCCTGATCCGCGGACGCGCCTTTGAAAACCTTGACGATACGAACCGGCCCTTCCTCCGCAAAGGGGGCATATTCCTTCGGAGCCTGTGCTGCGGGGATGTCCTCGAACGAAATACCAAGCCAGGCCTTGGGCAACTCTGCTCCACCAAAGGCGACCACCACAAGAATCAGTGAAACGAAACGACGCAAACCATCCTCCCGAAGACTTCCTGCTTTAATTGAGCAGGAATATCTCCAAAGGCTTCTCCTTGTTGAAGTCCTGATCCGTCCCTTTGAGAACTTTCATGTTATCCGGCGTATATTCGAGCTCACGCAACTGGCGCAATTTGACACCTTTGCCCACAAGGAAATCCACAATCGCCTTGGAACGCGTCTGCATCAGGTTCAAATATTTGTCCTTCTTCTCGCTGCTGTGCCATGCAGCTCCCAGACGAATCTCAACGGTGGAGTCCGGATACTCCGCCAGTTGTTTGCCGAACTCTTCCAACGCCGACTCCGCCTCAACAGTCAGCTCTGCGGTGGCCGTGCGGAACTTTACGACAGGCAACAACTGCGATCGTTGCAGCGGCGGATGCATCTTGTCGGGACATCCGTCCTCATCCTCGACGCCATTCACCGTTTCCGGCTGGTTGGGGCATTTGTCCTGCACATCGGGAATTCCGTCCTTGTCATTGTCCGGATCCGGGCAGCCGTCCGTGTCCTCAAACCCATCCTTGTCTTCGGCATCATTTGCACAAACATCCACGCTCTTGCACATCGAGGCGTATTTATCGGACTGACCTTTTTCCATCACCCACGGATCGCACAAACCGTCCTTGTCGTTGTCCGGATCCGGGCAGCCATCCTCATCCTCGAACCCGTCCATATCCTCAGGAATGTTCGGACATTTGTCATGGGTGTCGATCACTGCATCGTTGTCGTTGTCCAAATCCGGGCAGCCATCATCGTCCTGAAAACCATCCCGATCCTCGGGATCATTGACGCATTGATCGGAGCCCTTGCAGATTGGGGCGTATTTGTCTGACTGGCCTTTCTCCCCCACCCACGGATCGCAGACTCCATCCTTGTCGTTGTCAGGATCCGGACAACCGTCCGTGTCCTCGAACCCGTCCATATCCTCGGGTTCCTTGGGACATAAATCGTATTTGTTCGGAATGCCGTCATCATCCGAATCCCCGGCCACGGCGGGAACGTGGGCCGTCATCCAGAACATCACGGCGAACAACCAGGAAAGCTTGCGCATGAACCCTCCGGAAATCTCGTGTGTAAATATACGCCCGACGAGGCTAGGCGCGCGATGAGGACAGCCGGGGCAGCAGCTTGAAAGCCGTAACCCCTGTCATCATAGCGATCATTCCCGCGATCCAAAAGACGGAGCGCAGACCCCAAAAGTGCCAGACAGTGCCAACAGCCAAACCCGCGAGCGCAGTGGGAATTCCCTGATAGAATAATGTCCCCAGAGCCTGCAACGACGGCCTATCAGCCACCGGAAAGCGTTGATCCACATAGAGGTTAAAACCCACCAGTGCCCCGGAAAAGAAACACCCGTGAACCATGAGGCCAAGAAAATAGACGCCCCGTGATCCGGCGATTCCCGTCAATACCAGTTTCAAAACCGTTCCCAGCAATCCAAAGGTGATTACTGCGCGCAGGCCGTGGCGGCGCATCAACCATGCACAAAACAGCATGAGGGGAATCTCGCAAAAGGTCGCCACGATCCACGCTTCACTGATCACGCTCTGTCCGCCGGAAAATCGCGAGGCCAGATAATTTCCCTGCGCGAGAGTCACCATCGCATTGGCAAAATTCATCACACCCAGCGTCCATAACAAACGCGCGGTCAGTGGATCGGAAAACAGCTGCAGCGCGCGGCGAAACCCCGGAGCTGCGCGGGGATGTTCCACCACCTCCGCATCCTCCGGCGCCTGTCGGGGGTCTGCGGGCCGGAGATCAACTGTCGCCACGGCCAGGGCGGCAATGAACGCCCCACCGAAACCGAGATAGAGAAACGGAAGCGACTCCGGAGTGGAACGGAAATAACTGGCCACGCACCCCACGAGATATCCGATCGTTCCCAGGGTCCGTATGACGAAGTACAGCCAACGACCACGATCCCGCGTCACTTCGAGGGAGCAGGCGGTAATCAACGTGGAGATGCTGGCCGTGCAGAAAAGCGCCATGAAAAAAATCATGGCCACTGCGAAGAATCCATGAACATGCGGTAAAAACGCCATGCCAAGCCCTGCGCCGGCGAGGATGAGCATCAACGGACGACGGGGACCACGCAGCCACCGGATGGCACGCACTTGCACGATGGGAGCCACAATGCCGGCTGCGTACCCGGAAAACAGAAGGATGCCAATCTGGAGCGGAAAAAAGCCCATCCTCTCAAACAGATATCCGTGGAACTGTCCGGCCGAGAGACCGACAAAACCCAAAAACATCACAAGGCTCGGGCCCCTGAGGGAACCCAAGCCTGTGGAAGGATGACGTTTCAATGGGATGATGCGATTCCCTCTCCGGTCAAGCGGAGATGGGAAGGAGTAAGCCGCGATGAAGCGGCTCTCGTTTCGATCTTACCAGCGATTCTGAGGACGGGGGCGGTTCTCGCGCGGACGGGCTTCATTGACGTTCAAGGGGCGGCCCTTGAAATCCTTGCCGTTCAGCGCTTCGATGGCCTTCTGGGCCTCGCCGTCATTGGGCATATCCACGAAGGCAAAGCCGCGCGGCTTTCCCGTCTCGCGATCCATCATGATCTTGGCGGATCCAACCTGGCCGAAAGCGGCAAAGGCTGCGTGCAATTCATCCTGAGTGACGCCCCAGGACAAATTTCCTACGAATAAATTCATGTCTCATCCTTCTCGTTGCTGGTTAAAAAATCCCCGATGAAAAATCCCGAACGGACCTCCCAGCAAGGATCGTGGGCGTTTAAGGTAACAGAAATATGATTTTTCGGCATCTTTTACCCCCTCTTCCCTGTCTCGTCTTGAGGAAAATAGGGGCGTCGCCCCCTTGAGGGTGCGGACCTTCTAACCGAAAACGCCACCGGAAGTTAGACGGATTGGGGCTACCTAGAAACGACTTCAAGCCTTTATTTCAGGGCCGGTATATAGATAGGATGGGCGCACAATTGGGGTGCCCTTGCCTCCGCGGGCCTCAGTGCGTTCCCATGCGATCTGGGCCGCAATACCCACGCAGCGCGCCAGACCGAATAGCACTGTGTAATAGCTCTCATCCGCCAAACCGCAGGCGCTCAACAAACATCCGGAGACGGCATCGACATTCGGATAAGGGTCACTCACCTTGCCGCGTTTCTTGAGCGCTTCGCTCCCCACCTTGCGCAAAGTCACGGCCAACCGGAACAGGGGATCCTTGGCGGCAATTTTTTCACCCAGGGCATATTGGACCGTGGCGCGAGGATCTTCGACGCGTAATACCGCATGTCCAAATCCATACAGAACCCCGCCGGAGTTCAGAAGGTTCTCCACATACTCAGCGACCTGAGTTTCATTGGAAGGATCTTTGATATCCTTAGCCACGGTCTTCAGAAAGCGCAAACACTCCTGATTAGCCATTCCGTGCAATGGGCCAGCCAACCCCGCCATGGCTCCCGCAAGCGAACCATACATGTCCTCATGTCCGGAAGCGATGGCCTTGCCCACGAAGGTGGAAAGATTTCCGCCACCGTGATCCATGTGCAGGATGTTGAATACACGCAAAAGATGAATGAGTTCAGGACCCGCACCCGGTGCACCGAGCATGTGGGCGAAGTTCTCCATGTAACCCAGCTCTGGCTTGGAAGGAATCAATTCTCCCCAACCGGAACGGATGCGGAAAATGGCGGCCACTGCTTCCGGAAGCTGTGCAATCACCTGCAAGCAATCTTTGCGGTAATCTCCCGTTCCAGAATACATGCCCATGAGCACGATGGCAGACATCAGCCATTTCATGGGGTGTCCATGACGCGGCAAAGCGCTCAATTTCTCCAGCATTTCAGGATGGAGGCGTGAGTTCTTGATCAACTCCTGTCGGAACGCCGCGAGTTGCGCCGCGTCGGGCAGTTGCTTGTTCAGCAGCAGATAGATGACTTCCTCGGGTTGACGCTCCGCGAGCTGGGCGATGGGATATCCGCCATAACTCAATCCCTTGACCGGGTCCACGTCGCTCAATGGACAGGTGCCCACGGGGAAACCGCGCATGCCGGTATCCAGATGCGCTCGCGTAATGCTGAAAAGAACTTCTTCGCCGCCCGACATAGCGTCCCGCCTTATCTGAAAGTCAAATGGCTTCCGCCACCAACCGCCCGAACTCCGAACATTTCACTTCCCGCGCGCCTTCCATCAATCGTGCGAAATCATAAGTGACTTCCTTGCGAGAAATCACCGTTTCCATGGCTTTCACGATGCGATCGGCTGCTTCCTGCCAGCCGAGATGCTCCAACATCATCACGCCGGACAGCACCACCGAACCCGGATTCACTTTATCCAGATTCGCGTACTTGGGCGCAGTGCCGTGCGTGGCCTCGAAGATCGCGTGGCCGGTGAGGTAATTCAGATTGCCACCGGGCGCAATACCGATGCCACCCACTTGCGCAGCCAAAGCGTCGGAGAGATAATCCCCGTTCAGGTTGAGCGTGGCGATCACGTCGAAATCCTCGGGACGTGTCAGCACCTGCTGCAACGCAATGTCGGCAATGGAATCCTTGATGACCAATCCTGCGCCAGGTTTGCCCTCGGGGATCTTGCACCACGGGCCACCGTCGATTTCCACGGCGCCGAAAAAGTCTTTGGCCACCTTGTAGCCCCAGTCGCGGAAGCCGCCTTCGGTGAACTTCATGATGTTGCCTTTGTGCACCAAAGTCACGCTCTTGCGCTTGTGCGCAATGGCGTAGGAGATGGCGCTGTGCACCAAACGCTCCGTGCCGAGATAACTCACGGGCTTGATGCCCACACCCACGTCCACGGCAACCGTACGCGACGGAGCGCCGATGGATTCCAGTTTCTTCTGCCAGCCTTGCGAAGCTTCTTCGGTTCCAAAACGGATCTTGGAAAACTCTTTCGGGAATTCCTTCTGCAGAAACGCGAGAACCTTGTTGGCCTCGGCCGAACCGCCTGCCCACTCGATGCCGGCATAAATGTCTTCAGTGTTTTCCCGGAAGATCACCATGTCCACTTTTTCGGGATGCTTGACCGGAGAAGGTACACCCTGGAACCAACGCACCGGCCGGAGGCACACGTAGAGATCGAGAATCTGACGCAATGCCACATTCAAGGAGCGGATACCCTTCCCCACCGGCGTGGTCAACGGGCCCTTGATGCCGACGAGGTATTCCTTGAAGGCGTCGATGGTTTCATCGGGAAGCCATTGGCCCTCGCCATAAACCTTCGTGGACTTTTCTCCTGCGTAGACTTCCATCCACGCGATTTTCTTTTTTCCGCCGTACACCTTGCGCACCGCTTCGTCGAGCAGATATTGAGAAGACTTCCAGATGTCCGGCCCGGTTCCATCACCTTCGATGAAGGGAATGATGGGCTCGTCCGGAACTTGGAGCTTGCCGTGAGAGTCGATTTGAATGCGTTCACCGCGTGCGGGGATTTTGATGTGCTGGTAGGACATGATTCTCCGAAAAAGCCTTGAATCCCTTGATTTCAAGGGACGGGATGGAGGAGCAAATATAGCACCCGGCCCGGTTTCATCCCGGCCTCAATGGTTACCATTTTGACCAAGGTCGCGTCCAATTCTCGGTATTCAACAGGAGCTGGGTATGAAGTCCTGCCACAGGTTGCTGACAGCTTTGCCTTTTATCCTGTCCCTTGTCATTTCTGTTTCGGCACAATCCTTTCCAGAAGCCCACGACGTTTCAAAGACATGGATCGACACGCTTCCCGACGGAAAGATTATCGAATATAGGAACGATGGAAGTACCGTTGAATACCATCTGCCGGATTCCTCACTCAGGGCCGTGACAGCCCCGACTAAATCCATTCCTGAAAAAATCTTGACGTCAAAAGATGAAGGAGTGGCCTATACATGGGCACTTGGTGGCACTTTGGTGCCCCTGATTTGGGCCAAAAGCCTCGTTCAAGAAGGTCACCCAATGGCAGGTGAGATCATTCCTCTTGCAATAGTTGGATTAGTGGGTCCTTCCTTGGGACAATTCTATGCCGGTTCCGCTTCCCAAGCAATGTCAGGCATAGGGTTTCGCGCCGTTGGGCTCTCGGTTTTTGCGTTCGGGGTAGAGCAATTGGCTAACAGCATGTTTTCGGAAGAAGGTGCTGGTGGTGGCGGTCTGATTGCCGGCGGTATCGTATGCTATACTATCGGGACATTGTACAGCCTCATAGACACACATGACGCTGTGAAGAGGGCCAATGAGAAAGCGACTGCTCAACACTTTGGTTTTGCTCCCGAACTTTTTCCATCCTCAAGCGGCGGATTGAAACCCGGCGCGGTGGCGTGGGTGAGGTTTTGAAGCCATTTAAACACCGCTGAATTTTCCGAATCCTCCAGACTTTGCGCACACTGCGCAAAAGGTTACCAAGCAAACAATCGCTCCGTCGAAGAGGTGCAATCGCCAAACACCTCTCGAAAGGAGCCAACATGCCAGCGATTCAAAACATATTCCGCAAAACAGCTTTCCTCGCCGCCACGATGTTGCTTTCCACCGGCGCTTTCGCCCAAGGAAAACCAACCATCGCCGTCCTGAACATCGCCACCAAAGGTCTGGTTCAGGACGCACAGGCCATGGGATATCTGGTCAGGCTGGAGCTGGAAAAAACCGGCGTTTATTCCGTGATGGATCGATATGAAGTCGCCGATGTGGTGGCCAAGGCACCTTTTTCAGTGGACAGCTGTTTTTCCAAAACCTGTCTGGTGGACATCGGGCGCCACCTTGGCGTCGCAAAAATGATGAGCGGCAGCGCCGAGCGTTTCGGGGAAAAGATCGTCATTACGTTGCGTCTGATCGACGTGGCCTCGGGAACGATCGAGAAGAGCGAGGCCACCGAATACCTGAACCTGCCCGAAGTGCAGAAGATGGTGCAGATCTCGGTGGAAAAAATGGCGGGCCTCCCGCCCGATCCCACGTTGGTCTCCATGCTGATCGACTACAACACGCCCATTGAAAGCCCCAATACCTCCTTCACCAACAACGGGCCGCGCATGGGATTCTCCTATACCATGGGCGATGCCGCCAAACGGATGCAGGCGCCCAAGGATCAAGGTGGATTTGGCATGTGGCCCTTGATGTTCCAGTTCGGCTGGCAACAGGAAATCTCTTACATCAGCGCGGGCAATTTCCAGGCGCTGGTCGAATTCGTGCCGTCCATCGGTGGATTGGAAAGCGGACTGCTCATTCCCTCGCTTTCGACTCTGCAGGGATTCCGGTTTGGCAAGCTTGGCTTGGAGTTCGCACTCGGCCCCACCTTCCGGCTCGTGCAACTGGCGGACGGTTACTTCGACAACGCCGGTACCTGGCATCTAGGCGACGCCCCTGCCGGATCGGGATTCACCACGAAAACCTTGCCGGATAAAAGCGGCGATCTCAAGATTGTGACCAGCTTGCTGTTCGTGGGTGGGCTCACGATTCACTCGGGTTATCTCAACATCCCTCTGAACGTGTATTTCTCGCCGCGCAAGGATGCCTCGGTGGTGGGATTTTCCTTCGGTTTCAACGTGCACAAGAAAAAAGCCGTCGAGTAATCCATGAATCCGCTGTTCCCTCCGGCACTGGCCGCAAGCCTGCTTGCCCCGGCTTATGCTCAGCCGGCTCCGCAAACACCGCTCGACACGGCCAAAGCACTGACGCCGGGTGACAGCACGGCGGCACACTCACCAAAAAACGAGGATCCCGAACTGCTCGTGATCAAACATCTCGGAAGGGTCTTGATGGTGCTGAAGGATGGAACGATGAAAAGGTCCTGCCTGATCAAGGAGATCCACGACAACTGGATCGTGTACGAAAAGAACGGCGTCCTGCATGACGAGATGATCGACCGCATCCTGCGATTGGAAACACCCGCGGGTGCCGCGTGGACGATCGAGTTCGACGACCACAACAAACCCCGGCTCATCGCCGGGAAAGGAGAATGAATGTTCCGTACACTTCTGTTTCTGCAACTTGTTGCTCTCGCCGTTTTTGCCGGCGACGAAAACGTAAAGGGACGTTGGGAAACTTTCGACGATGAAACTGGCAAAGCCAAATCCATCATCCGTCTGTACGTGGAAAAGGGAGAACTCAAGGGTGCAGTAGATTCTCTGCTTCCGTGGCCCGGGAAAAGCCCGGATCGTGTCTGCGAAGAATGTTCGGACGAACGGAAAGGAAAACCCATACGGGGAATGACGGTGCTTTGGGGAATGAAATCACACGGTTCCTCATGGGAAGATGGCCGTATCCTCGACCCGGGCAATGGAAAAATTTATCGCTGCAAGCTGACCATCAGCCAGGACGGAAAAACCCTGACCGTGCGCGGATTCATCGGATTCTCATTGCTGGGACGCTCGCAGCAATGGAAGCGGGTGGAGTGATGTCATGCACCTGTTCAACGGAATGAACCGGTTGCGCATCACGGCGGTGCTGTCATCGCTGGCTCTGATCCATTGCGCGGCGACAATTACACGCCCGTTGGATATCCGCGACCCATCAGCCTATTCCTCCACGATGAAGGATTTGAAATCGAGAGACAAGGTTCATGTCGTCATGCAAGATGGCGCAGAATATTCCGGAAAAATTTCATCGGCAGGAGAGGATACAATTGGTTTTTTGACTATGAATGCCTATTCCAGAATCCCCCTGTCACGGATTTCCAGCATCGGCGTCATGGACCATGGAATCGGTTCTGTTCACGGATTGACACTTGGCCTTCTGTGAGGATGCGGCATCGGCACGGTTGTCAGTTTGAGTGGAGCCGCATCTGCCCCAGTTATTCTAGGCGGCTGCATTGATGGAGGGCTCGTAGGTCTCTTGATCGGCGCCATCGGCGGGGCAAACGTGGAATATCAATTATCTGAAAACCATGCGCCATCTACTCCCATTCCTGTGCCATTGACCCATACCGACAGCGCTGTGGTGACAACGATTAACGATGGCGCGAAAGACATTTCGGCAACTCCCACGACACCCACCGTATCGGATACCCCCATCAACCTGAATCAGCTAGGCCGCATCCGAATCGTCCTTAAGGATGGCACGACAAGGAAATCATGCCTCATCCGGGAAATCCGCGAGGGATGGATTACTTACGAGAAGGACGGAGTACTGCACGATTTGGAGATCTCCAAAATCCTCAGGTTGGAAACATCCGGAATTTCGGTTCCGCGAAACATCATGTTCGACAAGGATAACGCCCTCCGATTAAGCGGGGACTAAACGCGTAGGTTAAGCTTTTCACACTTCCGACGCCAAATTTCCGAATATCTTGGGAGGGTAGTATGCGTCACCTATTTAAAACATCAGCCCTGCTTGTTTGCTTATCATGCTTGGCTGCAGCAGCGCAAACCGACACCTCGAATTCCACTCCCAAGAAAAGCGAAGGTTGGGCCTATACTTGGGCAACTATTGGAACTCTGCCCTTCGTTTTTGGGATAGGAGAAATCATTTCATCCGATAAGGGGGAAGGCTACAGGACTTTTAAAGACAATCTCGGTTTTTTTGGAGGAGCCCTCATTGGCCCGTCATTGGGCCAATTTTATGCGGGTTCCATTGGAACGGGGTTTGGAGGGATATTAATTCGCGCCGTAGGTGCAGGCTCTTTCTCTTACATCGTTCTGAGCAAACTGGATGGCGGCCATGAGGGTGAGGATTACACGGTTCATTACATCCTGAGCGGGTTCTATGCCGCCGGCACAATTTACAGCCTCATTGACACACATTACGCCGTAAGACGGGCCAATGAAACACATAACGCAATGCAGATCGGTTTCGCTCCGACCTTGCTGCCCACTTCTGACGGATTGAAACCAGGCGCAATTGCTTGGGCAAAATTCTGAGAAGAACACCCATGGCAGAATTCAAATATCCATTCCGAATTTGCATGGGCTGGCTCCTGCTTGCCACCTTCTGCCTTCATCTCAACGGCTGCTACAACACCGCCATGATTCCAGTAGATCGAATCCGCACAGCGGGTGAAGACCCAAACCGTACGCTCGACTCGCTGTCTGTTTTCAAGGGCAGAGCCATTGTCATCTGGAGTGGCGAGAAAGCCGGGATCTTGACACATCCCCGTTGGACTGAATATGGATTGGAAGGAACCCTTCACAATCCTTTCCTGCTTGTTTCAGATACCACTTCCAATATGTTGGGTGCATTCAGTTCCAGGAACGTGATTTGGCATAATCAAATGCCCCCTCAATCAAACCGAATGGATCTCTTTCTCAAAGACAAAAACACTCCCATCGATTCGCTATTCAACAAAACAGACACCAGAACGGCCAGCCGCAGTATTTTTCTGCCTTGGGAATCCATCGATCACATCAATCGCCGTGACCTCAATGTTGTGGCAACATGGATATGCGTAGCCCCATCGGTTGCAGTTATTGTTTTTTCTGTCCTCGTACTTTCGGTGATTTCCGACTCGGAATTTGGCCTTGGGCTGTGAGGGCCATTTTCAAAAATTCAACCCGGCATCGCGGCGATTTCGGAATATCCGTGCTCGGGATGCCATGCGCGGATATGCATGTAGTCCGGAAACACCAACGGCTTGTAAATCGACTTCCCGGTCATCAGGCGTAAGCCTTCCTGAATCCCCTCCGTGATGGACGGATGCGGATGGATGGACTTCATGATTTCCTCCAAACCCTTGTCCTGATCCATCAAATGCGCGATGACCATGATGGTGCTGGAAGCCTGCGGCCCGGCGGCGCGCATGCCGAGGATGCGATTACGCCCGTCTTCGGACACGATGATTTTCACAAACCCGTCTGTACGGCGCATGGCGATGGCGCGGTTCACCAGCGCATTGGAGTAATACGCAACCCGGTACGAGATTTTCTGGGCCTGGCATTGCTGCTCATTGAGCCCCACCACCGCCACCTCGGGATTGAAGAACATGATGGTGGACATGTTGTGATAGCGCAGTGGATACTTGTTCTTTCCAAACATGGACTTGACGGCGTACCTGCCTTCCATCTCGGCCACATTGTAAAGAGCCGAATGCTGGGTGACATCACCGATGGCGTAAATATGGTCGCGGACGCGGCAGCTTGCATCGGTGTCCAGCGCCCCACGCGCGTTCGGAACAAGGCCGATCCGATCCAGACCCAACAGGCTTAGATTGGGAATTCGGCCCACCGAAACCAGCACGGCGTCCACCTCAAGTACCTGACTGCGGCCATCCTCGTAGTCCACCACCACCTCCAGAAACTCCGGATGTTTGTGAATGGCACGCAGGATGGCGTTGTGGTGAACGGTAACGTTCTTCTGTTCAAGATTCTTGTTAACAAAGGTGCTGATGTCCTCGTCCTCGAACGGGATGATACGCGGCTGACGATCCAGCAGATGCACCTTGGTCTGTCCGAAATTGGAAAAGATGCTGGCGTATTCGCAACCGATGATGCCCGCGCCCAGAATCAGCAGGCGCTTGGGAAACTCGCGGAACGAAAGGATGCCGTCGGAGTTGATGATGCGATCGTTGTCGATGTGAATACCGGGAAAATCCCTGGGCTTGGAACCGGTCGCAATGACGAAGTTGTCCGACTTGACCAGCTCCTCAGGACCGCCCTGCACGGCAAGGCTCACTGTATGTTCGTCCACGAACTTTGCATAGCCGCGCTTCAAGGTGATGGAACCGGGCCCCTTCCAGCGCGGTGGAGAAAACGTCTCGATCTGGGAAAGAATCTGATACTGCTTTTCCTTGGCCGCCTGAATCACGGTACTCCGCACGGTTTGATAGTCCACCATCAAACCCGCCACGCGATATCCGCGATCGACACCGGCGGCGATGGCATAATCCTTGGCCAATTCCCACAAGGTCTTGCTGGTGAGCGCGCCGTGCATGATACCTGCACCGCCGATGTTCCCGCCCTCAATTAGGCAGACGTGCTTTCCAAAATCAAAGGCGCGCATGGCCGCCGCAAACCCACCGGGTCCGCAGCCGATCACGCAAACATCGTACTTCTCCACATTACCCTCCTGCCAGCAGCGGATCCACAACCCCCGCCTCGGCAAAACCTTTCGCACGCAAAATACACGCCGGACATTTTCCGCATGGAGGCGATACGCCCTCGTAACAGGTATGGCTAAGCGCCAGGGATTCCATCGCGCCCCATTTTTGAGCCATCTGAATGCTCTCGGCCTTGGTTTTGAACATCAAAGGCGTGTGAATGCGAAACACGCCACCGCGTTCCGGCCATCCCAAACCCAGATGGAGCGATTTCTGCAAGGCCCGCAACGTGTCCGAACGGCAATCGGGATAACCACTGTAATCCGTCTGACAGACACCCGTCACAATATCCTTGATTCCCTTGGTATAAGCATACGCCGCAGCTTGCGTGAGAAACAACAGATTACGGCCCGGCACGAAGGTGTTGGGCAGGGCACCACCTGACGCTGCGTTGATGGGAATCGTTGCATCGGTCAGCGCGTTCCCCTTCATCTCACGGAAGAAATCCAGGCGGAAAATCCGCAGGGGAATTTTCACTTTCCAGGCGATGTTTTGGGCGGCCATCACTTCGGATTTGTGACGCTGGCCGTAGTCGAAAAAAACAGCCTCCACAGCGGTGAATGTCCGCAACGCCCAATGCAGGCACGTCGTGGAATCCTGCCCCCCGGAAAACACCACGAGGGAAGGCCGGTTTAATTTTGTCTTAGGGGAATCCACGCGAGGCAAAGATAGCTCCGCGAGGATTCGAACTCGTCAGGCCTTCTCTGGCTTCCATCCCGCCTTGCGACGAATCGGACCCACGTCGTGTTTCACCGGTGCGAGAGTACGGAGATACCGATAAATGCTGCGGACATCATCCCTCCGTCATCAGGGCGAAATTCTCCCACGGCATCTTGGATCCTTTGTACAAAGGCCCTTGTTTGAAGCGCGCGACGAAATTTTCTTCGGACCACTGTGTGACGTGTCCTGTCTCCGCATCCGGCGTCAGATTCGGTGTGACAATCTCATAAGCGGCATCGACCATGTCCGGTTCAGCGTGCGCCTCCCCCTGAAAACGCGGGCCGGAAATGGCGAAGCCTTTCATCGGATCTGCGGCGCTGTGGCAGGTATAGCAGGCCGCCGGGCCATTAGCCAGATATTGGCCGCGCTCCACGCTAATGCCGCCTTCCGGAACCCACTTCATCGGCGCTTCATTTTTCGGCTTCATGTTCTTGAGCACCCATTTGCCCAAAAATCCCGGGGCTTCAGGTGTGGTTGCATTGTTCACAGGCCGCAACGTGCGCAAATAGGAAATGACGGCGATGAGATCCTCATCCGCCATGGAACCGACCACCATCGACATGAACGCGCCCATATGTCCATCGCGCTTCACGCCATTGCGAATTACCCGCGCGATGTTACCATCGCTGTTGCCGCCGATACCGGTTTCCTTGTCCGAAGTCAGATTGGCCGCCACGAATCTACCGAACATGGGGATTTCCCATTCATGACCTCCCGCCATGTCCGTGTCCACACCGTTTTTGCGATTCTCCATCAACCACTTTTCTGTTTTACCTGACGGGACTCCCTGATGGCAGATGGAGCAGTGTGATAATGCATGCACGATGTAGTCACCGCGGGCGATCACGGCCGAATCTGTACTGGCCTTGATCTCGGGTCGCGGGGAATCCGCGTAGCTCTTGTCCCACGTGGCGTTGATGTAGATGTAAAAGCCGGCCACAGCCAGCACGAGCAGGAGGACAATCACACCGAGAATCTTCAGCAAGAGTTTCACGACTTTCATCCGGACTCCTTTGCAATAACGTGCGACAACGGAGAAAAACTAACGCAATCCGAGTTCCTTGTGCAGTTGAAAAGACAGCTTCCAGCGGGGATTGGCTAGCAAAGCCGCGACCGTCTTTTCCCACTCAGCCCGTGTGGCAGCAAGATCCCTCTCCCCTTTTCCAAAACTTCCTGTCCGGATTTCCTTAGGTTGGAGGAAGTAATGCGAGAAATTGGAATTTTCAAAAAATCTCAAGTCTTGACCTTCGTACACCAACTTCAGTTCGTCGCCGGTTCGCAACCGCCATTCCCCACCCTGACTCAACTTGGGACTGACGGTGATCCAGTCCACGCCCAAATCATCTTCCGACGTTCCATTGGTCTCCATCGTGACGTAGTAGCCTCGATCGTGCAGCAACTCCACCAGCTTTCGAAAAGCTTCGGGCTGAATCGTGGGATCTCCCCCGGTCAGCACGACAAACCTCGAGGGATATTCGGCGATACGATCGACGATCTGTTCCGGAGACAATTTTTCTTTCAGCGAAAAATCCGTATCACAAAACACGCAAGCGAGATTGCATCCAGCACCACGCACGAACACCGCAGGCGTTCCGGCGTGAAACCCCTCGCCTTGGATGGAGTAAAAGATTTCAGAAATACGAAGAGTATCGGAAGGCATGAGAACCGCCCGTTCAGACCAAGGAATCAATCCAGCCGGGTCAGCACTTCGGGCCCATTGCGGGTCATCGCCAGCGTATGCTCGAACTGGGCTGACAAGGAGCCGTCCTTGGTGAACACCGTCCAGCCGTCGGCGGCCACGTAAACTCCCGGAGCGCCTTCGTTCAACATGGGTTCCACCGTGAACACCATGCCTTCCTGAATGCGATCGCCACGGTTCCGGGTGCGGTAGTGCAACACCATCGGATCTTCATGAAAATTCCGACCGATGCCGTGACCGCAAAACTCACGCACCACACCGTAGCCGAATTCATCGGCGAGATCCTGTATTGCGCCGCCAATGTCACCGAAATGCGAGCCGGGATAGGCGGCCGCAACGCCTTCTTCAAGACACCGCTCCGCTGCATCCACCAGCTTGCGGACATTGGGAGCCACCTTGCCCACGATGAATGTTCTCGAAGTGTCGCCGTGATATCCATGCAACAGACACGTCACGTCGATGTTGACGATGTCCCCATCCTTGAGAACTTGGTCGCTTGGAATACCGTGGCACACCACGTTGTTCACCGACGTACACACTGATTTTGGAAATCCGTGATAGTTGAGCGGAGACGGGTAGGCTCCGGCTTTAATTGTCGCCTCGTGAACGAAGGTATTGATCTCGTCCGTGGTCACGCCAGGTTTGGCCAATTCCGCCGATCGCTCCAGAATCTCAGCTGCCAAACGGCAGGCGTCTCGAATCAGCGCGATTTCACGGTCGGATTTGATCTTGATGGACATAACAAGGGGGTGAAGGTACTAATTCCACTGGTTTCCAAAAACCTTCTGGGGTCGAATTACTACAAGAATACGCAAAATCGAATGTGTCACTGGGATATCTTGTGTTGAAGCCAAAAGGCTGCGTTAGATTACGCTACAAGCGCACGGAGGTCTCATGTTGAAAGCCATGATTTTTTGCTTGGTGGCGGGACTGTTGTCGGTCAACGCCCAAACCTTTTCATTGAGCGGCCGCGTGTTGCGAAGTGGCGGCGGATATGTGTCCGGAGCCACCGTAAAGCTTATGGGAGCGTCTCAATTGACGACGACCTCCGATGCCAACGGATACTTCACATTGTCGACCACGGCTATCATGCCGTGGAACGGAATTGTCTCCGGATATTCCTTCAACGTTTTGAAGAATGGCATCTTGCTTTCATTGTCGCGAAAAGTGGCCCACGGCCGAGCGGAATTTCTGGCTTGGAACGGAAAGGTGGAAGCGTCCCTTTCCCTCAACGATATGGAGTCCGGGAGCCACACATTGGGCTTGCCTCGCTTGGGCCCGGGAGTGTATTTCCTCCGTGTTGAGTTGGACGGCTCCTCCTATACGCATCGACTACTGAACATTGACGGCAATCTTCTGGACATGTCGCGCCGCGAGGAGGTTGCTTCCACACCCAACGCCAGACGTGCCTTGGCGAAGTCGGCCGCGATTGTAGACACGTTGCTGGCAGCCAAGACCGGATACGAGGACGCGAAAGTGTCTGTCAATTCGCAGGGGACTTTGCAAGTGGTGATGTATCCCCTGTGCACCATCCCCACGATGCCTGCGGTGGCCTCATTGCCGACAAATGCCAAGATGCCGGATCCCTTCAAAATGATGGGCGGCTCCCGCATCGCATCCAAAGATGACTGGGGTTGCCGTCGCGCGGAAATCAGCAAACAATTTCAGAACTATGAACTGGGGTTCAAACCTCCGCGGCCCCGCTCGGTCACGGGAACGTTGCGCGGCGACACTCTGAACATCTCCGTGACGGACAGCGGGAAGACGCTGTCCTTCAACGTCGTCATCAAAAAACCCACCACCGGCGCCGGCCCCTTCCCCGTGTTGATTGCCTATGGAAGTTCCTCCATCAGCGATGTGCTCCCGCTGGGAGTAGCGACCTTGAATTTCAACAACGATGAAATGGCCAAGAACACCGGCGGCTCCACAACCGCCGACCGCGGTAAAGGTCTGTTCTACAACATGTTCGGAGCCGGTCATTCGGCCGGGGCCATGATGGCATGGGCGTGGGCTGTGAGTCGCATCATCGACGCTTTGGAAACAACACCTGGAACCAATCTGGATCCCATGCGTATCGCCGTGACCGGTTGCTCGCGCAACGGCAAAGGCGCTTTGATTGCGGGTGCGTTCGACGAGCGCATCTCACTTGTCATTCCGCAGGAGTCCGGCTCCGGTGGCTCCGGTAACTGGCGCGTCTCCGACTACATGCTGAACACCTTGAAACAAAGCACGCAGGATCTGAAGGAAATCGTCGGCGAAGAACCGTGGTTCGGCCCGGCGTTCAACGCGTTCAGCGGCAAGGTGGGTCAGCTTCCTTTTGATCATCACATGCTGATGGGTCTGGTGGCGCCTCGCGGACTGCTCGTGATCGAGAACGACATCTTGTGGCTGGGCCCCATGAGTTCCTTCAGCAGCGCCGTGGCCGGGAAGCGGATCTTCGACGCGCTTGGCGTACCGGATGCCATCACCTATTCCGAGGTCGGGAAGCACAACCACTGTTCCTTCCCCACCACCAGCCAGAAACATTGGGTGGATTCCTACGTGACCAAATTCCTGTTGGGTGGAACCGGAGAGGCGTCCAAGATCGAGAACGACCAGAGTCTGACGTTCGACGAAGCGCGCTGGGTTGACTGGACCACACCCACTCTTCAATAAGATGAAAGCTTTCTGGATTCTGGCGTTGGCCGGTGGACTACTGGCCTGTGGCCCGAATTGCCGGGAGACGGCGCAATTGGCCGATTTCGAATTCTCGCAACGGAATTACGAGCGAGCCATCAAACTGTATGAACAAGCTTGGGCCAAGGATTCCACAGGCTGCCCGGAAGTCAAGGCGAAGCTGGAACAGACCAGAGAATTTTTGAAACCCTCAGGTCGCTGAAGCCGGAGGAGTTTCCCCTTCCGCAGGGGCTTCAGCGGTATGGTCGGCCCCATCATTGCCCGTGAATGTCTTCCAGTAGAACTGGTGCAGAATGGATCCGAGCACGCGCTTCTCATCATCCGATTTGATCAAGGCGTCGATGAGCGGGATCATGCGCTGGGCGCCGTTTTTTTCGGCGGGCCGCAGACCGCGATAAGCTTGTTCGAGATAGACAGTCGTGCGTTCACGAATCACGTCTTCCAGTTCCTTCTCGCTCCGCAAACTCTTCTTGACGAAGGGAATACCGAATTGCCGCGCCGTATTCTTGAGCGCCAATTCCTCGACCAGACCCACGAGTGAAATCGCAAGCCCCGAGTTTCCGGCGCGCGCCGTGCGTCCGGCGCGATGCACGTAAACTTCCGGATCGTCCGGGTGATCGTACATGAACACGTGCGTCAGGCCTTGAATATCGATGCCACGCGCAGCCACGTCCGTAGCCACGAGAAAACGGATGGAGCCGGTTTTCAAATCTCGTATTACCTTCTGCCGCGCCTTTTGTTCCACGTCGCCGGAGATGACGCCCACACGCAGTCCCCGCGCCTTGAGATATTCGTGGATATAGCCGGTGTCCCGGCGGGTATTACAAAAGATGATGGCGGATTCGGGATTCTCGAACTCAATGATCTGGAGCAGCGCTTTGTCCTTGTCCTGCGGATCGACCACGTAATAAACGTGCTCCATGCTGGACACCGAAACCTCGGTCGGGCACAGGCTCAGGAACTTGGGCTTGCGCATGAATTCCTGCGCCAGCCGCTTCACGTTCACAGGAATGGTGGCGGAGAACAGATACGTGCAGCGCTCCTTGGGCAGGAACTGCTGAATGCGCTTCATGTCCGGGTAGAAACCCATGGACAGCATTTCGTCGGCTTCATCGAGCACGAGATCACGGACGGAATCCAGTTTGAGGTTTCCGTTCAGGATATGGTCGAGCAGGCGCCCAGGCGTTCCCACCACGATATGCACACCGCTTTTGAAAGCGTCGAGCTGCGGCTGATACGCCACACCGCCATACACGGCCACCGAACGGATACCGAGGGGTTCCCCGAAGCGTTTGGCTTCCTCAAACACCTGCATGGCCAATTCGCGCGTGGGCGCCATGATGAGCGCCTGCGGTTTGAGGTGGCTCTTCTCGATGACTTGCAGCAGCGGCAGGATGAACGCGCCGGTCTTGCCTGATCCGGTCTTGGATTGGACGATAAGATCCATGGCGTTGACCAGATACGGCACGGCCTTTTTCTGCACGAGCATCAGGTCGTCCCAACCATTCTTACGGATGATCTCCTGAATCGCCGGGGAGAATTTTTCGATGGAATGATCCGGCAGCGGGGGCTGCGGCTCGACGATGGTCATCGGCGCTTCGCCCTTATATGGCGCGGCTTCGGTAGTTTCAATAATATCGCTCATGAATCAAAGATACCTTATCTGACTTCGGCCCCATCTGGAGCATGCGCGAGCACAGGGCCATGCGGCGTGCGCAGGGGTTTGTCCTTGTAACAGACTTGTCCGTTGCGGACAGTCAGTGGACATTTTTCGAAGTCCTTGATCGTGATTTGCGGCTTGGGTTTACTTTCCAATCCTTCGGCGGTCACAGCATCCCCCGGTTTCGCACCTTCAGGATTTGCCAGCGAAAGTTTTCCTTCGCCGTCAGCCGCCAACATCATACCCATGCTTGCGACACCGCGCAACATGGCAGGCTTCAGGTTGGCAACAAGAACACCGTGCTTACCGGTCAACTCTTCCTTGGACAGATGCTTGCGCAGACCAGCGCAGACTGTACGGGGTTCGGCTTCGCCCGCATCAACCTTGAGGACATACAACGCTTCAGCGTTGGGGTGTTCTTCAACGGAAAGGATCTTGACAGCGCGGAGTTCTACGGAGGAGAAAGGATCTTCAACTTCTTTTGCAGGAGCCGCAGCAACAGGTTTTGTTTCGATACGGGGGAATAGTGGGGACATGGGTTTAAGAGAAAAAGCTCCGGACTCGCGCCATTCTAGAGGACTCGCTTCAGGTGTAAAACCCAAAGCATTCAAAGCCTCCGTCATCTTCCCTGGCATCACGGGATGAAGCAAGGTGAAACCAATACGCAGAGCCTCGGCAGCGTGCCACAGAACAACCTGAAGGCGCTCCTTGTCTGCGTCTGCTCCTTTGGCGAGTTTCCACGGTGCAGTTGCTTCGAAGTATCGGTTCACGAACCTAAAAATCGTTAGCGAATCATCGACCAGTTGGCTAAGCTGGATCTCGCCGAGACGTTTCTTCAAGAGATCCAGTACACGTTTAGTTTCCGCAACGAGAAGGTCTGTGTGATCCACAAAATCCGTTAGGCCGGATCCTGCCAGAGATAGAGTTGACCCTACGACTTCACCGAGTTTGATGACACGACTCAACCCATTCCCCACATCGTTCGCAAGATCCGCGTTCAATCTACCGACAAATGCCTCTTCACTGAACGACGCATCGGAGCCGACGATCATCTCACGTATCAAAAAGAACCGGAATGCGTCTACCCCGTACTTATCCTTCATCGCCAACGGACTGACGACATTCCCCGTCGTCTTGCTCATCCTCGCATTATCAATGAGCCACCAACCGTGCGCCAGGATGTGCTTCGGCAGCGGCATATCCAATGCCATCAGCAACGTCGACCAGTAAATGGCATGTGTCGTCAGGATGTCTTTACCGATCAAATGAAAATCGGCAGGCCAGACATCTGCGCCGTTGGGGAATTCCTTTCCATCCACCGCTGATGCATAATTCAGCAGCGCATCGACCCATACATAAGCCACGTAATCCTCGTCGAACGGCAGCGGAATGCCCCAGCTCAAACGGGACTTGGGACGGCTGATACACAGGTCTTTCAATGGCTGTCGCAAAAATCCAAGGACTTCATTGCGGCGGAAGTCGGGCAGAATAAAATCGGTGCCTTCGACGTGCCGGATCAGTTGTTCCTGAAACGCCGACATCCGGAAGAAATAATTCTTCTCCGTGATCCACTCCACCGCCCGTCCGCTGATGGGATCTTTTCCGTCCACCAACTCATCTTCGGCAAAGAACCGCTCTTCCGAAGTCGAATACCAACCGGCGTACTCCTGCGGATAAATCATCGTCCTGCCGTCGGGCAAACGCTTTTCCCAAAGCTTTTGCAACTGCTTCCGGACATAGTCCTTGTGCTTGGAATCCGTGGTGCGGATGAAATCATCGAACCCAATGTTCAGATCTTTCCACGCCGCCTTGAAACGTTCCGAGTACTCGTCGCAATGCGCCTGCGGACTCACGCCTCGTTTTTCCGCGGCCTGCTGAACCTTCTGTCCGTGCTCATCCGTTCCCGTGAGGAAAAACGTGTCGTCGCCCAGCAGCTTGTGATAGCGGGCAAGCACGTCCGCCAACACCGTGGTATAGGCATGGCCAATGTGTGGCGCGTCATTGACGTAGTAGATGGGCGTGGTGACGTAAAATGTTTTGCGGGACATGGGGATTAAAATTAACCGTTGGGGTGGCGGTAGGGGCGAATGATTATTCGCCCCTACCGCCACCCAAATTCACCACATCTCCAATGACAATCAACACCGGCGAATCGAATCCCTGTCGTGCTGTATCCTCTCGCAGTTTGCCCAAGGTCGTGCGGCACACCCGCTGCTCCGGCAAACCACCGTCCTGAATCGCAGCCGCAGGCGTTTCCAGAGAATAGCCCGAACGCACGAGTGCGGGAACGATTTCCTCCAGCCGATACAACCCCATGAGTAACACCAGCGTGTCCGCTTTGGGAAAAATTTGATTTGTTTCGCCGCCGGCCATCCCGGACACTACGGCAAACGAGCGTGCCACGCCGCGATGCGTCACGGGAATCCCCGCCAAGGCGGGGACCGCAGTGGCCGAGCTGACACCGGGAATCACCCACCACGGAATGCCTGCGGCTTCCAAGGCCAACGCTTCCTCGAAACCCCGGCCGAACACGAAGGGATCGCCACCCTTCAATCTCACCACGCGCTTTCCGGCCCGCGCATGCGCAAGGATCTGTTCGTTGATGTGCTCCTGTCGTTGCGACTCGAAATGTCCGCGCTTTTCGGCTGAAATCCGTTCGCAGGTTTCGGGCAACAACTCCAGTATCGCAGGAGACACCAGTCGATCGTGGATCACCACCTCGGCGCTCTTCAGTGCATCCACCGCACCCAAAGTCAGCAACGAACGATCACCAGGTCCTGCACCAACCAAAAATACTGGGTGGACGTCGACAGAATTATTCGTGGAAGCGTCCAGCCGGACGCCCTGTCCTTGTCGCACATTCGCCATGCGTATCGCAATGTCCGCCCATTCGGGTCCCAGAAAAGCATCCAGTTTGCGCTTCAATTCCCGCGTCAATGCCGGCACCTGACCACTGGTGCTCACCGACACCGTCACAACGCCACGCCGGATCACACCGGGGACGATGAAATCACCTTCGGATGCTGCATCCGCGCGATTGCACGGAACACTCGCAGCGCGACAGGCCGCTGAGACAGCTTCGTTTACTTTCGCATCATTGGTGCAGGCGAAAACCAACGATTGACCCTGAACGTCTTTGGCTTGAAACGGACGCTCATGCCATTGAAGCGCAGGCAACAAATGACGAAGCGTGGGAGACAATGCTGGAGAAACTATAGCGACCTTGGCGCCGCAGGCCAGAAGCTCCGGTAACTTTCGTGCCGCAACAGAACCACCGCCCACCATGAGGACGGGTTTGTCGCGGAGATCGAGTTCGAGGGGGTAAAAACGCATCACCCCGGAGCGGGGGGAATCGTTCAAAGGATTACGCCGCGTCGAGGGAGCGCAGGAGGAATTGTTTCCTCATGTGATGGAATAACGACATGCATCCCACCACGAGAAATCCGACGGCATACAGACCGAGAAACGGACCGACCAGGTATTTCTGCGCGGAAGTGTAATGCAGGAAACCCATGAAGCAATACGCGGACAACGCGAGCTCCACGGCCGCTGCGTAGGGAAACTTGGTGCGATAGACGAATGTTGCCTTGTCGCCAGCCTTGGGCGTGCGGACGAAGGAGCCTTTCTGGCCGGTAATGGCGGAGAACACGGCGCGGGTATTGTTGAACGCGATGCCCACTCCCACCGCCATCAGGGTCGGCAGAGAAAGCACGCGGCTCTTCCAGTTCTTGCGCGACACGCGTTGCGCCACCAAGTACAGGATGGAAGGAGCAAGCGAGGAGGTCACGATCAAAACGCACAGGGCGGCGAATGCGCCTGTGCTGACTTTGAAGGGGAACCAATAAAGGAGGGGCAAAGCCAGCAACGCCGTCACGAGCATGAGAGGGTGAATCATGTAGTGCGTGGTGTGCAATACACTCTGCAACTTCACGCGCCAGCTTTCCTTGGAAGCCATCACCTGCGGCAGCAGCTTCATGGCAGTCTGGATGGAACCCTTGGCCCACCGGAACTGCTGCGACTTGAAGGCGTTGATGTCGGCGGGAAGTTCGGCCGGAACGACGACGTCGTAGGCAAATTTCATCTTCCAACCTTCGAGCTGCGCACGATAGGACAAATCCATGTCTTCGGTCAGCGTGTCGCCTTCCCAACCGCCGGAGGTTTGAATGGCGGTCTTGCGCCACACTCCGGCAGTGCCGTTGAAGTTCATGAACAGACGACCCCAAGAACGCGCGGACTGTTCGATCACGAAATGTCCGTCGATGCCAATGCTCTGCGCCAGCGTCAACGAGGACTCCTGCGAATTCAAATGACCCCAGCGGGCCTGCACCAAACCAACACCGTCGTCCATGCACAGGAACGGAACAGTATTGAGCAGATAATCCTTCGGCGGAACAAAGTCGGCGTCGAAGATGGCGAGGTACTGGCCCTTGGCCACTTCCATGCCTTCGTTCAAGGCTCCAGCCTTATAGTCCTTGCGATGCGTGCGGTGAATCAGAACGACATCATGCCCTTCAGCGCGCATCTCTTCGACCAGCTTTGCGGCGATCTTTTCCGAACCGTCCGTGGAGTCGTCGAGAATTTGAATCTCGTGGCGACCCGCGGGATATTCCATGGCGCACACGGAACGAATCAAACGCTCAATGACATTACCCTCGTTGAACACAGGCAACTGCGTGGTGACGACAGGAAGGCGATCCATGCCCTTTTGCGCATAGAACTGACGCAAGCGGCGACGGTCGTGAATGACCTCACGGCGACGATTACGAAGGAAGATGTACAGGAGCCAGTAGCAGTTGATGCCATAGGTAAACAGGCCGACAGAGGCCACTGCATACAAGCCAAAAAGGAGGTAAAGGGCCGTCAAGGTCGCCATTTATTCAAATCCCAACGGGTTTAGCACCCCGGATGACTCGCCAAACGGGTATTGCGGGTTTTCGGCATCCGTGCAACGTGTCCAAGTGATTGTCAATTTTACGGCGGTAATTTTAGAATATTCTTGAAATTTCGTACACCTCTCGAACATTATCCTTTTTTGACGTCTATGGGGGTTTTCGACAAAACCGGAGGGGGGGTTCCGGGTTTCTTAATATTGAATCCATGCTGGGACCTGGTACCTTGCTGGCCGCTCGCGAGGAACTTAGCGACCCCAATTTCGACTCGACCATCGTGGTCCTTTGCCAGCATGGTTCAGAAGGATCTTACGGATTTGTGCTGAACCGTCCCGCTCATATGCCATTAGTCGAACTGTTCGAAAACCCTCCCGAGATGCCTTCAGCGCCCAAAAACCGCAAGGTTTACATGGGTGGCCCGGTGCAAGAAGGTGAATTACAAATCCTGCAAGTCGGTTTGGAACCCGCCCCAGGCTCGCAGGAAGTGTCTCCTGGAGTTTATTTGGGAGGCGCATGGACGACTTTGGAGGAAATCCTCTCCGTTGATCCAAAAAATTTGCGTCTTTTCCTCGGCTATTCCGGTTGGGGAGGTGGCCAGTTGAAACGTGAGATCGAACTTGGCGCTTGGGAAGTTTTTCAAACCGATCTTCAAGCACTTTTATTGAGCCCGGAAGATGCGTGGTTCGGCGGTGCCGACCCCTTCAAACGGTTTATCGCAACGCTCTAATCCTTTCTACTTTTGTCTTCCCGCGCTAAAGAGCGCCTTCGGAGAGGTTTTGCCATGAATTTGAACGGATTTTCAAAGCCTGAGGGGTTATACGACCCAAGCATGGAGCATGATGCCTGCGGCGTTGGCTTCGTCGTCCATATCAAGGGCAAAAAATCCCACGACATCGTAGCCAAGGGCATTGAACTCTTGGTCAACCTCGAACACCGGGGAGCCTGCGGTGCGGAGAAGAATGCGGGCGATGGTGCGGGGATTCTGACCCAGATCCCCCATGCCTTCTTCCTGAAGAAGTGCGCGGAACTCAACATCGCCTTGCCGCAACCCGGCGAATACGGTGTGGGCCAGATTTTCCTGCCACGCGAGGAATCCGCCGTCAAGGAAGCGCAAAAGATTTTCACCCGCTGCGCCGAGGAGTGCGGCCAGAAGGTGTTGGGCTGGCGCAAACTGCCCACGGTCAACAAGGATTTGGGCGAGTCCGTCAAGAGCACGGAACCGTCCCACTATCAGGTCTTCATCAAGCGTGGCACAAGCGCCGCCGACGCCACGGCTTTCGAGCGCAAGCTGTATGTCATCCGCAAATATGCGGAACGTGTCATCCGCGAGAGTTCTGTGGCCGGCCGCGAGATGTTCTACGTGGGCTCGTTGTCCTGCCGAACCATCGTGTACAAGGGCCTCTTCATCTCGTCGCAGGTGCTGGACTATTTTCCGGACCTGACAGACGAATCGTACGAATCGGCGCTGGCGTTGGTGCACAGCCGCTTTTCGACCAACACCTTCCCCACCTGGCCGCTGGCCCATCCGTTCCGCTACATCGCGCACAACGGTGAGATCAACACGCTGCGCGGCAATGAGAACTGGATGCGTTCGCGTCAGGCGTTGCTGAAGTCGGAGCATTTCACCGACGACGAGATCAAGAAGCTGCTGCCCATCATTGACGAGAAGGGATCGGACTCGGCCAAGCTGGACAACGTGATCGAATTACTCGTTATGGGCGGACGCAGCCTGCCTCACGTCATGATGATGATGATTCCCGAGGCGTGGGAAAAGGACAAGGACATGTCGCCCGAAAAGCGGGCGTTCTACGAATATCACGGCGCGATCATGGAACCGTGGGACGGCCCGGCCTCGGTAGCCTTTACCGATGGTGAAATCATCGGCGCGACGTTGGATCGCAACGGTCTGCGTCCCTCGCGTTATCAACTCACCGATGACGACATCCTCGTGATGGCGTCCGAAGCGGGCGTGCTGCGCTTTCCTCCCGAGAAGATCAAACTCAAGGGTCGGTTGCAACCGGGCCGCATGTTCGTGGTGAGCCTCGCCGAAGGCCGCATCATTCCGGACGATGAGATCAAGCATCGCGTGGCCACACAAAAGCCTTATGGGCAGTGGCTTGAAGAAGGCAAGATCGAGCTTTCGAACCTGACGCCTCCGCGCGAAATCAAGCAGCCGCCTCCGGAAACCGTGCTGAAGCGCCAGAAGCTTTTCGGCTACACACTCGAGGATTTGAAGATCCTCATGTCGCCCATGGTGAACAACGGCGAGGAAGCCCTCGGATCGATGGGCAACGACGCGGCGTTGGCCGTGTTGTCGGACAAGAGTCGCAACCTCTTCGACTATTTCCACCAGTTGTTCGCGCAAGTGACCAACCCGCCCATCGATAAGGATCGGGAAGAGATGGTCATGTCGCTCACGACCTTCGTGGGCAAGGAAGACAACCTTTTGGAAGAGACGGAGCGTCATTGCCGCGTCATCGAGCTCCCGCATCCCATCCTGACGAACGATGACCTGGAACGGTTGCGCTGGGTGGACAAGCACCACTTCCAAGCCCGTACCATTCCCATCGTCTTCAAGGCCACAAGCGGCGAAGGCCGCATGGAAGCGGCGCTGGAGCGCATCCAGCGGCAGGCCAGCGAAGCCGTGCAGGAAGGCTACAACGTCATCGTCCTTTCCGACAAACCCGTGGACTCGGGTCATGCCGCCATTCCCTCCTTGCTGGCGGTGTCCGCGGTGCACCATCATTTGATCCGCGAGGGCATGCGCTCGCAGTGCGGCATCGTCATCGAAACCGGCGAAGCGCGCGAGGTGCATCACTTTGCGTTGCTGTTGGGCTACGGCGCCTGCGCCGTCAATCCCTACGTGGCCTTCGAGACCATCGAAGACATGCGCCTTCGCAAGATGCTGAAAGATGGATTGACGCCGGAGAAGGCGGAGTACCACTTCATCAAGGCCGTGAACAAGGGCCTGCTCAAGGTGATTTCCAAGATGGGGATCTCCACGGTGCAGTCCTACATCGGCGCGCAGATTTTCGAAGCCGTGGGCCTGGGCCAGGAGTTGGTGGACGCCTACTTCACCGGCACAGCTTCACGCGTGGGCGGCATCGACATCGCCACGCTCGAGGAAGAAACCTTGCTCCGTCATCGCTTCGCCTATCCGGAAGTCGAGGAAGAAGTGCTCGACATCGAGGTTGGCGGCCAATACCATTGGCGTCAGCGCGGCGAGCGCCATCTGCTCACCCCCGACGTGGTTCATAAGTTGCAGCACGCGGCAAAGACCAACAACTACAAGGTGTACAAGGAATACACCAAGTTGCTCGACGAGCAGGGCGACGCCCCACTCACCATCCGCGGCTTGCTGGAATTCGCACGCTCCACACCGGTCCCCATCGAGGAAGTGGAACCGGTTGAAGTCATTCTCAAGCGTTTCGCGAGCGGCGCCATGTCCTTCGGCTCCATCAGTTGGGAAGCGCACACGACACTGGCCATCGCCATGAACCGCATCGGCGGCAAGAGCAATACCGGCGAAGGCGGCGAAGATCCGACGCGCTTTAATCCCCTGCCAAACGGTGACAGCATGCGCTCCGCCATCAAACAGGTGGCGTCGGGTCGCTTTGGTGTCACGAGTCACTATCTCGTGAACGCGGACGAATTGCAGATCAAGATGGCGCAGGGCGCGAAGCCCGGCGAGGGTGGCCAGCTTCCGGGATGGAAGGTGGACAAATTCATCGCCAAGACGCGGCATAGCACGCCGGGCGTGGGGCTCATCTCTCCCCCACCGCATCACGACATTTATTCCATCGAGGATCTGGCGCAGCTGATCTACGATCTGAAGAACAGCAACGATCGCGCGCGCATCAGCGTGAAGCTGGTGGCCGAGGTCGGCGTGGGCACGGTGGCCGCAGGTGTGGCCAAGGCACACAGCGACGTCATTCTGATCTCCGGACACGACGGCGGTACCGGCGCTTCGCCGCAAACCTCCATCAAGCACGCGGGACTTCCCTGGGAACTCGGCCTTTCCGAAGCGCACCAAGTGCTCATGAAGAACGGTCTGCGTCGCCGCGTGGTGCTGCAAACCGACGGCCAACTCCGCACTGGCCGCGACATCGCCATTGCGACCTTGCTCGGTGCCGAGGAATGGGGCGTGGCCACGGGCGGCCTAATCGCCATGGGTTGCATCATGATGCGCAAGTGCCACCTCAACACCTGTCCCGTGGGCGTGGCGACACAAGATCCGGAACTGCGCAAGCTGTTCACCGGCGAAGCGGATCACGTCGTGAACTTCTACCGCTTCCTCGCGCAAGATTTGCGAGAATACATGGCGCAGCTTGGTTTCCGCACCATCAACGAGATGGTGGGCCGCGTGGACAAGCTCGCGCCGCGCAAGGACGTCAAGCATTGGAAGGCCAAGAACCTGAAGCTCGACAAGCTGCTGCATAACCTGGTCGACGGCCAGGAAGGCGGCACCTATTGCTGCGAGAAGCAGGATCACGGCCTTGAGACCGCGCTGGACTGGGAGCTGATGAAAGCCGCCAAGCCCGCGCTCGAAGAAGGCAAGCCCGTGAAGGCGGAGTTCACCATCCGCAACGTGAACCGCACGGTGGGAACCATCCTGTCCTCCAACGTCACGCGCAAGTACGGCGCAGAGGCGCTGCCGGAGGACACCATCCGGTTCAAGTTCACGGGTTCGGCAGGCCAGAGCTTCGGCGCATTCGGCGCTAAGGGCGTAACCTTCGAACTCGAAGGCGAGGCCAACGATTATTTCTGCAAGGGCCTCTCGGGCGCGAAGGCGATTCTGTATCCGCCCAAGGCCTCGAAGTTCACGGCGCGCGACAACGTGATCGTGGGCAACGTGTCCTTCTATGGCGCCACGAGCGGTGAAGCCTATATCCGTGGCAAGGCGGGCGAGCGCTTCGGCGTGCGCAATTCCGGCGCGCAAGTCGTGGTGGAATCCTGCGGCGATCACGGTTGCGAGTACATGACCGGCGGACGCGTGGTGGTGCTCGGTGAAATCGGACGCAACTTCGCGGCCGGCATGAGCGGTGGCGTTGCCTACGTGTTCGATCCCGACGGCAAGAATGCGGGGCGGGTAAATCCGGAAATGGTGGATCTCGAGGAGGTCACCGAGGCCGAGGAAGCCATCGAATTGAAGGAACGAATCGAACGGCACCACGAATATACCGGCAGCCAGACGGCTAAGGAAATCCTCACGAACTGGAAGGCCAATCTGCCGAAGTTCATCAAGGTGATGCCGAGGGATTTCAAGCGCGCCATGGTTGAGATGAAGGCTGAGATGGGAGCAAAGGGTTAATCATGGGCAAGCCAACAGGTTTCAAGGAGTTCGAACGCAAGACTCCCAAGTATCTCCCGGTCGAGGAGCGCACCAAGAACTACGACGAGTTCGTGGTGCAAATGTCCAAGGAGGAGATGGAGACGCAGGGTGCGCGCTGCATGGACTGCGGCATACCCTTCTGCCACACCGGTTGTCCGCTGGGTAACATCATCCCGGACTTCAACGATCACGTGTACAACGGCAAGTGGCAGGCCGCGCTCAAGTCGCTGCTCTCCACCAACAATTTTCCGGAGTTCACGGGCCGTATCTGCCCGGCTCCGTGTGAATCCGCCTGCGTGCTCGGCATCAACAAGCCGCCCGTGACCATCAAGAACATCGAAGTCTCGATTATCGACTACGCCTTTTCACAAGGTTGGATCAAGCCTCAGCCGCCTCCGGAACGCACCGGCAAAAAGGTGGCCGTGGTCGGCTCCGGCCCTGCGGGACTCGCAGCGGCGGATCAGTTGAACAAGGCTGGACATTCTGTCACCGTATTCGAGCGCTCCGATCGCATCGGTGGCCTTCTCCGCTACGGTATTCCGGACTTCAAGCTTTCCAAGAAGGTCGTGGCCCGGCGAGTCAAGTTGATGGAAGACGAGGGTGTGACGTTCAAAACCAACGCCAACGTGGGTGTGAACGTTTCCGTTGCGGATCTGCGCAAAGATTTCGACGCCATTGTGCTGGCCGGCGGTTCCACATTGGCACGTGAGCTTCCCATTCCGGGACGCGATGGCGTAGGAGTTTATCCTGCCATGCAATTCCTGACGCAGAACAACAAGCGCGTGGCCGGCGACAAGATTCCCGAGGCTGAATCCATCATGGCCACGGGCAAACACGTGGTGGTGATCGGCGGCGGCGACACCGGCTCCGACTGCGTGGGCACCTCCATCCGTCACGGCGCAAAGTCGGTGACGCAAATTGAACTTCTTCCCAAGCCCCCCGGAACACGCACCGCGGAAACGCCGTGGCCCGTGCATCCGGGTCCGCGCATGCTTTCGACCTCGAGCTCGCAAGCAGAAGGTTGCACGCGCGACTGGTCCGTGCTGTCCAAGGAATTCCTCAAGGACGACAAAGGCAACGTGCGCGCCATCAAGGCCGTGCGTCTGGAGTGGAACGGTCCCAAGTTCACGGAAGTTCCGGGCAGCGAATTCGAAATGCCCGCAGATCTGGTCTTGCTCGCCATGGGCTTCGTGCATCCCGAACACAAGGGCATGCTGGAGCAACTCGGCGTGGACAAGGACGAGCGCGGCAACGTGAAGTGTGACGCGTCCTACCGCACGTCCGTGGACGGCATCTTCTCCGCGGGCGACATGCGTCGCGGCCAATCGCTGGTGGTCTGGGCCATCTCCGAGGGCCGTGAATGCGCGCGCAGCGTGGATGAGTTCCTCACGGGACATGCGACGCGGCTGGAATCGAAGAATCATTCGCTGTGTGAAGAAACAGTGGCATAGGCGTCATGCGCCTAGCCGTTTTTCAGCACCAACAAAAACCAACTCTTGGGATTGTCCGGGAACCGGGAATTCTCCCTGTTCCCAATGTTTCCCTGCGCGAGGTTCTTGAAAATTCTTTGGCGCTGGATTTGTTGAAGGGAATGGCGGGTGAAGCCCTCCCCCTCCATCAGGTCGAACTCTTCGCGCCCCTCCCCCTCCCTTACCGCCCCATCCTGTGTGTCGGCCTTAACTATGCCGAGCATGTGCATGAATTCAGCCGGCCCGGAAGGAAGCTGCCCGAAGCGCCTGTCTTCTTCACCAAGGCGCCCGGCGCCGTCAATGGTCCTTACTCCGGCATTCCCTTCGACCCGGCCGCTTCAACCCAATTGGATTGGGAGGTGGAACTGGGAGTCATCATCGGCAGACGTGGCAAGAACATTCGCGAGGAAGACGCCTTCCAGCATGTCTTCGGCTACACGATCGTCAACGACGTGAGCGCGCGAGACCTGCAGGCGCGGCATCAGCAATTCTTCAAGGGCAAGAGCCTCGATGGAACCTGCCCCGTGGGACCGTGGATCGTAACCGCCGATGAAATTCCCGATCCGCAAAATCTCACCTTGCATTGCCGCGTGAATGGCGTGGTGAAGCAGGACGGCAATTCGCGCGACATGATTTTCCGCATTCCCCGGCTCATCGCCGAGCTTTCGCGCGGCATGACGCTGGAACCCGGTGACGTCATCTCCACCGGCACGCCATCGGGCGTCGGATTTTCGCGAACGCCTCCCGAGTTCCTGAAACCGGGGGACGTGGTGGAATGTGAGATCGAGGGAATTGGGACGATACGGAATACGGTTGGGTGAGTTTGTTTACTTCGGCGTTGCGGTGAGAGTCTGAGGGGTTTTCCCTTGGTTCAGTACCCAGTTCTCATATTCCTTGGCCAGTTTGCGATCCATCACCACTTCCTTGGCCGCAAACATTCCCTGGCTGCCGTTGATCACCAGATACATGATGAAGTCCTTGAACTCCCAATTGGCATAATAGGTCTCGTCATTCGGATTGAAGGTCAGTTTGCCGCGCTTGGCCTTCCACGAGGGACGCCCGTATTTCGCGGACATGAAGCGCAATAAGGAGTCCGTCTCCGCGAACACCATCGGCATGCGGGCGCGTGGATATCGATTCCCTGTCACCTCGTATTTCCAGAAACGCTTGGACACATCGAAAAAAAGATCGCCCCGATAAGTGCACTCACGGATTTCCACGTGCTCCGTGATATGTCCGCTCTCGATCGCCACCTTGAGATCGGCGTTCTGCGCCCTCGCCTCCATCAAACGCGTGGCGACATCCACGCCCTTTTTCCCCTTGGTGCGTGCCACGCAGCACTGCTGCTGCGTCATGTTCCAGTAATCCTTGCCGATGGGGCAATCCATGGTGCGAACGGTGGAACGCTGGCTGCATGGACTATCGGCCAGCAACGAGTCCCACTGCTGCCTCAGCATCGTCGTATCTTCCGGCATCAAATAGAGACTGCCATAAGCTTCCCGTATGTCGGTACCGAAATAGACCTCCTTATAGCGAACGGTAATGGCGTGTGTCAAGGACGCAGCCATCGCCGCCACACCAAACGCAATTGAGATGAGCTGTTTGAACCTCAAGGAGAACCGTTCTGCGGCAGACTACGGGCCTGCGACGCCGAGATTGATGATGGTCGTGGAAGAGCCTCCGGGATTGCTTCCCGTGATGGTGTAGCTTCTGCTGGCTGAAACCACGGTAGGCGTTCCCAGGATGTAACCCGTGGTGGCGTCCAGCACGATGCCCGTCGGAAGCGTGGGTGTCACGGTATATTGCGTGACAATGCCCTGTATCGTCGGGGTGTTGGGAGGAGTAATCACCTGGTTACGGGCATAAGTCGGAACGTCATCTGCGTAGGAAAGATTCGACGGCGGGCCGACGATGGTGATGTTCACCGTCGTCTGTGTTGAACCCGCAACATTCGCGGCTGTGATGGTATAGGTCGTTGCAAAGGACTGACGCGTCGTCGGCGTTCCAGCGATGTAACCCGTGACGCTGTCAAGAATCACACCCGGAGGTAACGCAGGGCTGGCGGTGTATCGGCTCACAAATCCCGTGACCGTGGGGATATCCGGTGGGTTGATGGCGACACCAAGCACATAAACCACTGGATCATCGGCGTAAGAGAAGTTGGTCGGCGGGGCCAGCACACGGATGTTCAATGTCGCGGTCGTGGAGCCTGCGAGGTTGGAGGCCGTCACCGTGTAATTCGTTCCGCTGCGAACCACTGTCGAAGTTCCGGAAAGGATTCCGGTGTTCGTATCCAAAATCAAGCCCGTGGGGAGTGCGGGACTTACAGAATAATGCGTGGCGACGCCGGTCAGTGTCGGAACATTGTTCGTAATCGCCACGTTCACCCCATAGACAGCGGGGTTCTGGGAATACGACAATGCCGAGGGAGCTGCCAGCACACGAAGATTCAATGTTGTTGTTGTAAAACCTCCGACATTGCTCGCTGTGACCGTGTAATTCGCAGCCGCTGCGGAAACTGTGGGTGTTCCGGAAATCTTTCCCGTGACCGTATCGAGCACAAGGCCCGTCGGAAGAGCCGGACTCACTGAATAACGCGCGACGACTCCGGTCACTGCGGCAACGTTGTCCGTGATGGAAACGTTCACCCCATACGTCGCGGGATTCTGGGAGTAGGACAGTGAAGAAGGAGGCGCCAGCACGCGAATGTTGACGATGGTCGTAGTCGATCCGGCGATGTTGGATGCCGTAATGGTGTAATTCGCGGCCGCCGAAGAAGCCGTGGCGGCACCTGAGATGACACCGGTAACACTATCCAGCAACAGACCGGAGGGCAATGCCGGAGCGACAGAATACCGGGTGACGACTCCCGTCACCGTGGAACTGTCGTTGGGAATAGTCACATTCACACCGTATGTCGCCGTGCTTGTGGCATAAGACAGGGAGCTGGGCGCGGCGAGCACACGAATGCTGACTCCCGAATTGGTGGAACCGGCCGGGTTGGAGGCGGTCACGGTGTAAACCGCGAAGCCTGACACCACGGTCGGTGTACCTGAAATCACACCGGTGATGGTGTCGAGCGTCAATCCCGCCGGCAACAAAGTCACAGAATAACGAGTGACGGTGTCGGTGACGTTGGGGGTATTGGGGGTAATCACCACGTTCACGCCGTAGGTGGCCGGACTGGCAGAGTAGGACAAAGCCGATGGTGGTGGATAAACCCGAATGTTGACGGTAGCCGTGGCCGAACCTCCCACATTGGAAGCGGTCACTGTATAATTGGTTGCCGGTGAGGCAACGGAAGGTGTTCCGGAAATCACACCGGTAATGGTGTCAAGTGTCAAACCCGTCGGCAGCGCAGGACTGATGGAATAACGGCTCACAACTCCCGTCACCGTGGGAGACGCCGGAGACGACGCCACGCCTCGCCAGTGTTTGACGGAAGGATAGGACAGACCGGACGGCGCATTCAAAACGGTGATGACAATCGTTTCCGTGTCAAAGCCAGCAACATTTTCCGTTTTGACTTGATAGCTTGCAGCTGCTTGCGCTGCATTTGGAGATCCTGAAATCACGCCGGTGATTGAATCGATCAAGAGACCGGAAGGAAGCGCGGGAATCACAGAGTAATGGGTTACTGTGCCGATCACACTGGGTGTATTGGCGGTGATCGCCACGTTTGTGCCATAGGTTGCGGGGTTTTTTGAATATGAAAGCCCGGAAGGTGGCGCCAACACGGTAATGCTCAGCACCGTCGTGGCAAAAGCAGGACCATTGAAAGCTTTAATCGTGTAATTCGCCGCAGCCTGAACCACGGTTGTAGTTCCGGAAATAACCCCCGTGAAAGAATTGATCGACAATCCTGCAGGCAGCGCGGGACTCACCGAATATCCCGTCACGGTTCCCGTCACGGAGGGACTATCGTTGGGAATGGTCACGTTCACTCCGAACACGGCGGGATTTGCGGGATAGCTGAAACCCGTGGGCGCCGCCAGCACCGTCAACACCAACGTATCCTGGGTGGAGCCCACGAAATTGCTGGCGGTCACCACAAAGTTGGTGGTGGGGATTGCGGCGGAGGGCGTACCGGTGATAATGCCAGTAAAAGCATCCATCGACAGTCCCGCAGGCAAAGCGGGAGACACCGAATAATGCGTGGCTGTCCCGGTCACTGTGGGCTCATTGGAGTTTATGGTCACCCCAGTTCCATAGACCGCATTGTTCAGAGTGTAGTGAAGGTTGGAAGGAGGTGCGATGGTGACGGTAATCCACAACGTATCCATGGTGGAACCCACGGGATTGGTGGCAGTGACCACAAAACTGGTGGTGGGGGCTTCGGAGGTTGGCGTTCCAGACAGAATACCGGTCAACGTGTCCATCGTCAATCCGGGTGGAAGTGTGGCGGAAAGCGAGTAATGGGAAATCGCTCCCGTGACGAAGGGGCTATCCGGTGTAATCGCAACGGTCGCTGCAAACTCCACTGTATCTCGGCGGTAGGCCAGATTGGAAGGCACCAGCATGGTGGTGAGATTGAGGATGGCATTTGTGGAACCCGCCACGTTTGATGCGGTCACGGTATAATTGGTCGCTGTGCTCACCGTGGTCGGAGCACCGGAAATCAATCCGGTCAACGTATCCAATGAAAGCCCTGTGGGCAGCGCAGGGCTCACGGAATAATGCTGCACCGTTCCCGTGACCGTGGGAGTTTCCGTCAACGTCAACCCTACGCCATAAATGCCGGAACCGGGCGCATAGGAAAGGCTTGAAGGTGGCGCAAGCACGGTGATGTTGATCGTCTTGGTGGTCGATGCCGCGGGATTGCTGGCGGTGACGATGTAATTGGCGGAGGGAATGACCACGGTCGGTGTTCCGGCGATTACACCCGTCAGCGTGTCCAAGCTCAATCCCGTTGGAAGAGCCGGTGTCACGGAATAACTGGTGACATCCCCGGAAACAGTGGGAATATTGCTCGTGATCGCCACATTCACTCCATAAACCGGCGTGAGCTTCGTGTAAGAAAGATTGGAAGGCGGAGTGAGCACACGGATATTCACAATAGCAGTGGCGCTGCCTGCTTGACTGGTGGCAGTCACTGTGTAATTCGTGGGGGAAGAAATCACCAGCGGCGTCCCGAAGATGATTCCGGTCACGCTGTCCAATGTCAGGCCCGCGGGCAGCGCAGGGCTGATGGAATAATGCGTGGCCAATCCCAATTGCGTCCTCACATTGGGAGAAATGGGAATGCCCACCGCGTAAATGGCGGGGTTCGCCGGATAGGCGAGGTTGGAGGGAAACAATTGTTGCTGCACACCGACCCCCAGCGCGTTCACACCAGGCTTCTGCGTGTGATAGCTCAGGCGCACCCAGTCCGAATCGCGATCGCGGTTTGAGAATTCCACCTCGTCGATTTTGCCGGTGAAATATCCGGAATCATTGGAAAAACTGCCGATGTAGACGTCGTAATCCGATCGCTCCGTACTCGCCACGCTGTTGCCGGAGATCGCTGCGCGGCCGTTGACAAAAACCATGGAACTGCCGCTGACGCCGCGCACAAAGTTGCGGACCGCGGCAATGTGCACCCAGGTCGTTGTGTCAAACTTATCAGATCCTTCCCTGCCAATCGCCGCCACGCCATCCGAGAATTCCACACGGTTGGTGTCCAACACGGGATTGGTCTGCGTGGGCTCCATCAGGCGCATGTGATATTGCCGGCCGCCGCTGCCGCCGGAGACGTTCTGACCGATCGACTTGGCGATGATGGCTTTCCGATGGACAATACTGTCCGGAAACGACGAGGTTTTAATCCACGCGGAAATCGTATAGCGAGGCAATCCGCCCACAGTGGAAGAATCGTTCTGGAAGTTCAGGGGGTTATTGGTATAGGTATTTCCCCCCGTGGATGTCACAATGCGGTAGGAGCCCCCGTTGTTGTTGGAGTTGGATCCCAGGAAATTTTTGGCTTTGCCGATCACGCCCGTGACATCCGCCGGATTCACCCCCCCGCGATTTTTGGGAATGCCTTTGAATCCGTTGGCCGTAACGTCGCGGATAGTGTCGTTGGCCGCTTCGTTCAAATGAAACACGGCTTGAAAGTTGTTGCCTCCATTGGCGACATCCGCCGTCATAAACACCGCAGTGGCGCTGGAACTGTCGGCCACCCCGGTCTTCCCGAAGTACATCTTCACCGTGGTGCTGCTGTGCCCGAATACCGTATCCGCCAGCACCCAAACTTCCGCCGCCTGTCCGGCACTGTCCCAACGCTCGACCTGATGTGGCAATCGGGTCGTTCCATTGGCCTTGGTGAAACGGATGTCCGAGGCGTTGGATAGCGCCTTGGTAAAATCGAAGTTTCCGGAATTGAGACGCACCAAAAGAGGGAAACGGTATTGGGTAACTCCCACACCGGCGCCGGAGTCCGTGGTATTTACGGTGATGTCACGGGCGTACTTCCACTGCGCATAATTTTCCGCCCCAAAGACTGTGACTGACACTGCAAGAAAGCTCCACAATCCGGTTTTAAGCATGGTGCGATACCCTTTCCTTCGCGATCCCCGATGGAGTTTTCAGGAAGTCCACTTTTCGATAGATGAACAACTCAAATTAAGGAATTTAGGGTGAGGGCCATTAAAAAAACGGCTAAAAATTGGAAAATGGTCGGGACTACATGATTCGAACATGCGGCCCTCTGCTCCCAAAGCAGATGCTCTACCAGGCTGAGCTAAGTCCCGAGGGAAGGCAATCTTAGCTTAGGACCGAAAATTCTGCAATTCGGGCGCTGTTTTGAATAAAAAAGTCCCCCGTTTCACTGCTATGGGCGATAAATTTCCCCTGTAACTTTCCCCTCATCACTGTTTTTTGCAAAAGGCTTCCAATCCATGAAAAACATTGCCCACACGTTGACGTTTGCGGGAGCTGCCGTATTCGTGTTTGCGGGCATATTGAACGCCCAAGTGGCAACTAAAATCCGGTGGGCCTGTGTGGGTAACAGCATCACACAGGGCACCACAGGTGCGACCAACGCTTATCCCGTGCGACTGGGAACGCGGTTGTTGATGGACACCGTGCTCAACGCGGGCGTGGGATGGAGAACCATGCTGCGCAGCGGCGACTCCACCTACTGGAAGTACGGCCGGTTTGCGCAGGTGTTCGCCTTTCAACCCGACATCGTGTCAATCGACCTGGGCACAAACGATTCCAAGCCAATCAACTGGAAGGACAGCGCCAATTTTCTCCGCGATACTCGGGACATGATCGACACATTGGCCAACATGCCCTCGCACCCGAGAATTTTCCTCATCTACCCCACCCCGACGTTCAACAACGAAAATGTCACACCGGAACCGTCGGATCTCATCCGTGAATCCGTGATCCGCTACGGCGTCATTCCACGGTTGCGGCAGGTGGCGATTGAAAAAGGTGTCGATACCATCGACACGCACACACCGTTCCTCGGCCGCTCCAACCTGTTCGGTTCCGATGGCGTCCACCCCACCACCCCCGGATACGATTCCATCGCCGCATACATCTTCCGCGCTTATCTCTCCAAGGTCACACGCATCGCGGTCGTGGGCAACAGCATCACGGAATACATCAACAGCGGCGTCTCCGGCGCCGTGGCGGGAGAGGCTTATGCCATGAAGTTGAACATGCTGCTGGGAAGGAATGTTTACACGGAGAACGACGGACGCTCTGGATGTTATCTGCAGAAACCCGGAGGAATCACTCCGGCCATCATGTCGTACTGGACACAAAGCGGCGGCAAGCTCACCAACGTGTTCAACCTGAAACCGCACGTCATCACGATCATGCTCGGCACCAACGACTCGCGGCCGAAGTCCTGGAACACCGCACGTTACGTCAACGACTACAAAGCCTTGATCGACACCTTCAGCAACAACATCTCCCCCAAGCCACAGATTTATCTGGTGAAACCCATCGGCGCGTGGAAGGTGAATGGACATTGGGGCTTCGGGAATCCCAGCAGCGACACTAGCAACGGGATCAATGGCGACATCATCCGGGATTCGGTGGTCCCGGCCATCCAGCAAGTCGCCCTCGCCAAAGGTTTGCCTGTCATCGACCTCTATAATCATCCATCATTCAATTCCGCGTTGCCTCAGCCCGCCAGTCCACTCATGAGCGGAGACGGTGTCCATCCCTTCCGCACGGGGCACGATACCATCGCCCATATTTTTTACCGCTCACTTGCGAGTGTAACGTCGATTGAATCTGGGAAACAGTCTCTTCTGAATCCGGTTCGCTCGAGCAAAGCCAGCCTCATTCCTGTGTTGTCGCCATTGCGGCTGGACGGACAGGTTTATTCCCTGGACGGCAAATCCACACAGCAAGACGGCGGGCAAATTCCCGCGGGAGTTTACATCGTAAAACCAGGCGACAAAACAACGCCACAGCCATCCAACTCAAGGAAGTAAAGAATGATTACACGGATTCTCACGATAGTCTCCATGGCAGCGCTCGCATGCCAAGCCCAAGTTCCTCAGCGCATCAAATGGGCATGTCTCGGCAACAGTCTGACCGCAGGTTACCCGCAAGCCAATCTGACCTACGTGAATGGGACAACCCGGCTTTCCGGCTTGATTGGATATCAGGACACAATCCGGAACTTCGGTGTCTCCAGTTCCACCCTGTTGAAAAAAGGCGATGTGCCTTACTGGACCCGGACAATCTCCGGCACCAATGTTTTCGCGGCAGTCTTTGCCTTCAAACCCGACATCATCAGCATTGAACTCGGTACCAACGACACCAAGTCACAGAACTGGCAGTACAACTCGGAATTCGTCGCTGATCTTACCGCCATGGTGGATACTTTGACCAACAACATCTCCCCCGCTCCGCAGATTTGGCTGATGCTGCCACCGCCGATTTACACCAACACCTACGGCATCAATGACTCCATCATGACCAATGGAGTGATCCCAAAAATTCAGCAGGTGGCCGCGGCCAAGGGATTGAAAATGCTCGACGCCAACACGCGCATGCGCGCCATCGCGACTTCGAGCCCCACCACCTATTATTCCGACGGTGTGCACTTCACTGCGCGCGGTTCCGATTCTCTCTCCGCCATTCTGTATCGTTCCTTCATCTCACAAGTGACCCGCGTGGCCTGTATCGGCAACAGCATCACGGCGGGTTCCACCTTGACTAACGCGGCACAGACCGCCTATCCCATCCGCCTGAACATGCTGCTAGGGCGTAACTACTACGTCAAGAACGAGGGACTTTCCGGGGCGTACATGCAAAAGGCGGGGCGCTCGCCGTACTGGACCACGGCGCAGTTCCGCGACGTTTTCAATTTCAAACCCAATCTCATCACCATCGCGCTGGGCACCAACGATGCGCGCCGGACGCAATGGAATGCAGCGCGATACAAGACGGATTACCGCACGATGATCGATACGCTGTCCAACACGATTTCCCCCAAGCCGCAGATTGTGATGCTGAAACCCATGCCGGCCTGGATGGCCAACTCCAGTCTCAACTCCTCCGTCGCGACGCAGAATGGCATGGCGTGGGGTTACGATAACGGCATCGCAGGCAACGGGATCAACGACACGCTCATCGTGGATTCGACGATTCCCGCGGTCACGCAAGTAGCTTCGGAAAAAGGTCTTCCCACCATCGATCTGTACGCGCCGATGCTGATGGGCCAGCCTTACGTGTATAACGTGACACCATCCTGGGTCCCCGACGGTGTGCATCCCCGCGAACTGGGACACGATACGCTGGCGCATGTCGTTTACCGGGGACTGCTCACGGTGACCGGCATTTCGGGGCGCAATACATTCCGTGCCGCCAATCCCGCCAAGACTCGTTTGGTGCCAATGCTGTTCTCGGGAACACCCAATGGTTCTACCCGGCTGTATTCGCTGGATGGAAAATCCGTCCCTCTGGTCGGACAAAAGATCGGAGCGGGGATTTACTTGGAGAAAGCCGTGGAAAGAAGACAACCGTAAAATCGGCTGTCACATACGCTTTCTGACCGCCGCCGCGTGGTGGATGAAACCCTCTGCATCCGCTAAGGCAGCGATCAATTTGCCTTCCTTGCGCAAAGCCTTTTGATTGTATTCGATCAAGCTCGTGCGCTTGTAGAAATCGTAGACGCCCAGCGGCGAGAAGAACCGCGCCGAACCATTGGTCGGAAGCACGTGATTCGGTCCCGCAAAATAATCCCCCACCGGCTCGGAAGAATACGGCCCAAGGAAAATCGCCCCGGCATTGCGCAGCTTGGGCAGCAGGGCGCGTGGGTTTTTCGTCATCACTTCAAGATGCTCCGGAGCCAGTGCATTGGCTACATCACAGCCGAGTTTCCAATCCGGGACCACGAAGATGCGGCCATATTGTTTCAAGGCTTTCTCAAGGATGGCGCGCTTCGGCGAGCTTTCAACCTGCACCTTCACACATTCCGCCACCCAGACGGCAGCCTGTTTCGAGGTGGTAATGCCCACCACGGCCTCATAACCCGAACCATGCTCGGCTTGCGACAGCAGATCCGCCGCCACCCAATCCGGGTCCGCACTTTCGTCGAACAGCACAAGCACTTCGGAAGGTCCGGCGATCATATCGATATCCACCGTACCGAACACTTCCTTCTTCGCCAGCGCAGCATAGACGTTTCCAGGCCCGACAATCTTGTCCACAGCCCGAACCTTTTCCGTGCCGAACGCCAGCATGGCCACGGACTGCGCGCCACCGATCTTGTAAATCTCCGAAATGCCCAGTTCCAATGCAGCGCAAGCCACCGCCGGATTCAAACCGCGCGCACAAGGTGTGACGACAACAATCTCCGAAACCCCCGCCACTTGCGCAGGAACGGAGTTCATGATCAAGGTCGAGGGATATACTCCTGCGCCGCCAGGCACATAAATACCCACGCGATCCAAGGGACGAATAATCTGCCCCAATGTTTCACCGTGGGAACCCTTGAGACGCCACGACGTCTCGCGTTGCCGAAGATGAAATTTCCGCACGTTGGCGATGGCCTTGCGAATAGCCGCACGCACGGTTGCGTTCGTCTTCCCCGCTTCGCGTCGCAGCTCGGTATTCGAAACCTGAAGATTGCCTTTCAGACCGTCAAACCGTTTGGCATAATCCAGCACAGCCTTGTGGCCTTCCTTGCGGACGCGGCGCAAAATATCCGTCACCGTCTTTTGAATGGCCGGCGACGGACTCGGCTCACGCGAGCGCAGGACCGTGATCTCCGGGTGTTTGAGCGATTTCAGGGAAACGTTTTTCACAAGCCCACTCCATAGCGTTCCCGCAGAACGTTCAGATGATGTTGTTCGTGGCCGATCAAGGCCCGAATCATATATTCCGGACGCACGATCAGATTGTTAGCCACACCCTCGCGAGCCCTCTCCTCCGGCGTCATCCAACGGATCCAGTTTCGCGTGGCACGCGACTCGTCCGCATAGGCGGAAGCCAGCTCCTTGACGCCAATGCTTTGATGCGGCCAATTCTCCGCATAAGCATTCTCGTCATATCCCGGAAACGATTTTTCTTCCCCGCGCGCGATGCACACGGCTCGGGTGATGAAAATGCGGTGCGACATCAGGATGTGTCCCATCAACTGCCGCACCGTCCATTTTCCCGGCGCATAGGCATAATCCACCCTGTCCGCTGGAATGCCGGAGAGAATGGCGGACGCCTGATCCAGATGCTTGGACAAGCGTTCATCCAATCCATCCACAGAGACCGCATCCAGATAATTCGTCCAATGAGGCAACGCACTCGCCGACATGAGTGTGAAGATAGCTACTTGGCCATTTCTATTTTAACCCCATGCAAGCTCCCGATCCCCGCGACCACGGCAAATGCGAACACTTCCAGCCGGCCGACCTGACGGTGCTGGCGGAACAATATCTTCGCGAAGCGGATATTCCCGAAACCGAATGGGATGGACGGCGATTTCACTGGGGTGGTGTCATCGAATCACCGCCGTTCAAGGGCATTGTGATGCAATGCAAGCGCAAGGACGGAAACTGGGTACTGACCAAGCTGGATCGCCGCAAGGATGGCATTACGCCGGACGAAGAGGGATTTCGGCCCCTGTAGGGGCGGATTTAAAATCCGCCCCTACAGGGGCCGGGGCCACGGTAAAAATTCACCTGCAAAAATCGGCTCGCGCTCCAGGGTAATCCCGCTGTGATCGCGGACGCGGAGAATCACCTCGCTGGTCAAATCCCAAATCTCCTGCGCGGTTGCACAGCCCAGATTGATGGTGAAGTTGGCGTGCTTGTCCGAAATGGCCGCGTTGCCCATGCGAAAACCCTTCAGCCCCGCAGCTTGAATCAAGGCTCCGGCGTAATTCCCGGGCGGACGCTTGAACATGCTCCCGGCATTGGGATACTCCAACGGCTGCTTGTCGCTGCGCCGCTTCAAGGTTGCTTCCATCTCGGTCCGTAACGCCGCGGGATCGCCACCGGGCTGCAACTCCATGGAACTTTCCAGCACAATCTCCCCCGCCCCGCAAAACACCGAGCGGCGATACACAAAACCGCACTCGGAGTTGGAACGACGCACCAAGGTACCATCCGGTTTGAGCGACAACACAGAAACGACCAGGTCCTTGAGTTCTTGATCGAATGCTCCGGCGTTGATGTACACGCCACCACCCATGGTTCCGGGAATTCCCGCGAGGTTTTGCATTCCGACCATGCCGCGTTCCACGGATTGCGTTACCACATCCATCAAGAGCACACCGCATTCCGTCGTAACCTTGGCCCCATCCCACTGGACACGATTGAAATTTTCGGTTTCAATCACGAGGCCAGGGTAACCCATGTCCGAAAACACGAGGTTGGTGCCTTTCCCCAACACGAAATATTTCAGCCCCTTATTGTGTGCAAAACGCAGGGCTTCGGCGAATTCTTCAGGAGACGCAGGCTGACAGAAATACCGGGCAGGACCTCCGACCTTAAAGGAAACGTAGGGGGCCAGTGGAATATGTTTCTGGATTCTCAAAGCCATCGCCTGCAAAGATACCTCACAGGGACATTTACCTTATGGTCGTGGACATAGAAGCGCTGAAAGCCCGTCATCCCATTCTCGAAGTGGCGCGGGATCTCGGTCTGGAAGTGAACCACAACCGCTTCCGCTGTCCGCGCAATGAACGGCACTCGCACGGCGACCGCACCCCGTCTGTCAGCCTGTGGCCTGACAAAGGTGCGTTCAAATGCTGGGTCTGCCCGGATGTGAAAGGCGACGTCATCGATCTCGTCCGTATTGTCCGCAACACCGACTTCACAGGAGCTATCGCATTTCTGGAAAAACATTCGGGATATTCTCCGCATCCCGGCCCGGTGAAACACCATCTTCCGCACACGAACTCGCAATCACAGGTGGAACTTTTTCAGGCATCACCCTCTTCCGTACGAACGGATGGCCGTCCGCCACAACCCACAACAACCACGGCACCTCCCGATCGCCGCCTCGAACTGATTGCTGCGTTTCTCGAGCTTTGCCATCCGGTGCGCGGAAGCGGAAAAGCCGTAACGTGGCTGAAGGGCCGGCGCATCTTCAAGAAAACATGGGATGGACAGAAATTACGGGTCGTCGAAAATTATGGACGCATCAGCGATGAACTCGCCGCCGGATTTTCATCGTCGGATCTGAGAGACAGTGGCCTGTTCAACGCCGAAGGCCATCTCCGTTTTTATCGTCATCCCCTCGTTCTCCCCTACTTCGATCGCGAAGGCCGTGCGGTATATCTGCAGGCCCGCGCTTTAGAAACCGATGTTAAGCCCAAGGAACTTTCACTGGCCGGGGCCATTCCCTGTCCCTACAACGCCCGCATTCTCGACGGTGAACCCGGCTTGCTGTACCTGTGCGAAGGCGTGGTGGATTGCCTGACCTTGATCGAGGCTGGATTTCCCTCCGTGGGCATTCCGGGCGCAGCCAACCTGAAACCGGGGTGGATCCCGCTATTCCGGAACAAGTCGGTGTATGTGGTGTTCGACGCCGATGCGGCGGGCGAAGCCGGGACCGATCGGGCTCTCGCACTGTTTGCCGATCAGGACATCGAAGCCCATCGCATCCAGCTTCCAGCGGGAAAGGATATCAATG
>OMJM01000021.1 GCA_900299345.1 bacterium | reverse complement strand
TGGGTCGGGATGATTCGCGGGGAAGCCTTGGCGGATCGTCTGGTGATTCCCGCGTGGGTGGCAATGTGGGGGCCCGACATTCTGGTCGGCTTGGGAGGCGCCTGGCTGGTGTGGCGAATGATGCGGGAGAAATACGTTCCCAATCGCCGTCCCTGGCAGGGTTTCCGTCGTCTTATTCCGTGGCGTAAAAAAGAAGCTGCGACGGCGCAATGATTCGACAGGCTCACCAACCATGAAGATCTACACGCGCCATCTGCTCAAAAGTTTTTTGGGGCTTTTCCTTCTCTGTTTCTTTTCCGCGGTGCTGATTTTTTTGGTCATCGACTTTGTGGGCAATAGTCGCGTCTGGCTCACGCGTCCTCCACAAGATCGGTATGTCTATTACCTGAATTATCTGCCGTACATTGCCTATCTAGTGTGTCCCATCGCCATTCTCCTCGCCGCGGTATTTTCGGTAGGAAAACTGGCCAAACAATTGGAACTGGTTGCGCTGCGAGCGGCCGGTATTTCCGTGTCACGGATTTTATCCTCCCTGGTTCTGTTCGGCGTCCTGCTCAGTCTTGGATTGTTCTGGTTTCAAGATCGGGTCCTGCCTGACGCCAACCATCGCCGTTTCCAAATCAATGAACCGGGAAGCGATACGTATTCCGGAGGGGATCCGCGCGAACGCACGGATTATGTGTACACGGCACAGGACGGAACGCTGCTGTACTTTCAGTACTATACGGGTTCGCGCAAGGAAGGGCAGAACGTCACGGCCATTCGTTTGCGGAACGGGTTGCCTGTCCTGCGTGTGGACGCGGTTTCGATGCGATGGGCAAAGGATTCCGGTTGGATGTTTGAAAATGGAACCTTGAGAAAATTTGAAGGGGATAGTGTGCTGGCGCAAACATTTCCGCAATGGCGTTTTACAGACATGAAAGATCGCCCCGAGGATTTGCTTGATGACCGCGTTTATCCAGATGAGATGTCCATGTCGGAATTGCACAAGCGAATCACGGTGCTCTTGCGCAACGGCGAGCCTGCCCATGCCCTGTTGACCCATTGGCATTTCCGCATCGCCAGTGCGTTGGTCAACTTTTTCATGGCGGTGATGGGCGCGGCATTGGCGGTCAATGCGGTGCGCACCGGTTTGGCGCGCAACTTCGGGATTGCACTCCTGATCACCTTCCTCTATTACGTCGCCCTGCGTTTGGGCCTGGTGATGGGGGAGAATGGCAGTTTGACGCCCGTGTTAGCGGCGTGGTTCGGAAACCTACTCTTCGCTCCGCTGGGATTTTTTCTGTGGTGGAAGGCGGCTCGCGTATGAGTTTTAATCCGGACGATCGTTTTCTCCGCCTTGCCTTGTCGGAAGCGCAACAAGGCGCGGAGCATGGTGAAGTGCCCATCGGTTGCGTACTGGTCAAGGATGGCCGTATCATTGGTCGTGGTTACAACCGCATGGAAGCCTTGCGCGATCCCACGGCACATGCGGAAATCCTCGCCATTGGCGCGGCGTGTCAGGCGTTGGAAAATTGGCGGTTGGACGGCTGCACGTTGTATGTGACTTTGGAGCCGTGTCCGATGTGCGCGGGCGCGATTCTGAACAGTCGTGTCAGCCGTGTGGTTTTTGGTGCGCGGGACAAACGCCTCGGAGCCTTAGGTTCAACCTACGACATCTTGAGGAACAACCCCATTAACCGCGAAGTTCAGGTGGACGGGCCGGTGATGGAGGAAGAATGCCTCGAGATGCTGCGGGAATTTTTCCGCGAACTGCGTTTGCGCAAGAAAAACGCACCTGAAGAAGTTCCGATGGATATTGAGGAGCTTCCCGGTCTCAAGTAAATTGTTGTTGCCCAGTCCGGGAAAGACAGGCCCCACGCAATGGGTGAGATCTGAACCCCGCCAGGACGAGAGTAGCAACGGTAGGCTTTGATCCCATGTGCCGTGATCAGGCTTGAGAAGTACCGGGCTGGGTTTTCACCACAAATCCCCACCATTCATCCAGCGTGACTTCCTGAGAAGGCTGTACGTCCTTCTTCTTAAACCATTCCTGCCAATGTGGCTGATCTTCCACACGCTGGCCGGATAAAATCAGCTGCCCTCCCGGTTTCAGATAGGCGAGGAATGCATCGAGATAGGGCCAGGCTTCGGTGCGGATCATGTTGCAGACGATGACATCGAAACAGGTTCGAGGTTTCATTGCATCCAACGTGCCGACATAGAAGATAGCTTTGCTTCCATTCGGAACCGGGTTGAGTTCCAGATTTTCTTTCAGACAAGGACCTGTGACTGGATCGATATCAAATCCCACCGCCAGCTTGGTTCCGAGCAGGGCAGGGTAGAGTGAAAGAATTCCCGTTCCCGTTCCGACATCGAGCAAGGTTTTATCGCGCAGATCCAATTTTTCGAGTAGCAAAGCAGCGATGCGCGTGGATTCATGCGAACCGGTTCCGAAAGCCATCTTCGCTTCCAATCGGATCACATGACGAATATTTTGCGGAGCAGCAACCCATGGCGGGCACACCGCAAGCAATGGGGTGACTTCCACGGGAACCTGCCGTTCACGCCAACTTCGATCCCAATCCTCCCAGGGATTTTCACCCCACTCGAGTCCGGAAATCCCGTTCAATGCTTCGCGAGCGGAGACCCATAAGGCATGATCTTCAAAAAATCCCCGTACTTTCAGGGGTTGTCCTTCTTCCTCCAAAGACCCGGAAGCTCCCAATTCCATCAGCCGGTATTGGTCGGCCTCGGAGGCATCCGGGGAAGTGGGGAGAACAATCCAGAAATAGCTTGGTGACGGAATCATTTGTTGGAACGGAAAAGCCCGAAAAATCTAACTTTGGCAACCACCGAGGGAGGAAGTTTTGAACGAGACGCTGGTCAAAAGCGCGGATTATGCCGCGGTTTTAAGCGAAGCTCGCGCGTTTGTGGCGCCAGGGTTGGAACGGGTCCAGTACCGGATGGAAGCCGTGGCCCTGAGCGCCCCGGGAAAATTGTCCGGGTATATGCAGGATTTGCTGACTCGTCAGGGCAAACGCATCCGTTCCACCTTCCTGTTGCTCCTCGCCCAAACCGGCCGTCAGTTCGATTTGGATCGCGCCGCCCGAATTTGTGCCGCCGTGGAGTTGATTCACCTCGGCTCCCTCATCCATGACGATATCATTGACGGCAGCGATCTGCGCCGTAACGAGAAGACCGCGCATCAGCGCTGGGGGAATCGCATGGCCGTGTTGCTTGGGGACTACATCCTCGCCAAAGCCATGGAGCTCATCTGGAGCGATCCTGATTCGCGCATTCCGCTGAGCCTATGCCGTGCTTCCAGCCGACTTATCAAGGCCGAAGTGCTGGAGATCGAACGCGCGGGCCGTGCCGACCTGAGCATGGCGGAGTACGAGGAAATCATTGCGGGGAAAACCGCCGCGCTGTTTGAAGCCTGCGGTGAATGCGGAGCGATTCTTGCGGGATTGGACGAGAACGATGTGCGCCGTGGGGCGACGCAGGGACGTGACTTCGGGATTGCCTTCCAAATCGTAGACGATCTGCTCGACTTTGGCTTTGGCGCGACGGAACTCGATAAACGCACCTTCTCCGACATCAAGAACGGCTTTTTGACCTTGCCGTTGATTCTGTTCTTCTCCGATGCCACTGCTGACGAACGCCATCGCATGAGTTCATTACTTGCCAATGCGCAGGCGGAATCCAGCCAGCTTGCGATTCACAGCCTGTTGAACGAGAGTGGTGCATTCCAACGTGCGCTTGAAATGGCCGTGGAGCGCATCCAGTCGGGTCAATCGTTTTTGGAGTCCCTGTCCGAATCCACCGCCGCATTTCACCTGCGGCAGTTGTGCCTGTTGATGACCGAACGCTCGGTCTGAACCGGAGGCGTCATGTCCCAGAACATCGAAAGCGTGCTGAACGAGCAACGCACGTTCAACCCACCATCCGCGTTCGCGGCGAAAGCTGCGGTGAAGTCGCGCGAGGAATACGAGCGTTTGCATAAGCAATCTCTCGAGGAACCCGAAAAATTCTGGGGGGACGTCGCGTGTCAGCTTCATTGGTTCCGCAAATGGGATCGGTTGTTGAATTGGGATCACCCTCCGCATGCCAAATGGTTCGAAGGAGGCAAGACAAATCTTGCGTATAATTGCCTGGATCGGCATCTCGCCACGCGCGCCAACAAAGTTGCGATTCTGTGGGAAGGCGAACCCGAAGGTGAGCGGCGCAGTCTGACCTATGCTGAATTGCACCGTGAGGTCTGCAAGTTCGGTAATGTTCTCAAATCGCGTGGTGTTCAGGCCGGAGATACCGTGGCTATTTACATGCCGCTGGTTCCGGAGCTGTCCATCGCCATGCTTGCGTGTGCGCGTATTGGAGCAATCCATTCCATCATCTTTGGTGGTTTCAGTGCTCCGGCGTTGGTGGATCGCATCGGCGATGCGTCGTGTAAGGTGGTGATCACGGCGGATGGCGGTTGGCGGCGTGGAAGCATTATCGAGCTGAAGAAGACGGTGGATGATGCCCTGAAAAATTCCCCTACCGTGAAAAGCTGCATCGTGTTCCGTCGCACGAACAGCCCGGTCGAAATGGTTTCGGGTCGCGATTTCTGGTGGCAGGATCTCATGGCGAACGCGTCGGACCAATGTCCCGCCGCTGAACTCGACGCCGAACACCCCTTGTTTATCCTCTATACCTCCGGGAGCACGGGCAAGCCCAAGGGTATCCTGCATACCACCGGTGGCTACATGACTGGGGCGTATCTCACGACGAAATACGTATTCGACTTGAGGGAAGAGGATGTGTACTGGTGCACGGCGGACATCGGCTGGGTCACGGGACACAGCTACGTCGTATATGGTCCCTTATGCAATGGCGCGACGTCTTTGATGTATGAAGGGGCTCCCAATCATCCCGAGGTGGATCGGTTCTGGAGCATCGTGGAGCGTTACAAAGTCAACGTGTTCTACACGGCGCCCACGGCCATTCGCGCTTTTATGAAGTGGGGGGAGGACGCTCCTAAAAAGCATGATCTTTCCTCGTTACGGCTGCTTGGTTCTGTTGGAGAGCCTATCAATCCCGAAGCGTGGATCTGGTACCATGAAATCATCGGTGGCGGCCGTTGTCCCATCGTCGACACATGGTGGCAGACCGAAACCGGCAGCATTCTCATCACGCCACTTCCCGGTGTCACACCGACCAAACCCGGGTCTGCGACTTTTCCTTTCTTCGGGGTGGACGCCGCAGTGGTCAATGAGAAAGGCGAGGAACTTCCCAACGGTCAAGGTGGGTTTCTCGTCATTCGCAAACCATGGCCTTCGATGTTGCGTACTTTGTGGGGCGACGACAACCGCTTTCGTGAGGTCTATTGGAGCCGTTTTGCCGACAAGGGCTATTACATGGCCGGTGATGGCGCGGTGCGCGATAAAGACGGCTACTTCTGGATTCTGGGG
>OMJM01000020.1 GCA_900299345.1 bacterium | reverse complement strand
ATACACCCGTGCCGATGCCGCCGCGTCGCGCCATCACCCCCAGTGGCGCTCCGATCAACACAAAGACAAGACAGGCGACGGGAATGGCGAACTTCTTGTGAATCTCCACGGAATACTGGCTGATCTCCATTTCTTCATTGCGAGCCCTGGCCTGATAGCTCTGAATGTGGTATTGCTTATCGGATTCCTGTCGTTTGGTTTCCGCAAAAACCGTGGGCGTCAACTTTACTTGTTTCGTCCAAGGCGTCTCAATCAAACGTAAAGGCACAGGATTCGTATCCGCCGAAAACCCGAGGTCGAGAACGCGCATATCATCGAGGATCTTGGCCGCATATTCCTCACGTAACTGTGCCAGCCGATCCCGGCTTCGTTGCACAATCGCGCGCATATCGTGAACGGACATTTCGCGATCCGTACGGTAAGTGCGTTCCTGTCGTCGTAATGCCGCGTCCACGTTGGGCAACGTCACAGTCTGGGATTGAAACCGGATGCGTGCATAGCTTTTCGGGTTGCGCGAGTCGATGGCGTGGTTTTCACCATGGCGCAAATGAATCAGCAGGTTTTTTCCGCCGTCCACATATTCCATTGATGCCGAATCGGCATAGGTGTAGCGCATCGGCTTTCCAGGATCGGGTTGGTAGATGCGGATACCCTCCAGCTTGCCCGTCCTGTCTTCCACATCATCAATCCAGATCTGGTACCCTTCGAAGTCCCGAATGAGCCGTCTGGCGGAGATGAGTGCGGTGGGCTTCTTGCGTCCGATGTCGTTGCGCAACGCCGCTGCCCGGAAGTTGGACTCCGGCAAAACCCGATCATTAAACCAGAACAATCCGACACACAATATCCCCGCGACCGTCAGCACGGGAAGCAAGGCACGCAAAGGTGAAATCCCCAAGGCGCGAAGGGCGGTGAACTCATTGTCGGCGGATAACCTCCCGAAGGCCATCAGAGCCGAGACCAATACGGCCATGGGAATTGACAACGCCAGCATCCATGCCAGATTGAGCAAAATGATCTCGAGTACCACGCGCCACTCCAATCCTTTGCTGAGGATGGAAGAGAGGATGCGGATGAGAAAATCGACCAGAAAGAGAAAGGTGATGACGAAGAGCGCGTAACAAAACGGGGCGATGTGCTCCCGCAGGATGTATCTTGTGAGTACCACTGGATTTGAATATAAAATACGCTCCATGCAGGCCTTGACGATCTCGATGAAACCCGCTTCCATTCTGCGCGCTCTTTTGGCAGGATCGCTATTGTGCTTTCTGGGATGTGCCGCAGGAAAGCCGAAACAGAATCCGACCCCCTCCACTCCTGCGGAATCATCCAACTCCAATCCCGCAACTTTGACAACGGAAGATTCGAACAATGCTCTCAAGCTGGCGCAGGAAAGCCGTCTTGAATTGCAAACCCTCCGCGCCCGTCTCAAGGAATTGGAAGGCCAGGTCCAGACACTCGCAGAGCAGATGGAAGCCATTCCTGTCGATAAGCTTCAGCAATACGACGCACAACTGGACAGCTTGAAACGAAAAATCGCTCAACTCCCTGAACCGTCTCCGAATCCGGCGCTGACAGCAGGTACCCTGCCTCCGAAAAACATGGGCACGGTGAAGCCCGCAATCTCGGCAGCCGAAGCAGCTTTATACAAAAAAGCTTCGGATCTTTACTTCGACCGGAAGTATTCAGAAGCCATGCAAGTTTATCGCCAGCTGCAAACACAAAATCCGCAGGGTGGCTATGCCGACAATGCCCAGTATTGGACGGGGGAATGCCTGTTCGCTCTCAAGCAGTATAATGAAGCCATCGCCGCCTTCCGAAAGGTTCTCGAATTCAAGGAAACCGAAAAAGCTGACGACGCGCAAATCAAGCTGGGTTACTGCTACCTGCGGCTGGGTGACCGCGCACATGCGACTGAAGAATTCCGCAAGGTTGTATCTTTGTACCCCGACAGTGAATACTTTGAAAAAGCCAAAAGCGAACTCACCCAGCTCGAATCCCGACGCCCCTGAACTGCTCCGCGTGAGACCGTTTTCGATTCTACGCGCCTGCCTGTCTTTTGCCATTGCGGGCATCCTGCTGACCGGCTGCGGCAGCAGCAAACCCAAGGACCTCGCCGGGGATTGCAAAATCCGTTACGACAAAACGCACGCCAAATACCTCAAGAAGCGATATGCCACGGCTAAAGAGGAATACGCGGATTTTGTGACAGCGTGTAGTGGAACAGAATTCGCCGAGGAAGCATACTTTGAACTGGCGGAATCCCACTTCGCCCTGAAGGAATGGATGGAAGCCGAGGAGGAATACGAGGCCTTCCTCAAGGAATATCCCGGATCTCGTAAATATGGGGAAACCGTCCGGTACAAACTGGCCATCAGCATGGCCAAGCAAACCCTAGCGGCCACCAAGGATCAAAGCAAAACGCTGGATGCCATCCACGAGTTTGAGACGTTCATCGCCGAGTTTCCGGATTCCCCGCGTCTTGACAGTGCCCGCTCCGAAGTGGATCGCCTGCGGGATTTGCTCGCGACCCGCGATTCCCGCATCGCCAAGCTATACACCCGCATGGACGAGCCTTTGGCCGCCGCCATCTATTACAAGCACATCCTCAAGGAATACGGCGATCGCATTCAACGGCGTGAGATTACGCTGAAGCTGACCGAGTGTTACATCGAACTGGAACAGTTTGTGGAGGCGGAAAACCTTCTGGCGCAATTCGATGGAGTGGCCAAGGACGATCCTTTCCGCGAGAAAATCAAAAACCTCCGTTCCAAACTGGACAAGGCCCGTGAACGGTATGCCCGCCACAAGAAGCAGGAAAAGAAAGAAGAAGAGAAGCGCCAGGCGGAGCAAAAGTCAGAAACCTTGTGACCCATGCGCATCGGCGTCTTTGGCGGCTCGTTCGATCCCCCCCATTTCGGGCACCTTCAAGTGGCCCGGTCTGCAGTTGAACAACTGAAGCTGGATAAGGTCATCTGGGTTCCCGCTTTTCACCCTCCCCACAAACAACTTCCCGGTACCTCCTTTGCACATCGGACAGGCATGGTCCGCGCTCTCATCGCCAACGATTCGACATCACAACTGTCCGAAATCGAATCATCATTGCCACAACCTTCCTATACGCTCCATACCTTACAAGCTTTGAAGAAAAGCAAATCGCCTGAAGACAGCTGGTACCTCCTCATTGGAGCGGATAATTGGGCCATCTTTCCACAATGGCATCAACCCGAATCGGTACTGGCGGAGGCCACTCTGGTTGTCTACCCACGCAAGGGAATCGAACCCGGAAAACCGCCCAAGTCGGTGGTATGGTTGGATTGCCCGGAAATCCCTGATGAATCGAGAATATTTCGTGACCGTATGTCCGGATCGTCCGAGGATACCTTGATGGCATTGCCAACAAGCGTGTCAGACTACATCCGCACCCACGGATTATATGGAACCGGGAAGCGCCACGCGACATGAAAATCAACCATCTTTTCATTGCGTTCCTGCTTTTAATCGTTCCAGTTTTTGCCCAAACAACTCCTCCCGCCGACTCACTTCCGGCATTTCAACGAGACTCCGCCAAAGCCGCGCTCATCCGTGAAATCGAGGCGGGTAAGTCTCCTGGAAAAGCCGTCAACACAGCCCCACCCAGCGCGGACAGTCTTGATGCAAGATTGCGTAAACGCGGGTTCTTTCTCGGAGTAACACTATCCTTCGCCTTCGCTGATCTTTCCGAGCGGGGACTTTTCTCACATTACATGGACTCGGTGGTGACCAAGGACACGTTGCGCGTTCTTCAAGCCCAGGATCCCGTTGCCATTTACTTTCCCATCGGCTTGATGGTGGGAATTCCTGTCTTTCCCTATCTCGACATCTGGCTGCGTACAGAACATTTCTGGTATCGCGAATCGGGATTGGCAAACAACCAGACCGGATCCCAGACGCGGGAATTCTGGTACGCCGTTCAAGGAAATCTCGCCGGAATCGGGGCAAGGTATCTTGTGCCCGTTTCATTGCTTTCGGTCAGTAATTATCCCGGTATTTATTTCTCCTATACACGATTTTGGAATTTCGGGCCTACGGGTATTTACGCGTCAACCGGAGGGAGCGTTCGCGCCAAAACAGAAATCGGCGGCGCTGGCTATGAAATCCAAGCTGGGTATCAACAGAATTTCGAGAAGCATTGGACATGGACTGGTGGCTTGGCGTACACGTCATTGAACTTCAAAAGCAATTCTTTATGGACCTCCATAATTCCAAATGGCCCTGTTGAATACGCAGAGTGGAATTTGCGCTCTTTGCGTCTTTGTCTGCAAGGCCTTTACCAGTTCTAGTCTTAGAAACACTACCGTACCACTGGTAATATCATTGTGTGATAGTGTCGTTTTTGTGCTGTTTTGT
>OMJM01000019.1 GCA_900299345.1 bacterium | reverse complement strand
GATCCGGTCGAACACCGAAGTTTTCTTTTCGCGCGGACTCAATTCCTGGACAATCGCAGCGGCGGCACCGAGGGCGATTTCTCCGTGGCCGATCTTCTCCCATAATTCTTCCCAGTTCAGCACTCCGAATTTTTCCGTGAACGGCTTCAGGTCGGTCTGCTTTTCCGCGGGCACTCGCGCCAAACGGAACTCGCGTTCCAGCATTTCCTGGCCGAGCTGGATGCTATGCGCGGCTTCCTCGGTGCGCAACCATCGCCGGATGGCGTTCTTGGCCTTGGGTGTGACCACGATGGACAGCCAGTCCTGCGAAGGATGCTGCGAATCGGACTTGAGAATCTCGACGCGCTCGCCGGTTTGCAGTACGCGGTGCAACGAAGCGACGTTGCCATCCACCTTGGCGCCCACGCAGCGCAAGCCCAGACCGGAATGCAAGGCAAAGGCGAAATCCAAAGCAGTAGCTCCACGTGGCAATGGAATGACATCGCCTTTGGGAGTGTAGACGAAGATCTCACCCGTCTCCAAATCCTGACGCAGATAATCCATGAACTCCGAGGAGTCCGTCAAATCCTGCTGCCATTCGAGCAATTGCTTCAACCAACGGTTCTCCCGTCCGATCTCGCGTGACGAGGAACCTTCCTTGTAGCCCCAGTGCGCCGCGATGCCATGCTCGGCGACATTGTCCATGTCCTCGGTGCGGATCTGAAGTTCCACGGCCTTGCCGGCCGGGCCAATGACGGTGGTATGCAGGCTTTGATAGCCGTTGGATTTGGGCGTGGCGATGTAATCCTTGAACCGGGTTTGCAACGGCGGCCACAAGGAATGCATGGTGCCGAGAACGGCATAGCAATCCGCCGTGGTCTTGACGATGATGCGCAGCGCATGGAGATCGTAGATATCCTCGAACTGGCAGCGGCGTTGCTGCATTTTCTGCCAGATGCTGAAGAGATGCTTGGGACGACCGAACACACGGGCCTCGACGCCGTTCTTCGCTAACGCTTCCTTGGTCGGACCGAGGATCTCGCGCACATATTCCTCGCGCTCCTGACGCTTCTCCACAACCTTGCGCACAAGGCTTTTGTAGGCGTCAGGATTCAGGTACTTGAATGCCAGATCTTCCAACTCCCACTTGATCTGACCCAGACCGAAACGGTGTGCCAGCGGCGCGTACACTTCCATGGTTTCGGCGGCGATGTCGCGCCGACGATCCTCGCGGCGGTGGTAACTCAGCGTCCGCATGTTGTGCAAGCGATCCGCGAACTTGATCATGATGACACGGATGTCCTTGGCCATGCTGATCAGCATCTTGCGGAAATTCTCGGCCTGTTGTTCTGCGCGCGAGTGGCTTTGCAATGCGGAGATCTTGGTGACTGCGTCCACGAGGAAGGCCACGTCGTCTCCGAACTCCTGCCGGATGTCGGGTCCGAAACGCGTGTCCTCAGCGACGTCGTGCAACAATCCGGCCACGATGGTGACCGTATCCATGTTCATGTCACAAAGCAACTTCGCGACTTCAAACGGATGTTCGGCATAGGGCATGCCGGAATGACGGAACTGATCCTTGTGCGCGAGGATGGTGAAGTCGATGGCCTTGCGCAGCAGCGCCTCGTCGCAATCCGGATGGCGCTCCTGGATATAGGCGATCAGATTTTCCTTGGCGCGATCCAGACTGCGCTCAATCTCAGGGGGCTTGAGTTCCTCGGCGGTGCCGGATGATTCTTCAATTCCTGCAGGCAGCGGCTGTTCGGGTATGCGGGATTCAGCCATATCCCTAACTTAACAAGACGACGCCGTTGGGGACGCACCGTCATGCGCCTCTAACGGCGCAAATTCAAGGCCTGTATGCATTTCTGGATTTCCTGAATCTCTTCAACTGTCTTGGCCTCGCGCTTGCGGTTCTGCCAGTAGGACTTCTCCATGGCAAGCACGTAATCCAGAGATTCACGACGTACACGTTCCGGCGCATCCCCCTCGGGAAGTTCCAACGCCGCCAATCCATCGCGCAGCGATTCGGGAATACGCTCATTCAACTCGGCAAGCGACACGTCGCCTTTCTCAAGACTCAACGCCACCGCGTGATCAAACAACTCCCGGGGACGCGGATCAGAAAACCATTCCAACTTCACTTCTTCGACGACAGGTCCCGCGACGTTCGGATAGGCGAGCAACATCTGCAACAGCTTCCATTCACGCAACGCTTCAGGCGCCACGGAGATATTAGAACCGGAAACAAAAAGACCCAATCCGGAACCCGGGACGGCAGACTTAATGGATGACATTCTTGAAACCTGTCCGGAAACAAACGATCGTGGTTGGGGTTTCACAGACTCCGGCTTGAGTCCCAGACGACGGCGCAAATGCTGCAGGTGTTCCTCGCGCACATCAGCGGAGGGGTTGTGTGCCAGCACTTTCGCCGCCTCGCGCAACATTGAATCCTTTTCTTCGGGACTGAGAGACTCCACCGACTTGCCGCGATCACGCACCCAAAAAGCGGGAAGATCGTCGGCGGATGTAAACAGGGATTGCACGGCCCCGGCGGAATTGCGGCGCACAAAACTGTCCGGATCCTCGGACTCCGGCAGCACCGGCACGCGTGCTTCCACTCCTTGAGCCAGCAACGGTTCCAGACTGCGCCGCACGGCGTTGCGACCCGCCGTATCGCCGTCGAAGAACAGATACACCTTGCGCGCGAAACGCCCCAGCATCTGCGCATGCTCCTTTGTCAGTGCGGTCCCGCACACGGCCACGGCATTGTGAATCCCGGCCTGCCAGAGCGAAACCAGATCCATGTAGCCTTCGACGATGACCGCTTCGCCGCTTTGATCGATGCTTTGTCGCGCGAAGTTGAACCCGTACAGGACGCGGCTCTTCTGGTACAACGGTGATTCCGGCGTGTTGACGTACTTCGCGCCTTCCTTGCCGGGCATGATGCGCCCGCCAAATCCGATGACACGACCTGAGAGATTGAAGATGGGAAAAATCAATCGCCCGCCGAAACGATCAAAGACGCGGCCCATACTCTCGCCGAGAATGCCCGCTTCGACGAACGCCGCCACGGGAATTTTTTTGGATTGCGCGCGCTGAAGGATGAGGTCGGGGTTTTCCGGAGCAAAGCCAATCTGAAATTGCTTGGCGGTTTCACCGGTCAGCCCGCGCGACTTCAGGTATTCAATGGCTTGTTGCGACTTCGGCAGCGTTTCAACATACACTTGTAAGGCGATCTGATTGGCTTGCGCTGCCAGTGCAGTCTTGTCCGCATCCCCCTTGTCACCGAAGGAAAGGTTTTCCGGGATTGCGATCCCCGCCTTGGCGGCCACGAGCCGCAGAGCCTCCACGAATCCGACACGCTCATACTCTTGCACGAACTTGATGGCATCGCCGCCTGCACCACAAGCAAAGCACTTGTAAATCCCCATGCGGGGATTCACGTTCATGCTGGGATGCCGGTCGTTATGAAACGGACAGACGCCGAGATACCGCCCGCCAGCCCGTTTGAGCGGAAGATATTGCCCGACAATCTGAACGATGTCGGAACCCTCCTTGACGCGGAGCAGGATGTCTTGCAACGAGGCAGCCATGATGGAAAACTAACGACCTCCCAACCGTTCCAACCACGCCACTGCCTGCGGAAAATCGGGTTTCACCGCCAGCGATTTTCGCAGGAATTCCAAGCTTGTGACCGTGTCTCCCAGCATCGACTGATAAATCCCCTGATTCGCATAGGCAATGGCATAATTCGTCCGAATGTTCTCCACATCCGGAATCGTGGTGGCGAGAGGACGGAACACGAATTCACGCGGCGGAGTTGGCTTGGGAACCGCGCCGAGGAAAAGACGCAGCGTCAGGCCTGAGGGAACACGGAGAAAGCCCGGCGCGAAGTCCGGACCCATGTCGGCGGTTACATACACGGGTTTCGAATCCAGACTCTTCGCCACAAAACTATGCACCATATCCTCCATGCGCGCCTTCAACACGCGGGGATTACAGGGCAGATCGTGATCGAACTTGTACAGCTCCGCCAGAAACGAATCCCTTTCTTTCTTCGATTGCGCCATAAAACCCGGATAGCGACGTTCGAGTTGCGGGTAATACCACGCCGAGCTCAACAGTTCCTTGTCGATCACGGTCACGTCGGGTCGTACGCCTTCCACGATTTGCAGGTAAAGTGCGGCCGAAGTGAAGTATTCCCATTGTGAAGAAAAAATGACTCCGCCGGAATCCACCGAGGCCAGCACATTGCGCGCATAATCCTCCACCGCGTAATCCTTGCTCTCGTCCACATCACTGTAATGCAACGCCAGCGGCAACAACACCGCCACCGCACAAACCGCCCAGCCGATCTTTTCCAGTCCTTTGCTTCGAAAAACCTCGAGCACCCACAGGGCTCCACAGGCGACCCAAACACCTGTGACGACATAGGCCAGCAGGAAATAGGAATCGAGATCGCGGATGTTGTAGTTGATGGCGTATAGCAAGCAGCCGCCGAACAACAGCAATGTGAACACAAACATTCTTCGCGAGCGGAGAAACAGTTGGATCAATCCCGCCAGGGCGAAAAGCGCGGGAAGAAAAGCAAACTCATAGGGGAACCCGGTGACAAAAGCCTTGAAGTGATTGCTCGCCACCTCAAGGGATGAAAACATTCCGAGATGATAGCGTTCACCGGAGACATGTTTCCAGAAATCCACTAGGTTGGACGGGGAGCCCCAATTCAACATCGGCCCTTGCCTATCGCGCAACGGCAGGTAGAGGTAGAGCGAAAGCCCCAATAGGAAAGGGATGGCCGCCATGCCGATTTTATTCCACGCCGGACGTCCCGTCCCATACGTCGCAAAGAACAGATACAGAAAACCCGGCGCCAACAAAATCGTGGTCATGTGATTCGTAAAGCTCAGTCCGAGACATAGCGCGAATAGCAGCCACGTTCGCGGAGGCTCTTTTGCCGTCTCTTTATTCCCCAGGACAGCTCGAAGGAACAGCAACAGGACCACGGATAGAAACAGGATGTGCAAGGGATATACTTCGATGGACAAAGCCTGCGACCAGAAGGTGCGGGAGAATGCAAGGCTCAATACTCCCGTTGCAGCGGCAATTCGGTAAAAGGAGCGTTTTTCTCCCGCGCGGAGTGGAGATGCGTTTGAAAGAAAGAGGAGAAACACTCGGTAGAAGAAATAGATGGATGCGGAACAGAGCAATGCCGAAAGAAGATTCATGTTCCAAATAACCCGATGCCCGAGGGGAAGATGGACAAACAACCAACCTATCAACGTGAACAACGGATAGCCCGTGGGATGCGCAATACCTAGAGTGGTCGCAACGGTCGCAAGTTCCCCGTTGTCGATGAAACCGATGGAAGGTGACAACGTCAGGAAATAGACGATAAAGGCGATCAACGCCAACACAAGACCGGTGAATAGGTCGTTTTGAAGCAGCTTCTTCATCAGCGCGTGTTGCTCAGCCGGTCAAGCCAGACCAAGGCGTCTCCATAATCAGGTTTGAGCGCCAGCGCTTTGCGGACAAGGGAAAGCCCCTCCTCCCGCCCGCCCTGCATGGCGCGGAATATCCCCTGATTCACATATGCCATGGCGTACATGCTCTTCACGTTTTCGTGATTGGTCGTGGATTTCAAAATCGGCCGGAAGGCATAATCCTTGAAAGACACGTTGATGGGTGTCGTATCAGCCAACAAGCGAAAGGCCAGTCCCGACGGCACCTTCCGGAAACCCTGTACGAATTCCGGTTCAATCTCCGGTGTGACGTACACCGGACGGCTTTGGGAACTCCTCAGCAGCAAACTCCGAATCACCACTTCAAACCGCCCTTGAATCACTCCGGGATTGTAGGGCACATCATGTTCAAACTTATCCAGTTCGGCGAGGAAGGATTGAACCTCCACGCGCGAGTTTTCAATGAGCCACGGATAACGATGTCCCAGCTGCTCATAGTACCATGAGCGACGCAACAATTCCCGATCGATTACCACGACATCCCGACGAAATCCCTCCACGAGTTGGAGATAATACGCGGCGGACACGAAGGCATCCCATTGGTAGGACAGGATTACTGCATTGGGTTCCGCTGTTTCCAGAACGTTCCGGGCATAATCCTCCACGGCATAATCCCGGCTTTCATCCACACTTCGATAATTGAGCGATAGCGGGAGCAGGATGCACGCGATGCAAGCAATCCCGGCCAGGGCCTTGACTCCATTCCCCCTGCGCCAGGCCCATAGCAGCAGCGTACTCAACCCGAAAGCGATCCAAATCGCCGTGGTGACATAGGCCAGCAGGAAATAGGAATCGATGTCGTGAATGTCGTAGTTGACGGAATAGAACAGGCAGCCGAGGAAAAGCAACAGCGTGAACACAAACATTTTCCGGGAGCGGCCGAACAAATACACCAATCCTATCAATGCCAGAGCTAATGGCAGATATCCGAACTCCGGCAGAAACGTTGAAACGAAATGCCCGAACTGTTTTCCCGCCGAGTCGAAGGAGGAGAACATCCACACGCGGAACTGCTTTCCGGAGATATGCCACAGCATTCTCTCCAGACTGACAGGATTTCCCCAGTTCATCTCGGGAGATTGCGACGCTCGAATGGGAAAGTAGAGATAGACAGAGAGACCGATCAAAAACGGGATGACGGCGCTTACGATTTTTTTCCACGACCCGCTTGAAAATCCGTGACCTGCGAAGAACAGATAAAGGAGCCCCGGAGCCAAGAGGATCGTGGTCATATGATTGGTGAAGCTCAGCCCCAGCACAAAAGCAAAGGCAAGCCACCATCGTCCCGACTCATTTTTCCGCGCATGTTCCGTCATGGCCCGAAGAAACAGCCAAAGAACCAAAGCGAGGAAAAGAAGATGGAGCGGGTACACTTCAATAGCCGTGGATTGCGTCCAGTAGGTTTCGGAGAATGCCAGCACAAGTGCCGCAGTGGCGGCCGCCAGACGATTCAAAAGAAACGATTGTTCCGCAACTTTCCCTTTGGCGCTCTGCTCAACGAGCAGGAACAAAAACAACCGGTAGAAGGAAAAGACTGCGGCCGCACAAAGAACCGCCGACATCAAGTTCAATTTCCAGATGACGCGCCCCCCGATGGGAAGATGCGCAAAGAGCCATCCCAGCAAGGTGAACAAGGGATAACCCGTCGGATGCGCAATACCCAAGGTTTGGGCATCGGTCGCCAACTCCCCGCTGTCGATGAACGTTAAGCCCGGTGCCAGCGTCAGGAGATACACGCCCAAAGCGGCCAGCGATAGCACCAGACCAATGAAAACGTCGTTATGAAGAAACTTTTTCACGGCCTTCTAACGCAATCCTTGCAAACGGTCCATCCATTCCACGGCGGGTGGGAAACCAGGTTTGACATCGACCGCCGCTTTGAGAAACTCAAGTCCACGCTGTCTGTCCCCGAGTTGATCCGCATAGACGGCCTGGGTGACATAACCAGCGGCATAATAACCTTTCACGTCTTCGGTAAATCGGTTGCTCTTCGGAATCGGCCGAAAGACAAAACGCTTCGGGGCAAACGACCTGCCCGTGGTATCGCGCGTCAGACGGAACACCAACCCGTCAGGAACCAGTGAAAAGTTCGTGTCCCGAAAATCACCCGCCACCTCGGGCGTCAGGTATACGGGCTTTGTACGGGCAATACCAGACATAAGACTTCTATACATGTCTGCGAAACTGTTTCCAAAGGCCACGGAATCAAAAGCTTCGTTCCGTTCGAACTTGCGGAGCTCCAAGAGGAACGCATCAATTTTTGGTTCTGTTCCCGAAATCAGTTCCGGATGGTTTCGCCGCAGCTGTTCATGATACCACGAATGCATCAGCAATTCCCGATCGATCACCGTCACATCAGGCCGTAATCCTTCCACGGACTGGAAGTAATAAGAGGGCGACGCGAGATAGTCCCACTGAGCAGAGAAGACGACTGCCTCCGCGCCAAGTGGTTCCAGCATATTCATTACGTAATCCTCAACGGCAAAATCGTGGCTCTCGTCCGCGTCATGATGATTCAGCCATAATGGCAGAACCACGGTCAGCGCACAAATCAGTCCAACCCCAAAATGCCAAACCGTACCTTGCCCGATTTCGAAGCACCGCCGGATTCCATATGCCTCCCACAGGGCGAATGCAATGTAGGCCAGCAAGAAATAGGAATCGATGTCGGGTATGTCGTAGTTGATACTGTACGCCACACAGCCGAAAAAAAGCAGCAGCGAGAAAAAGAACAGCCTTCTGGAAGCGACCAAAAGATCCGCCAACCCGATGATTGCAAGCGGCAGGGCCGCAATCCCCACTTCGGATGAAAATGAAGAAATGAAGTGCCCCGCTTGCCGCGACATGACATCCCAAGACGAAAACATAAAGCCATGAAAATTCGCCGCCGTCACATGACGCCAGAAGGCGTGAAGTTCAACGGGATTTCCCCAATTCATCAAAGGATGCCGTGAGGCCCGCAACGGGAGATAGAGGTACACAGAAAGCCCGCCCATAAAAGGAAGCGCGGCGCGACCGATCTTTTTCCACGAGCTTCGGGAAAATCCGTGAACCGCGAAATACAGGTAGAGAAATCCGGGCGCCAATAGAATTGTGGTCATGTGATTGGTGAAACTCAACCCCAGCACAAAAGCAAAAGCGTACCACCACCGCCCCGATCCATTTTTCAATGCGTGTTCCGTCATCGCACGGAGAAAAAGCCACAGTGCTAATGCCAGAAACAGGAGATGCAACGCATATACCTCGATGGCGACCGCCTGCGACCAAAAGGTCCGGGAAAACGCAAGTGCGAGCACAGCCGTGGCGGCGGCAATTCGGTTTCGGATGATAAAAGACAGTGCCTCGCCATCCCTCTCTTTTTCCGAAAGCAAAAACAGGAACAACCGGT
>OMJM01000018.1 GCA_900299345.1 bacterium | reverse complement strand
CCCATGGATTTCATAATAGTCGCGGGAGACGAACTTGTTGCGCTCCTCCTCGCGGCGGACCATCATGGAAAGCGTCGGCGTCTGCACGCGGCCGCAAGGTGTGAGGAAAAATCCACCGTTGCGCGATTTATAACCTGTCAGGGCGCGGGAGCCATTGATGCCGACCAGCCAGTCCGCCTCGGAGCGCGATTGCGCAGCCTGTGCGAGGTGGAGCATTTCACCGTCGTCCCGCAAATTCCGCAACCCCTCTTCCATGGCGGTCTTGGTCATGCTCTGCAGCCAGAGGCGCTTGAGTTTGGCTTTCACCGGTTTGGACTCGGAGACATACTGAAGGATGTAACGAAAGATCAGTTCGCCCTCGCGACCGGCGTCGCAGGCGTTGATCACCTCGATCACGTCCTTGCGGCGGATCAGTTTGGACAAAGCCGAAAGCTGCGACTTGGTCTTGGCCTTGGGTTCGACCTCGAAGTGTTCGGGAATGATCGGAAGGTGATCCAAAGACCAACCCTTGCTCTTGCCATCAGTCTCTTTGGGCTTGGCCAGCTCCACAAGATGACCCAAGGCGAAAGAAACGAGATAACGTTCGCTTTCCCAATAGGCATCGTGCTTTTCGAATTTTTCGGGAAGGGCCTTGAGAAGATCCTGCGCCACGCTGGGCTTTTCGGCGATGATGAGCGTTTTCGACAAATCAATCCCCTAGGCGTACTTGTTTTCGCCGCTTTGCAGCCGCGCGTAGAATTCGACCGGTGTGCCGGCTTCAATCAGGTTTTTGCGGATATCCGCATCCGAAAGGATGCGGGAAATGGCGGAGAGTGCCCGGATGTGCGGACCGGTGTTTCCGGATGGCGAGATGATGAGGAACAAGAGATACACGGGTTGCTTGTCAATGGCTTCGAAGTCAAGTCCGCGCTTTACGGAACAGGCTACAATACACATCTGATCGAGGAAATCCACCTTGGCGTGCGGAATGGCGAGGCCGCAACCAATGCCGGTGGACATTTTTTCTTCCCGATCCAGCACGGCGGCGAGCAACTCATTGCGGTTTTCCAAATGACGGACCTGGCAGAGGCGATCCACCATTTCTTCGATCACTTCGCGGCGCGTGGACTTCTGTGAATCCACGATCACGCACTGCTCGTCAAACCGTTCCGTGAGCTTCATGACGCGTCGCCTTCTCCCCTAGGGGCGGCCAAATCTAGAATTCCGCTCCCAAAGACCAATACTCACGAGACCCCAATTTCCGGTTGGTTCCAGCCGCGTTTCCGTCGCGCCCTCCATCGAACGCCTGGGCCCACGTGTATTTGAGGACGAAGAATCCCAGATTCAAACGCATGCCGTAACCGATGCCAGCGCCCATCTGTGCAAGTGGATCTCCGGATGACCACGCCCCACCATAGTCGACAAAAATGTTGCCCATGACATTGGTAATACTGAAAGGCAGCGGCCATTCCACGGTGAACTCCCGGATGAAAGGATACCGGAATTCGAGATTTGCCAGAAATTTCCGCGTTCCCGTGAATTCGTAGAAATCGTACCCACGTAGCGGAAAATCCAGATCCGAGAAATAATATTGCGCCAGCGTTTTGGGAAGATTGTCCAGATTGATGTGGGTGTTGAAGGTATAAGATTCCCCTCCCACCACATACTCCTGAGGATTCGTATACCCTTGGACCGCCTCTGAAACACCCGCTGAAACGCGGGCCGCGAACGTGTATTTGCGCAGAAATTCCCAGTAGGCGCGGAGATCCGTTTCCGCCTTTACGTAGGAGTAATTGTGCTGAAACAAGGGCGGCAAATACTGCACCACAGCCAACATTCGGTGACCCGCCACGGGCCCCACCCAGCCCCATTGCGAGTTATCCTGCACCCAGGACAAGGTCGGAAGGAAGGAATTGATTTCGATGGTGCGCGTTCCGAAAATCGTATCCGGCGCACCGGTGGAATAATCCACACCGTCTTCGGTCCTCTTGGCAAACCGCGCAATGGCCGCAAGCTCGAAACGGGTGAAAGTAGACAAGGGATAACGAATCCCAGCCCCATAGCCATAAATCAGATCCGTGGCATTGTCCACAAAAATCGTTCCGTTTTCATGCGCCAGGAGCGCGGCCGTCTGCTGCGACTGCCGATACAGCATGACATCCAAATCGGGCTTGAAGGGAAGGTAATCGTATTGCAGAAAGCCGCTGAAATTGTCGAGCGTCCCGTTGATGGAAAGAGCAAAGGAGATGGATTGATCGCCCATCAAATCGCTCAAGGTCAAATAGGTCAACCCACTGGCCCCGTAATAATTGTCCACGCCCACCGACGCATTGACCGCATCGAGACTCCATTTTGTCTCATAGGGTTTCGAAATGAAATTGCCCGACGAGTCCTTGTAGGCCAGGGTATCATTCAGGAACGGCGACGGTTTTTCCTTGCGCTTCTTCTCTTTTTTGGGTTTGATGGAGGCTTTTGCCGTGGTGTCGGCCTTTGTGGAATCTGTCTTCACAAGGGTGTCGCGAGGCACAGTTATTTTCACAGCGGCAACGCTGTCCTTCTTGGCTTTAGTCGTGTCCTTTGCCGTGTCGGGTTTGTAACTGCTCAGATTGGCCCACGTCGGAGGACGGAAAAACCCAATCGTCGAATCTTCGCTGTAGCGGATGAATCGGGTTTTGGGCAGCTCGTTGGCCTGCACTTTTTGCAGCGGATCTTTCATGAGATACACATCCCAACCCCCCGCTTCAAAAAGCGAAAACACCAACTGTTTGCCGTCATACGACAGGGAGGGCGTAAAACAACCCGTCAGCAGGTTGGTGACTGGACGAATCCATGCTCCCCCGGCCGTATCACGCCACAAATAAATGTTGTCGAGACCCGAGCGGTTGGACACGAAGTAAAGCAGCGAATCGTTCGGACCATACGCTGGCATTTTCTCGTCCCATCGTCCGCCTGCAATCCGGGTCAAGCTGTCCCCCGAAACCGAAATACGGTAAATGTCCTTGTAAGGCAACAACGAATCAAACCATGCCAGGGGTTCCGCGGGATCGGGATCCAACACGGGTTTGGGTCTGTCGCTTTCAAAGGCAATCCATTTCCCCGATGGAGAAAAGACCGGTTTATCGTCGTGGGCAATATCGGAGGTAAGCCGTTTCAAAGCGCCGGTCTGGAGATCAAAGACGTAAATATCCGTGAACGCTTCACTCTGTCCGCTAAAGGCGATGTACCGGCCATCGCGCGACCAACTAGGGGAAAGAATGGCCTGTAAATCGTCCGGCTTCAGGATGCGGCGAATCTTGCCGCTCTTCGCGTCCAGAATGTGGATGACATCGCGCCCTTCCTGCTTGCTGACGATGGCCAATGATTTGCCGTCGGGACTCCAGGTAATGCCGGACTTGAAGGAATGGAAACTCTCGTGTGCTTCCTTCTTGCCCCCTTGAATCACGGTGCGTATGACCTTTTCCTTCTTGACATTCAGGATGTAGATGGCTTCCCACGATTCACGATCGCTGAAAAAAGCGATCTCTTCGCCATTGGGCGACAGCGAAGGCTGCAGATTGTAGAAGGAGCGATCGCGACCGTGATTGGTGAGCTTGCGGGCCACGGATTTTCCATACTGCCTTTGCCCCAGTTCCGGCCAGTAGAGGTAACGTAATTCCCGCAGCCAAATCTCCCCCGCTTCTTCCAGCGAGGTGTGCGTCACTTTTTGAAATGCTTTGTCGAGACTGCGCTCTTTGTTGGCCGGATCGTTCATGACCTGCAACAACCGAGTAATCGTTCCTTTGCCGTAAACCTTCTCGACAAAGTGAAGGAAAAGCTGGCCACCCTTGTATGCGAGAAAACCTCCGAAATCCTCCACGGGCGACTCGACGTAACCAAACGTGGTCGCGTCGATCATGAAGAACTCCGCACCGAGTTCCCACCCCATCGACGTGTATTCGGCCAATCCCTCGCTCAGCCAGAGTGGAAGACGTTCCCCCATCTGTGCCGTCATCGGCGCCGCCGCGTTATCCCCATACATGTAGTCGTTCATCACGGCATGGGTCATCTCGTGCTTGAGCACGTGATAGAATTCCCCGTAGTTGCCTTCGAACGGCAATACGATGCGATTCTTGAACTCCTCGGTGAAACCGCCGATGGCCTCGTCAAGCGGAATCGGAATGACATTGGTCTGTTCGAACTCGGCGTGCGAGTTGTGCAGGATGATGGGAACCCGCGCAGTCAGGGCATGTCCGGTCATGGCCGCAACCTTGTCGTGCATCGCTTCCACATGCTGAGCTGCGAAACGGGCGATGCGTTCTCCGCCCTGTGGGTAATAGATATCGAAATGCTTGGTCTGGTAGTATCGCCAGTCGAAGGAATGGTATTGCACCTTATTCTGGCCGAACTGCACCATCTCCTGCGCGGACCCAAAATCCACCAGCAGTCCGAGAGACAGAAAGAGCAGTACACTAAACCGCACGCGAAATCTCCGCCAGCTCATTCTCCACCCATGCGATCCATTTCTCCGCAGAATCCTCCGGCTTGGGTCGCATTGCGCTTTTTGCAAACACGGATTGCAAGACCTTAAGCGGGAGCTGCCCGGGAGCCACCGGACCTTCTTCCAGAAAAGCGTAAGTAATGGGACAACCCAACAACGGACTGGCAACACGTGTGACCGCACCGTTCTCCCCCATACCGATGACGCAGGACAAGGGAAATTCTTCCGCAACATGCTTCCCGAACCGCAACAGATCCCCAGCCATTGCCGTGTCTTTCACAGAAATGGCGAACTTGACCGCATCGGGATGATACGCCCGCATCACTCCCAGCTGCTCTTCCCAAACATGAGGAGCCTCGATGGAAAACGCGTGGTGGGAAAGCATCACTTTCAAGCCGCTGGCGCGCAGTAACTTCCACATTTCCGATGAGAGCGAAGCGGCTTCCTCGATCTCGACGTCCACAATATCACAAACGCGATGTGAACGGCTGGCCAAAGCACACCACACGGCTTCGCGCTCTTTCGCACGGGAATTTTCCCACGCACCACCGTCGCGCTGCAAACGCAACGTGAACACCACCGGACCACGAAACTCCCGACGAACCTGCTCCGCAGCAAAACCTTCAATTGCCGGGAGAACGCCATCGATCGGCAAACCATCCGCGCGCAATTCAACACCGCCGCATGCCCAAACGGCTTCAGGGTAACGGCGATCCGCAAGCCTGCTTGCGCCGACAATGCCGAGAATCAAGGGCGAAAAGGGCTTTTTTGTACCTTCGGACACGGTGCCTCACTTGTCTCATATATCTACTAAATGGCCGTTGTTCCTGCTGTTGTGCAGCGCGGCTTCGGCAGACCACCTCTATGAACCGCGCCATGATTCGACGATCCTTGCGGCGATGGATCAGATCTTTCGCATGGACTATGCCGCGGCGGACATCGCGCTGAAACGCATTCCGGACAATGCCGCCGCCAAGCCCTACTTCTCTGGAATCGTCTGCATGAACCGCTTTCAGGATCTCGGAGACACTTCCGCGCTGCAACGCGCCGAATTTTTCTGGACACAACTGAACGCGGAAAAATCCGGAGCGTTTCCAAACGAGAACGGGGCGCGTCTGGATACTTACCACGGACTCGCCCTGATGCAGCTTTCCTATATCTCCTCGTTGCGCGGGGAGCGTTTTCATTCTGCAAAACTGGCTTTCAGCGCGCACAGTCAATTCGACGGTTCGAATATGGCCGAAGCCCGCGCAGGAGCCGCTTTGTTCGAATACTACCGTGGGCGCCTGCTCTCATCGATTCCCCTCGTAGAGCCCAACCTCAATGTGCCGATGCAGCGACTGCAAGTAGCCGCCGACAGTTCACGCTACTTGCGCGACCTTCTGCGCTCTTCCCTGTTCTGGATGCGCGTGGATCATGGCGAAGCCGATTCCGCCCTGCGCATCCCTGATGAATTTCTGAAACGTTATCCCCGCAACCGTCTCGCCCGTCAAATGCGAGGGTCGGGACTCTTCCGGGCGGGGAAACTCTCCGAAGCCCGCCTCATTTACGAGGAACTCCTTCAGGAATACGCCTTATTAAACCTCTCAACATCGAAAAACCTGCCGCTGGGGTACTACAAGGCCGCAGGCAACTTAGCCCGTATTTACTCCGGTTTGGGCCTGAAACATGAAGCTTCGGCAAAATTGGCCCTGTGGCAAAAGGCACTGGACTCTGGCCTTTCCCCATGGCTCCCCGCCACTCTGAAACGCGATTTGGAACGTCTTAAAAAACCCTGATAAAAACACGATTTTTAAGCAAATAATGGAGCCATAGACCTCGAACTTTCTATAATTATCCCCCGGTTTAGTCGGTTTTTTCATCCGCTCCGGAGTTTGTTTCATGTTGTCCCCGTCCCCCGTTTCAGACGCGACCTCCAAGGCCATCGAAGACATTGATTCCGTTACCATCCGTTTTGCTGGAGATTCCGGCGATGGCATGCAATTGACGGGAACACAATTCACGGACGCGTCCGCTATTTTCGGAAACGATCTCGCGACCTTGCCGGATTTTCCAGCGGAAATCCGTGCTCCTGCCGGAACAGTTGCCGGCGTGAGCGCTTTCCAAATTCATTTCTCCTCGCACGACATAAAAACTCCCGGTGACGATCTCGACGTGCTCGTCGCCATGAACGCCGCGGCGCTCAAGGCCAACATCGCGGATCTGGAAGTTGGCGGCATCCTGGTCGTGGACAAGGCCGGCTTTACGGACAAGGATTTGGAGAAAGCGGAATACCGTTCCAACCCGCTGACAGACGGCTCGCTCACGGGCTTCCGCGTCATCGAGGCGGACATCACCAGCCTCACGGTCAAGGCGGTTGAACCCGCCGGAGTCAAAGGCCGATCCGCCGAACTTTGTAAAAACTTTTTCACCTTGGGCATGATGTTCTGGCTCTATGATCGTCCCACGGAACATACCCTCAAATGGATCGACGAAAAGTTCGGTCCCCGCTCGAAATACAAGGACAAGCCTGAAATCGCGGCGGCCAACCATGCGGCTTTGATTGCCGGATATCACTACGCGGAAACCGTGGAGCTGTTCGCGAGCCATTACCGCGTGCGCAAAGCCGACCTTCCCAAAGGCAAATACCGCAAAATTTCCGGCAACGAAGCCACGGTATTCGGCCTGCTCACCGCCTCCCAAAAGAGCGGACGCAATATTTTCTACGGCAGTTACCCCATCACCCCCGCCTCAGACATCCTGCACGGGCTCTCCCGCTACAAGAACTTCGGCGTGGTGACCTTCCAAGCCGAGGATGAAATCGCAGCCGTGGCTTCCGCCATCGGCGCTTCGTGGGCAGGTTCATTGGGTGTCACGGCCACTTCCGGTCCCGGCATCTGTCTCAAGTCCGAAGCCATGAATCTCGCGGTGATGACGGAACTTCCGCTTGTCGTCATCGACGTCCAACGCGGCGGCCCCAGCACCGGCCTTCCAACCAAGACCGAGCAATCCGATCTTCTGCTCGCCATTTTCGGCCGCTCCGGTGACAGTCCCATTCCTGTAATTTGCGCCAAGTCGCCGTCCGATTGTTTCGCCATGGCGTTCGAGGCATGCCGGTTGGCCATGAAGTACATGACGCCGGTGATGCTCTTGACCGATGGATACATCGCCAACGGTTCGGAGCCATGGTCCATTCCGGATCCAGGCGCTCTTCCCAAGGTTGAACCTGTGCTGGCCAAATCTGGCGAGACGTTCTTTCCCTACGAGCGCAACGTTGAAACGCAAGCGCGCAAATGGGCATTGCCCGGAACACCGGGACTGGAGCATCGAATCGGCGGATTGGAAAAATCCCAAAAGACCGGCATGGTCTCTTACGATCCCGACAATCATCAGGCCATGACCCTGGAGCGCCACAACAAGATCGCGGGCATCGCAAAAGACATTCCGCTCCAAACAGTGGAAGGCGATCCTTCAGCATCCTTGCTGGTCGTGTCCTGGGGTGGAACCTACGGAACCGTTTCCACAGCCGTGGCCGATTGCAACCATGCGGGCATCAAGGTTGCGCATGCGCACATCAATTACCTGAATCCATTCCCGTCCAATCTGGGCGAAGTCTTGCGCAAGTATCGCACGGTCGTTGTTCCCGAACTGAACATGGGTCAGCTAAAGCTGCTCCTGTCCGGAACGTATGGCATTCCTGTGCAGGGAATCAGCCAGGTGCGCGGCAAGCCGTTCCGGGTATCTTTCTTGGTGGATCAATTTGAACGCATTTTGAAGAAGGCATCGGCATGACCACGGCCACAGAAACTCCGACCCCCGCCCTGACCCGCAAGGACTTCGCCTCTCCGGTGGCGATCCGCTGGTGCCCGGGCTGCGGTGACTACTCCATCCTCACCGCCGTGCAGGGCGTCTTGCCGACGTTGGGCATCCCCAAGGAAAAATTCGTGTTTGTCTCGGGCATCGGCTGCTCCAGTCGTTTCCCCTATTACATGAACACCTACGGATTCCACACCATCCATGGTCGCGCACCGGCCGTGGCCACGGGCGTGAAGGTGGCGAATCCGGATCTGCAAGTCTGGGTGATTACCGGCGACGGCGATTCGCTCAGCATCGGCGGCAACCATTTCATCCACGCCTTGCGCCGCAACGTGGATCTGAAAATCATCCTGTTCAACAACCGCATTTACGGTTTGACCAAGGGCCAGTACTCCCCCACTTCCGCCGTGGGCACGGTCAGCCCGTCCACACCATTCGGTTCCGTGGATCTTCCGCTTTCTCCGTTGAGTCTGGCGCTGGGCGCCGAAGCCAGCTTTGTGGCCCGCACTTCGGACAACGACGTCAAGCATATGACCGAGGTTTTCCAGGCTGCCGCCGCACACAAAGGATCGGCGTTGGTCGAAGTGATGCAGAACTGCGTGATCTTCGCGGACGATGTGCACGAGCCGTACTATGGCCGAAACACCAAACAGGACACGCTGTTGTATCTCAAACACGGTGAGCCCATGCGCTTCGGCAAAGAGCATGAAAAGGGCATCGTGCTGAATGGCCTCAACATGGCGACCAAGGTGAATCCGTCGGACGGAGAAGTGCTGGTGCACGACGAAAAAGAAACCAGTGGAAATCTGGCGTTCATGCTGTCTCGTTTTGCTTATCCGGATTTCCCGGTGCCTGTCGGTGTGTTCCGCAGCGTTCAACGCCCGTTGTTCCACGAAGCCGCCCGGCAACAAGTGGATACCGCGAAACAAAAAACGCCACCGGACCTCGGCAAGCTGTTCAACTCCGGCAGCACGTGGGTCGTGGAATAACTTCAAAACTGACTTCAACAAAAAAGCCCCGGAATTCCGGGGCTTTTTTGTTGGCCGCTCTCTACCGCCTCAGTGCCTGAACTCACCATGAATGGTGATGGTCCGCTGGGCAGCTGTCAGAAGACTCTGATAGGTGGCGTTGGGATCCAGATAAACCAAAGTGGCTTGATAGTTTCCACGGCTCGAATTGTTGGTCGGCGCGGTTGTCACGTTGACAGTGCAACTACCCGCCACGTTTCCATTCAACTTGTAAACATAGGCTTGCTCAAAACCGTAGTTTCCCAGCCAAAGCTGGATGTTCGTGGTACCACCGCTGAAAACATCACCACAATGATAAGTCCCGACCTGATTGGACAGGCTTTGGAAAAACACCGTGATGTAACCTTTGCTGCCATCGTTTGCCGGAACCGAAAAGCCAAAGCTGGAACCGGGTGACGTGGCCGTATGCACGGTGGAGTCCAGACGGAAATAACGCCCTCCCGGCAATTCGAAACTTCCGCTGTCGATCACGACCGTGACGTGCACGGAGGTATCCGATGCCAAAGTCGGCGCCGTACCTGTTTTGCCGTAATGCTGGTACACGCGGAATTCGGCGTTCGACAATGTAATGGTTTTCGAATTTCCGTTCGTCAGCGTGGCGCTCAGGATCTTGCCCCCCATCCCGCCGAAAGCACTCATATAATCCACCTGCACCGAACAGGCCGTGGCGGTGTAAGTACCGGCCCAAGCGCTGTTGGTCGAGGAGGACATGGTGACGGTCAAGGAATCACCCGTGGCGCAGGTCTGGGTGCCGGGAGCCGTCATGTTCAGCCAGAAGCTCGCGCCGATGAAATAGGCGCCTTCATACTGCGTCTGATCCACGAGACCCGTACCCCCCCTGATTGGAAACCGTCAGCAGACGCTTGCCGGTCGTTCCATAGGCTGGAGGAGTGCTTGCATTTCCCAGTTTGTAGACATGGCCGCCGAGACTGAGCGCAATGCCATTTCCCTCACCCAAGGTTGCATCTGCATCTCCTGTATCACCGCCTGTGGAATTGCAGGACATCAACATCCAAGAGAGCGTGCATACGCCCATCACGACTCCAAACGTTTTCACCATTTCTCGTTGCGAGAACATCTTTCCTCCGAAATAAAATGAGTGCTGAATACCGCGAGCGCAAAAAATACACACCCCCCACGCAAGTGCACCCAAATGAAACGTTGAAACAATGGGTTACAAGGTGGGCGGCATCACCAATACATCAATATCAAGCCACATTTCACTATATTTGACAAAAAAGTTAACGGATCTCTGTCCCATGCGGTAGATTTTGGAGTACAGAGATTGGGCCGAATTTAACAGGGAGAGAGTCATGAAAAAACAACTGGGTTATTGCGGAGTGTTGCTATGCGTTGCGCTGGCTTCGGCGCAAGAGGATTATTCCACATGGGGCGGACACAAAAACGTCATTCTCAATACCGCACTCTCGGGAGCGAATCTTTCCACAACGGTGACGAGTTTTCCGGTTCTCGTGCGTCTGGGCGCCGCGGATTCCGCAATCTTCGCGCAATCAGTGGGACGAGGCGCGGATCTCCGCTTCTCCAAAGCGAATAACACAACGCGCGTTGCATATCAGATCGAGCGCTGGGATAGCGCCGCAAAAGCAGCAGCCATCTGGGTGCTCGTGGATACAGTACGCGGAAACGTCAATAACCAGAGTCTCCGCATGCATTGGAATAAATCTGGAGCGGCAGACAGCTCTAACGGACGTGCCGTATTCGACACATCCAAGGGCTTCCAAGCCGTCTGGCACATGAATGGGGCCACAGCCACTACCAATGAGCCGGACGCCACTGTAAACAATTTCACTGCAACTCAGAATAACAGCCCGGCCACTGCCGCAGGCGCCATTGCCGGCGCAAGAATCCTGAATGGAACAAACAATTATTTCTCGACAACAGGAACAGCCAGTGGTCCCCTGAATTTCGTACAAGGCGGCAACTTCACCATCTCGGCATGGGTGAATGCGTCCAATGCCACAGGCAATGCCACCTTCGTTTCGAAAAACGATCGAGACTATGCTTTGAAACTTCAGGCAGGTGGCGGCTGGGAGATCTTCGAATTCGAGGACGTCACGGGCTGGAACGCGGTGATCAACCAAACCCCCGCTACGGTGGGATCGTGGGAATATGTCGTGGGCGCGTGGAGTGGTGCCGGTGGTGCTGTTTATATCAACGGCGCTTTGGCCACCAACACCCCCACCCTGACTACAAGCACCAATACCCGCGTCGTTAACACCAACGTCACCATCGGTCGCCAAAACGAATCCACAAACCGCTATTTCGGTGGCACTGTCGATGAAATCCGTATGGCAAATGTGGCGCGGGACTCGAGCTGGGTTTGGCTCGAATATCAGAACCAGAAAGCCGCCCAGGTTCTTGTCAGCCTTTCTGACACCATCCCGGCATTCGCGGTAAGCCCGACGATCTCTTCACATCCCGCCTCCCGGAGCATTGCACAGGGAGCTTCCGTCAAATTTGGAGCAGCAGCAACGGGATCGGGTGTGCTGACCTTCAAGTGGGTCAAGAACAACACCGACACTGTGAGAACCACGTCCAGCGTGACCTCCGACTCTTTGGCGCTGACCAATGTGCAGATCGCCGACAATAACGCCACCTATAAGGTGGTTGTTTCCAATTCCATCGGCTCCATCGTCAGTTCTTCCGCGACCTTGACCGTTAATGTCACTGCCGCGATCAGTGCACAACCCACGGCGCAAAGCGGCAGTCAGGGAGGCACCGTGAAATTCAGTGTTTCCGCGACAGGCACGAACCTGACGTTCAAATGGGTCAAGAACAATACCGACACGGTCAGAACCATCACCGGAACCAACGCAGACACTTTGACTTTGACGAACCTTCCGGTATCGGACAACAATGCCAGCTATAAGGTCGTGATTAGCAACCCTCTGAACCAGGTGGTGAGCAACTCCGTCACACTGACGGTCGTTGGAATCCTGCCAGGAACGGGTCGCAATACCATGGCGATTTTGGCTTCGGGCTCTTCCCTGCAGTTCCGCTTCCCGGATGGCATGCCCGCCCTGCGGTTGTCCGTGATGGACGTGTGGGGCCGCACGGTGTGGTCACATACCACGGCCGCCGGCACACGGGAAATGGCGTGGAATGGAAATGCCACAGCGCATCGAAGCGCTTCCTCCGGGATTTACATCGCGCGTGTCGCCCCAGCTGCGAAACCAGCCGCGCCTTTGTTGGAAAGAAAAATCCTGCTGGCACGTTAACGAAATCTGAAACTCGAGCACTTGAAGAAGCCCCGGAAAACCGGGGCTTCTTTTTTTGTCCCCAAGCGCACTCCGCGAACGTCCTCTTGAACACAATTCGTTCCTTAGGGAATTGTGTAGCTTTGCGAATCGTTCCGGAGGAGCCGAAAGGATCCCATGGTTTCCACAGCGCACATTGAGGGATTAAAGCAAGGCTGGCGGGTCGAATCCATCCCTTTTACGGCGGGAGATGGATTCGGTTGCAATCTGCTCCGTGTTCATGGATCGCATCCGCCGGTCCATGGTCCCGTGCTTCTGTGGCCGACGGCGCCATTGTCCCGGAAGCCGTGGGCGTCAATCCGTCGCGCACCATCGCGGCATTG
>OMJM01000017.1 GCA_900299345.1 bacterium | reverse complement strand
CGCCATCCGCGCTGAGGGAATTTCCCTTGAAAAAATAGAGGGTGCGATTCACCCCATTCTTCGCTGCCGGTATTTTCCATTCTGCGCCCGGTTGCATATCGACGACCCAAATAGCCAGCTCATTGTCGGGATTCGCGGCCCAAGAGTTGGGCGGCGGTGATGGAGCTTTTTTGTCACCCAGCGTGCCCGCCACCACAGTCACTTCGGTATTTCGATCCGCGGTGGTAAAAACGGGAATCTCATCGCGCCACAACATGGTGAAATGAGGCTCGACCATCTTATGTTTCGCCGGCAGATTCAGCCAGATCTGAAACAGTTCCATGGTGTTGTCCTTGTCTTCATGCAGCAGCGGAAACATTTCCGAATGCTGCATACCTCGGCCTGCGGTCATCCATTGTGTGTCGCCACCACCATATCTGCCAGCCGCACCCTGGGAATCAGCGTGATCCACCATGCCCCGCTGCACGACGGTGACGGTTTCAAAACCCCGATGGGGATGTTCGGGAAATCCCGGCACGGTGCTCCCGTGGTACATCCGGAATCCGTCTTTCACGGTGAAGTCCTGGCCGATGTCTCGGCCTTTCAACAGGGCCGCATCAGGCCCCAATTTCCCGTTGCCTTTTGGAAAAAAATCCTCGTGGTGGACGCAGAATAAAAATGGATCGGCGGTGTCCCACTGAAACCCGAGGCGTCGGACGTTGGTGACGGTTTTTAGGTTCATGGTTTGGCTCTTTTTGGAAGGATCGGGATCATTCAGGTTCACGTTCGCCCAAGAAGATGTTGCCAAGGCGGCTAAAACGCCACCCAGCCTTTTAACGAAAGTTCTGCGCGAACCGGGGTTCTGAAACGGGTAGAACATACGCCAGACAAACTAATCGCTTAAATGAGGTAAAACCTCCATCAACTGAACGAGTCCGTTCCCCACTCCGACCAGAATCGCATTCTGTTCAAACTCGCGCCCAATCTCCAACGCTCGATGTTGACTTAATCCCAAAACCAGCACCCCTTCCTCATCCGGCCATTCACTAGAAGGGTCGTGTGCCACACCCACAAAGATTTGGACTTGCTCGTCGCACAACAGGCTTTCCAATTCAAATTGACGCCGCTTGTTTTCAAGCCGGGGAAGTTGTTCGGATTTCGGATTCCATGCAGTGAGATAAGCCCATGGGCCGTCGGGCAACCCAACCGCTTGTTGATCCACCTTCAAGACACAATTGAACGGAGGTCCGATCCGGTATTCCGTTCTCCGGTACGCTTCCCAAAGCTCGGGGGATATTTCACTCACGTTGGAGAAAATGCAAATGCGTCCATGGCGAGGGAACCATATTCAAATCCGGTGTGCAACGTTTCCGCGCCCCAAGGATGGCCGCCTGCCCCCAACGCAAAGAACAACGGCAACCAATGCTCGACACGCGGATGGTTGCGGGAAAAATGCGGAGCGCACGTAGCTGCTTCAAACAAATCCTCGAGCCGGTTTTCACGCAACGCTGCCGAAGTCCATGCGTGAAACTCTGAAGCCCAAGCAGGCGTCTCTCCCCCGCCCCATGCCAAAGCTCCAAGATTGTGGGTAAACCCGCCACTGCCCAACAGCAGCACACCTTCCCGTTTCAACGGCTCCAGCGCTTTCCCAAGTGCGTACACGGCACGTGGACCGTGAACGAAGGGCAATGACACCTGCACCACAGGTACATCTACATCGGGAAACAAGGCCATCAAAGGAACCCACGCACCGTGATCCAAACCACGCGACGATTCCAGTCCCGCATCGATTCCTACGACCTTGCAAAGCTCCACGCCGCGTTGCGCCAGTTCGGGATTGCCCATGGCGGGATAGCGTAAGCGATACATCTCCTCGGGAAATCCGTAGAAGTCGTGAATCGTGTCCATCTGCTTTGCTGAGGTGAACAGCGGCTCCCGGCTTTCCCAATGCGCGGAAAGGCAGATCACCGCCTTGGGTTTGGAAATCCTTTTGCCGAGAGACTTGAGGAAATCTGCCGAGGGTCCGCCGTCGAGCAACAGACTGGGGGCGCCATGACTGACAAACAGAGAGGACCTTGCGTCCATACGCGATTCAGGGCCAGAGGAAAAAAGCGCCGGGCTTCAATTGCTCTCGCACGCCGGACAACCAATGGACAAGGCTTGAAGATTCGGATTCCGGTTCTAGCAGCTTTTCGACGCGACTCTTGGGCTTGGGCTCCTGTGACCACGAAACGTCATCGGCAACCTTGGCACGTGCGATGAGATAGCGCTTCGCGTCATCCAATCCACCCAAGGTGTCCACCAATCCCTTTTGCAAAGCATGCCGCCCGGTCATCACACGACCATCCGCAATGGGCTTTAGAGAATCCATGGAGATATGACGGTTGGATGACACATCCTCCAAAAACTGCGCGTAAGTGTCGTCGATGACACCCTGCAGATATTTGATCTCCTCCGGCGTCGGCTTGCGGGCGGGATTTCCCACGTCTTTCAACGGGCCACTCTTCACAGTCTGCAAGGAAACGCCCACCTTGTCCAGCAGCTTCTCCGCTTCCGGGAACTGGAAAATCACCCCGATGCTGCCGGTCAATGTCCCCGGATTGGAAAAGATTTTCTCCCCGGCCAGAGAGACGTAATATCCGCCCGACGCGGCGATATTACCAAAGCTGACAACCACAGGTAATCCATTTCTGCGGAGGCGTCGTAATGCAGTGTAAATCTCCTGCGAAGCGCCCACGGCTCCACCCGGAGAATCCACGCGCAGCAATAACCCCTTGCAATGTTCATCTTTCGCAACGCGGCCGAGAATCGCAAGCGTCGATGTGGCGTCGAAAATGGGTCCTTCGATACGCAGGAGGGTGAGATGTTCGCTTTTTTCCGTTTTCCCATCCTCGGAAAGACGTCCCACCATGTTCGCAATGGACTTGACCATCGAGAAAAAAGACAAGGCGACAATGGCAGCCAGTACGATGAGAATCTTGGTGAAGCGGGACATGGGCGTCAGGGAGACAGGGAAGATTTGGTTGCAGACTGATATACAAGCTTCTGGCCGGCCAGCAAATCCGGATTGCGAAGTCCATTCCAGCGCTGCAAATCGTCGGCGGTGACGCCCAACCGCTTGGCGATGGAATAAAGCGTCTCCCCCTTTCGCACCACATGCACCTTTCGGCGGGAGGTCTGCGAAACGGTTGATCTCGTCTCTTGTTCGTCATCCGGCTCGATACGGGTTTTGGAGGGGATGCGCAACACCTTGCCCACCTTAAGGGCGGAACGGGGAGTCAGACCATTGGTTTGGCGCAAGGCCGAAACCGAAACCCCAAAATTTCGCGCGATATCGTACAAGGTCTCACCCCGTTGCACCTTATGCCGCGTACCGGTCAGCGCCACATCCCGGCCACTTGAGGAGGATTTCCTGATGCCGGGCACGGGAATGATGAGAACCTGACCCTTCTTCAGGGCATTTCCGGTCAATTGATTGGCCTGACGCACTGCCGCAACGGAAGTTCCGTAACGCGCAGCGATTTTCCGCAGATTGTCACCGCGCCGTACCACGTGCTTGGTCCACGCGGAAACCGCCACGGTGTCAATGCGATCGTAGTTGGAGTAAAATTTGTCGCGACCGCCCTCCGGCAACCGCAGCGTGAAGGCTTTCCTACCAGGAGGCGTGCACCAGCGTCGTAACGCTGGATTCAACGTCTTGAGTGAATCCTCGGTAATACCCATGATCTTGGCGATGCTTCTGAGCGAAAGACAACGGGCGACAGTGGCTGTGTCGAAACGGAGGGGAGCATCCGCCACTACGCTGGTGTCAAAACCAAAGAAACCCGGATTGTGGCCGATGATCATGGCCGCGAGGATTTTAGGAACGTACAGTCGCGTCTCCTCGGGTAGACGCATTTGCCAGTAACCCCGATCCGGATGGCGATCCATTTCCCTTCGGATACGGCCTTCTCCACAGTTGTACGCCGCCATCGCCAGATGCCAGTCGTTGAACTCGGCGTAAAGATCCTCCAGATAATCCAACGCGGCTTCCGTGGCGCGCTCGGGTTCACGGCGGGGATCCTCCCACCAATCATCCTTGAGACCGTAACGACGACCCGTGCTGCTGATGAACTGCCACAAACCGCTGGCACTCTTGTGGCTCCATGCCTTGGAACTGAAACCGCTTTCCACCATGGACAGGTAGACCAGATCTTTGGGCATGCCACGCTCGGAAAGTTTTGCAGTAATCAGGCTGTCATAACGGCCTTTTCGTTGCAACCAGCGTGAGAAATAACCCCGTCCGTGTCCCGTGAAAACACGCAAGGCTTGCAACACCGGCGGAGGAAGCGGCTTGGGTACAATTAACTCAAAGGCATGATCCGGAAGCGCCTTCAATTCGGCGTCGAGTTCCTGGATTTCCGAGTCGGGGACTTCCTCGATTTCCCGGTTCAACAAATCAGAGAGATCCGCGGCTTCGCCCAAACGATTGACCTGGCTGACGGATTGCACCAGCCAGTCGCGCACCGAGTCCTGATAAGCCCTCACCGATGTGCGGATGTCGGCGTTTAGGGAATCCTCGTTTTCAAGCTCGGCGAGATGGACCATGGCGCTGTCGAAATACTCCGCCGCATCAAACCATGCGGAGTCGCGCTGGCTCTCTTTACCCAAACGGATGTATTCCACGGCTTCGGCCGCGACTTCGGATGCCAGGAAGGCGCTGTCGGACTCTGAGAGCTTGTACACCGGCGCTGGAGCGGCAACCGGCGGTTTTGCCAGGGCGGAAGGCGAGATCTTATGGGAGCCCGCGCATCCGTTCAGCGCGTTGATTAAAAACAGACACAGAATGGAAAGGCTTGCGGAAGCCGCGAGGCCCGCATGCCTACTCCTCAAAATCCATGTCCTCTGCGTAGTCATTCCACATGTCGGACTTCTTGAACTTGGGGTTGTCGAAATCCACCTCTTCGTCCTCATCGTTGTCTTCTTCGACTTCTTCTTCTTCGTTTTCCAAAGGATCCAAGTCGTCAAAGTCGTCGTGCTTGGGCCTGCGACCGAAATTCCATTCCGGTCTCTGGCTTCGCTTCATGGTTACCCCTCCCCGACAAATGCGGAAATTTTACCGCAAATATATTCTGGAGATTTTAATTGTCAAGAAGCCCCGTGACAGGGGTCGCAAGGCTCCCGGATCAGTTTGCCGGAAAGCGCAGCACACGTACCCGAATAACGTTCTCGATGGTGCTGAGTTCCTTTTCCAACCCGGGGGGCAATTCCTGATCCAGATCGATGATATTGTAACCGATCTTGCCGTTGCTTTCGTTGGTGAAGGATTGGATGTTGAGCCCCGCCTTGCCGAGCACCTGTGTGATACCCGCAATCATCTGAGGCACGTCGCGGTTGATCACCACGAGACGGGTTCGCGTCGAAGCTTGCGGAAAGGCCTCTATCGCCGGAAAATTCACAGAGTTAGCCACCACTCCATATTCGAGATAGTTGCGCACCTGTTTGACCGCCATGACGGCGCAGTTTTCCTCGGACTCGGCCGTACTGGCGCCCAGATGGGGGGTACAAATCACCTTCTCATTCCCCAACAACGCCTTGGAAGGGAAATCGGTGATATAGGCTCCCACCTTGCCCGCCGTTAACGCTTGTAATACGCCAGTGTCGTCATAAATCCCCTTGCGGGCATAGTTCAACAGGACAACTCCCGGCTTGGCCAGTTCCAGTTGCTTGGCCCCGATCAAATTGCGGGTCTGATCGGACAGCGGCACATGGACGGAGATGACATCGGCGACTCGAAGCACGTCTTCCAGCTTATGTGCAAGCTCCACTTTGCCACTCAGGTAATGGATGTTCGCCACCATGGGAAATGGATCGAAACCTATCACGTTCATGCCGCGATCGACACCGGCATTGGCAACCAATACGCCGATCTTGCCCAATCCAATGACGGCCAAAGTTTTACCCATGAGTTCATAACCGGCGTATTTCGATTTTCCCTTTTCGACCTTCTCCCCGATGGCCTTATCGTCGGCTTCTGCGGCAAGGTCACGGGTAAACTCAAGACTTTGAGGAATGCGGCGGGCCGAAACCCCCAGCATGATGAACACCAGTTCCGCCACCGCATTGGCATTCGCTCCAGGCGTGTTGAACACACACACGCCCTTCTCTGTGGCTTTCTCGACCGTGATGTTATTCACCCCGGCTCCGGCCCGGGCAATGCATTGCATGGTGGGATACGCATCCGTATCCACAAGGGCGCTGCGCACCAGAATGGCGTCCGGCGTACCCGCTTCGGAGGACACCGAATAGGTGGATGGCAAAAGTTTCAATCCCTGCTGGGAGATGTTGTTCAAAGTCTGGATGCGATACATGAAAAACCCCGTTTCAGACGGGGCAAAATTTAGCCCCAAACAGGTCGACCTTCAACGAAATTAAGGATCGAAACGCGGGGAAACCGCAGGGATTATTGCGAAGGCCGGGAAGGCAAGGTATTCAGGGGGTTGTCGTCCTTGGCGGGCTCCTTTTTGAGGAACATCTCATACGCCGCGAATCCGGCGCCACCCGCGACCACGGTCGCCAAGGGAACCTGCCAGTACAACGCCTTCTTCTTACGGGTGAATCCAGCCTGAATCGCCGGGCTCCACTTGAAATTCATGGTGATGAGCCCGCCATTTTCCTGTGTCTCATAGGCAAGGTCATATTGGGTGAACAAAGTGACGCGAACAACATCGCGGATGTCCGGCTCAATGCCCTTGGCGTCCTTGTTCAAATCGATCTGCACGGAATCCATCGAACTGTGTGTGATGGGAGCTTCCTTCACCGTGTCCACGGCATCCTTGGAACGATGCGCATCGTAGAAATCAAACACCACCGCTTTCTTGGAGGCGTCGTAATAGTTGAAAAACACAGAAGGCTTTCCACCGGTGAATTGGAAGGCGATGCTGACATCTTTGGCGCCATTTACTCCGTCCTTGTGTGTCACCTTGATCGCTTTGAGCGCACAAAATTGGGCGGCTTTGGAAGCGCCGCCTGTCACGCCCGAAAGATCTTCGTATTGTGCGAAGGATGGGATCGACAGGAGACCAACCGAGATGAGAAAGCTAAAGGTCGCAGTCTTCACAGGGTAAAAAGTACACTCTTCCCGCTAATTGTGTTATTCCTGAGGATGTCCCGGTATGATTTTCAGGGGGTCGGTCTGTCCGGTCTCATCTTTCTTGAGCCACAACTCATAAGCGACAACACCTGCTGCCGCTGCGGCGAGAAGCCCCAATCCCACCTGCCAGTAGACCATGGTGTTCTTGCGCTTTAACTGGGTTTCCTTCTTGCTGCTCCACTTGAAACTGAGAGTGATGACACCAACATCTTCTTGGACGTCGTATTCGAAATCGTATTGAGAATAGAGACTCACCCGCACCACATCCCGAATGTCCGGTTGAAGCCCCTCCACGTCCTTGTTGAGATCGATTCGAAGCGCTTCCACATTGCTGCCGATGATGGGAGCCTCACGGATCGTGTCCAGAATGCTCTCGCCGATACGTGTGTCGTAAAAATCAAATACCAAGGCTTTTTTTTTCGGGTCATAGTAATTGAAGTAGACGGATGGCTTTTCCGTGAGCAGAAAACCGAGGCTGACGTCCTTGGTACCCTTGTCATTGGTTTTCTTAATCACCTGCACGCCCTCGAGCGTGCAGATCACGTTTTTCTGCTCGGCCGTGCGTGTGGGCGCATCGGGCAGGGAGGTCATATCCTCGTATTGGGCAAACAATGGACCCGCCGCAAACAACATTGAAAGCGCCAAAAGCCCCGTGGGAATCTTTACACTAAAGTTCCGCATCCCCTTTAAAAATAACTCCGAGCCATCGCATACACTGCGTCATAAAACAGTTTCAATGCGAGTGCGCTTCCGGACACGGCGAAAAAAATCCTTACGAACCCTTCACCCTTGCGCACTTGCAGCACACTGCCGGTAAAACCGCCAAGCGCATTACCCAAGGCAAGCGCAATGGCCATATCCCACCTTACCTTGCCATACCAACCATAGATCAGCAATGAAACGGTAATGAACAAAAAAGTATTGGAAACTTTCAACACATTGATTTGAATCAAATTAAGGTTGCTCAATCGGGAGAAGGCGTACATCATGATCAAACCGGAACCCGCCTGCAGGAATCCTCCGTAAAACCCGATAGCCATGTAAACGAGGAACGGAATCCAACCCGATCGAAGAAACAAACCTTCCACATTCGAACCCTTGACTCCAGCGGGCATACGCTTGGGCCGAAGGGTTTCAAACACCACAAACAGAATGACTGCCGCCAGCACAGGCTTGAACAAAGCTTCGGGCAACGAAATGCCCACCAAGGACCCCAACACCGAACCCACTGCCCCCGGCACTGCAGCGCGTAGTGTCATGGCAGGATACACCATCCCCTTCCGCCAGAATCCAACACTGGAACCCAGCGAACCCAACCAGATCCCGAGGCGGTTCGTGCCATTGGCTTCGGAGGCAGGAAGGCCGAGCAATACCAATAACGGCAAGCTCAGCACGGAGCCACCGCCGGAAATCGAATTGATGAAAGAGACCAAGGCTCCCACTCCCGCAAGCACCACCCACATCAAGAGAGGATGTCCCGCGAAAAAAATCATGTGTGATGCCTGCCGTAGATCCACTCCACTTCGCGCAGAACCTCATCCCAAGGATGCCGAGCCATTCGCTGTTCATGCTGCGGCGGAACATGCGACTCCGCATCGCTGTTGTGCAGACGCTGGTGAATGAAGGCGACTGCGGCACCGAACAGGGCCGCTGCCCAGACGACGTACGCGAGCAGCAGGATCACGGGAAAAATCGCCAAAGATCCATACAAGAAACGGTTTTGCGCCATCAAAGCGCTCGGAAACAGGAACAACGCACGGGTCAACAGGTAGATGAGCAACGTGGAGGCCGTGGCGCCGTAAAAAGCAGGCAACGTCTTGACCTTCGTATTGGGCACGATCCGGATCATCAGCGAGAGACCGATCCAGACAAAGGCCAGAACCCCGGCGGCGCTGAACAACAGGGATTTTCCATGTACGCGCATCACGGGAAGGCCGCCATGAAATCCCCACTTCTCCACACCGTGGCGCGCTTTCAACAAGAGGAGCGATCCCGACACCACCAATGCCACCAAGAGGAACAAAAAGGGTGCATACACACGGAACCTTCCCAACCAGGACCGTTTCCGGCGTAAATTCCAGACGCGGTTCACGGCCGATTCCACGTTGCCCATGGACAGAATGAAGCCGAATAACAGACCCAACGTTCCCCACAGTCCAAGGCGGTGAAAACCGATGCGCTGCGCCCGTTCGATGCTTTTCAGGATCGGATCGAGCGGAAGATCAAGATTCAGAGAATCCGCGATGTAAGGAATGAGGCGCGATAGCAGATGCAGATAACCGAGCTTGGCGGCCACCGAGGAAAGAATGACCACGAAGGGAATGAAGGACAACAATGTGGTGAACGTCAGCGCGGCGGCCCGGACCGGAACCTCGTTGACGGTAAAGCTGGCGGCGGACAGGCACAACACCCGCAGCCAGCGCGCGAGTCCCGAACGGATGGAACGCGATGGGCGGGAATCTCCCTCCCGCTTTAACTTTTCCCAGAGGCTGACGCCGTTGTCGCCCAATGAAATATCTTTCCGCGCCGTGAACGCGCCACAACATCCTGTTGCTTTGACAAGGAAAATAGCCTTTTTAGCCTTTATCATTTTCGCTTTTGCGTCCTCTCCACGCGCCGCAACCCTTTATCCCGGCATCACTCCGGAACAAAGCCGGAAAAGCCACGCCGCATTGAAGGCTTTTTACAACGGCAATCTGACCGAATCACTGCACATTCTTGGCGTGCTCGACACCATTGAGGGTGACTCGCTGCCACCACTGAGCCGGCTACTGCAAGTGGCGGTTTGCGTGATGCAAGTACAGCGCAACGACGCCGCAGGCCCCAAGGAGGAAAAGCGCCTGCGAAAAATGGCGGCGGAAGCCGCGGACGATGGATTACAATCGTGCAGGGATTTGGGTGAAACACCGACGTGCCTGTTGATCGAAGGCGGAATACAAGGCTTCATGGCCACGCTCAAGATTTCTTCAAATCCCCCCAAGGCATTGACGGACGGTTTGCATGCGCTCAAGTTGCTGGAGAAGGGATTGGAGGCGGATAGCAGCGTCGCCGACGCGTGGATGGGACTGGGCATTTTCCACTGCACGGCCGCCAACGCGCCGCTGGTGGCGCGCGCCACCTTGAAAGTGATGGGCCGCAGCGCCGACATGCTGGAAGGTTTGCATCACCTGCGCCGCGCAGCCTACCGCGGTCAATACACGTCCGTGGCCAGCCAGTTTTTCCTCATCCAATTCCTCTCCCCTTACGAAGATGAATTGCGCCGGGAGAAACGCCAGATCTTTCGCAGCCTGATCAAGGCGTTTCCAGAATCACCCTACTATCCCTTTCTCCGCGAAGAGGAGGCGCTCTCTTTTTACCCGGACAGCTTCTATGTCCCCCGTGAAAAGCGGCGGCTGGAACGGCAGATCCGCGCGGCAGATCCGGTGGATTTTGCGGGTCGGCGATATCTCAACCTGATCAAGCATCAATACACCTTGCTCGAACCGCATCCGTCACCCGCTTATACCCCGGATACTTCCTTCGATTTGCGCGAGTATGCCTTCTATCCAGTCTTCATCGAAGCGTTGCGCATCCGAAGACACATTTCACTCGACACCTCGGAAGCCTCCAAAAAAAACATTCGAAACCTCAAGACGCTGCGTGATTCAGCCTTGTCTTTGCTCCGCGATTCAGACATGAGCACGTCCAACATCCATCTGTACGAATGGCATATCCGCGATGCGCTTCGCACCAAAATGTGGAAACGCCGCGCAGACAATGAAGATTCGCTGAAGGAAGATTCTACGGAAGAGTAAGGTTCAGGACGGATACTCCGCCGTCAGTACATCGTACACTGCGGGGAAATCACGTGGTTCGCGAGAGAAATAGGCTGACATCACTGCCAGCAGCGCTTCCCACTCGTCGGGATTCAATGCAGTACGTACGATGGTAAAATGTCCTTGGGGACGTTCCGCGGCACGATTCAACCATTCGCGCGCTTGGGCCGGCGCTAATCGACGGCGATCAGGATATGCGCGACTCGTCACCTGCGTTTTCCAACCCTCTTTTTTCAACGCTTCTTCCAACTTCATGGCCTCGGAAGGCAAAGGCTTTGCATTCGGAATCGACAATACCTTGTCCCGTAACGGTGTCGGAGCATCGCGAAGCCATTCTTTCCAAGGCGGCGTACCCGAGTCTCCCCGGAACGCAAGAACCCACCGCGCGGAAGGCGCGACCATTTGTCGAAGCGCCTCCATCCACTCCACACTCGACGGCAAGGTTTGCAATCCTAAAACGACATCGAAGCGCGGCTTTTCCGTCAACATTCTTGCAGCTTCCGCAAGCGACGTCAGCGGTGCCACCCAAAGACGGGGAAGATTCAGCGGCCCGGCGCGTTCCATCCAGGCCGAAAGTTCTTTTTCTTCCTCCACGCTGTCGCAGCGATGCCACACACCACCTTCGACACAACGACGCAAGGCTTCCCACGCCAGGAATCCGTGGTGGCCGCCGAGATCCAACACCTGACTCTCACGGCGCAAACCCGCGGCCTCGCAGAGGTCATCGCGCAATAGACGCAATGCGTCGCTACCCACGCCCGCTGCGCGATCCAGCCAACTTGAACGGACGGAAGCCTTGGCTGTCGGTGCGGAATCGTTTTCATCCGATGCCGCAATTTGCGCCTCGCGACGTCGCAACGTCTCTTCGCGCAAACCGGATTCATGGCCCAGACGTCCGGGATCATAAAACACGCGACCGCGCAAAGTCGAGGGAAGATATTGCTGTTCCACCCAATGATCGCGGTAAGCGTGCGGATAGAGATACCCCTGTCCGTGTCCCAGGTCGGCATCGCGGCTGGCATCTTTCAGCGCGTCGGGAACCTCCCCTACCCGCTCCTTGCGTACCACAGAGAGTGCGTCGAAGTAGGACATGGTGCTGTTGCTCTTGGGTGCCGTGGCCAGATAAAGGCACGCTTCGGAAAGATGAAACTGCCCTTCCGGCAAGCCTACGTAATCGAACGCGGCAGCGGCAGACATCACCACGTTCAGCGCCTTGGGATCCGCCAAGCCCACATCCTCTGCGGCTAGAATGATCATGCGGCGGAAGATGAAGCGCGGATCCTCACCCGCTTCCACCATCTTGGCCATCCAATACAACGCCGCATCTGGATCGGAGCCCCGCACGGATTTAATGAAGGCAGAGATGGTGTCGTAGTGTGCATCCCCTTCCTTGTCATACAGCACGGCCTTGCGTTGGATGCTCTCCTCCGCCACGCCCAAAGTGATGCGAACCACGCCATCCTTGTCCGGTTGCGTGGTTTCGACGGCCAACTCCAGAGCGTTCAAGGCGCTACGTGCATCGCCCGATGCCATGCGCACGATATGATCGAGTGCGCCATCCTCTTCGACGACCTTTAGTGTCCCATAGCCACGTTCCGCATCATGCAAGGCGTTCTCCAACGCCTGACGGACGTGGCGATCTTCCAGCGAATGCAGCTGGAAAATTCGGGAACGCGATACCAAGGCCTTGTTGACTTCGAAGAACGGATTCTCCGTGGTAGCCCCGATTAAAATGAGCGTACCGTTCTCCACGTGCGGCAACAAGGCATCCTGCTGCGCCTTGTTGAAACGGTGTACCTCGTCGATGAACAGCAAGGTTCCCTGACCGTGTAATTTGCGTGCTTCGGCGGCGGATTCGATGGCTTCGCGGATGTCCTTGACGCCCGCCAGCACGGCATTGATGGCGAGAAACTGCGATTGCGTGGTGTTGGCGACGATGCGCGCCAAGGTGGTCTTCCCGGTACCAGGTGGGCCGGAAAAAATCACAGAGGTGAGGCGGTCGGCCTGAATGGCGCGGCGCAACAAACGTCCCGGGCCGAGAATATGCTCCTGTCCCACGAACTCGTCGAGGGTGCGTGGACGCATGCGGTCGGCCAGCGGTTGCTTCGAATTTTTCTCCGTAGCGGCGGCGAACAGGTCGCGGGGATTTTCCTTGCGGGATTTCACGGCAGGAAGGATAACAAGGTCTAACCGGTCGTTTCGACTTCTCTCAACGACCGAAAACAATTTTTCCGCAGGCTGAGCGAAGTCGAAGCAAGCCGTTTATCTTATCCCCATGCCTCTATTCTTCATCTTTGCGCTCATCGCAACCTCTGTGTTTGCCCAAGCCCCATCGCGCGCCGAGAAACGGGCGGCGAAAGTGCGGGAAGAATACCTCAAGGCCACGGAAGGGATTCACGTCCCGACCATCCGGGCGGACAGCCTGAAAGTCCACATCAACGACACAGATCTGGTGCTTGTGGATGTGCGTCAGCCCAATGAGCAGATGGTGTCCATGCTGCCGCATGCATTGACGCCTTACGAATTCTCGCAAAAATTCAAGTCAGGATTTCCCAAAGGAAAAAACGTCGTGGCCTATTGTACCATCGGCCACCGCAGCGGGTTATACGCGCAGCAACTCGAAGTCCGCGATATTCCCGTCCGCAATCTCGAAGGCGGGATTCTTGCGTGGACTCATGTAAGCGGTATATTGGAACGCGACAGCGCGGGCATAAAAGTTCCGACAAAGAAGGTTCACGTGTATGCCGATGACATGAAAAACTGGATCGCGCTGGATTACGAAGCCGTGTGGCCGGAGCAGAACAACTACTGAGATTGACGAAACGTTCCCGTTTTTCCAAGTTTTTTACATCACACTGCTTAGAGACCTGCCATGCGCAAATCATTTTCCATCCTCATATTAATCATGACTCTCGCAATCGTGGGATGCGACAAGAGTACAAGCCCATCCGGCACGGGTGACTGCGCCACGACCGGAACTGAACTGACTTTTTACGGTAGCGGCGGCGCCGCCGGCAGCCCGTTCCAGAATCTCCAGGTGGTTTGCTTCATCGCGTCACCGACGGAATTGAAATTTTCCGGAAAGACCCTCGGCCCCGGCGTGAGCACCACAGCTCCCGCCGCCTATTCCTCCGCCTACATCTTCAACGACACAGCGGTGCAATACAAGGTGTTTTTCAAGGTGGACACCTTGAAGCTAATCAACGTCACGGCCTATCCAAACACCAGCACCTACTACGGCCAGTTCGATATCGCTGTGAATTAAACGAAAAGCTCACCCCGTGATCAATTCGATCTGGGTAATCTCCGCGCGCGTGCCGACCCGCATGGGCGGCCCCCAATAACCGGTCCCGGGGCTGACATAAATCCATGTCTGCTCATGTTGATGCAACCCGGAGATGTACGGTTGCTCAATGTGCGCCAGCCAGTTGAAGGGCATCATCTGCCCGCCGTGTACGTGGCCGGAGAGTTGTAAATCCACCCCCACCTTCACTGCCTCATGAATCGTCTTGGGTTGGTGTGCCAAGAGCACCAACGCTTTTGAAACGTCCCGGCCTTTCACGGCCTTGGGAAGATCTTGTCCGTGTCCGGGCAGCATGCCCTTGGCGCTGATGTCGTCCACGCCCGCCAAATCGAACAGCCCGCGCACATCCACGCGCTCATTGCGCAAGACGCGAATACCGAGTGACCGCACGTATTCGATCCATTCATCCGCACCGGAGTAATACTCATGGTTGCCGGTGATGAAATAGACGCCGTCTTTGGCTTTCAGATCGCGCAGGGGTTCGACAAGCGACGCCAAATGTTCGACCGATCCATCCACCAAATCACCCGTGATGGCGATGAGGTCGGGATTCAAGGCATTTGTCCGGTTGACCATGCGTTCCACAAAATCACGCCCGATGGTCGGCCCGACATGGATGTCCGTGAGTTGCGCGATGCGATAGCCGGACGCGGACGGTGGAAGTTTCGCGAGTGACACTTTAATGTTCTGCACTTTGAACCCGCGCGCCACATTGAATAATCCCGTCACCCCCACTGCGCCAGCAGCCACGCCGACACCCGTGGCGATTCCCCGGAACAAAAACTTCCGACGCTCCGGATCCTCCGGCATCATCCGGGTGACGGTGGCCACCAAGCGGCCGATGTCGCTGAGAAGGGAAAAAACGAAGAGATAAAACAGGAATCCCAGCCAAATGTACACCAGCCACGACAAGGGACTGTTGAACGAACGCGGCGTGGATCGCAACGTGAGAAACACCAACGGAACCAACGCGGCCAACGCGAAGATGGCGATGGTCAGCACCTTTCCCCACGGCGCGGGCCACGCAGCATTACGCACCACCTTGGTCCACACGTAACAGTGGATCGACAGGACGATGGAGGAGAAGACCGCCAGGAAGAGGAGCATGCGGGAAAGAGTCATGACGGAACCTTCATTGTGCGGCGCGTTTGATTTCTCCGAGATAGCGCCAAATCACTTCTTCCAAACCAAATTCCAAACTCTCCACGATCAAGGCATGGCCGATGGAAACTTCTTCGATCGCTGGAATTGCACTTAGCAAATCCGCAAGATTGCGAAGATTGAGATCGTGCCCGGCGTTCACACCCAACCCGGCTTTCGTGGCCCGCCCTGCTGCCTCTCGAAACTTTTCGATCATTGTCGCATTGTTTCCGGAATCATGCGCCTCGGCGTACGGCTCGGTGTACAACTCAACCCGATCCGCGCCGAACTCCCGCGCCCGGGCGATGTCAACATTGTCGTAATCCACGAACAGGCTGACGCGAACCCCCGCTTCACGCAATTTTTCACACGTCGCCCTCAACAACGCCTCTTCGGCGCGAAGATTCCAACCGTGATCAGAGGTGATCTGACCTGGCGCATCCGGAACCAAGGTGCATTGGTGCGGCCTCTGCTCCAGCACCTCGGCCATGAATTCCGATGATGGATATCCCTCGACGTTCAACTCCGCACTGCGTTCCACGCACAGACTCTTGAGCACAGCCACATCATCATAGCGGGCATGCCGCTGATCCGGACGCGGGTGCAAGGTGATGCCCTGCGCGCCGAACGCGAGGCAGCGCTCCGCGAACGCTCGCACGTCCGGAAAATTCCGTCCCCGTGCATTGCGCAGCAAGGCAATCTTGTTGATGTTGACGGAGAGACGGGTCATTTATCCACGCCGCTTCGACGCCACGAACACAGCGACCAAACCCAGCAGCAAGGTGGCCACGGCAGGCCCGTTGGCGCCGTGCTTGAGGTGGTAGAACACAAAGAGCACTGCCTCGATGGCCAGCACCACGGCGGCCCACATGGCAATCTTCATGCGATTGCGGGCGACCATTGGGAGTAAAAGGCCCAGCGCTGCCAATCCTTCAATGATGCCAATTAGGCGAATCAATCCGAGGGACATTCCCGGCATGGTGGCTTCCAGCCCGACACCTGGCCCGAAGAGCTTGTACCCTCCCGCCATGAGGTAAAGGGCGGCCAGGACGATTTGTACAATCCACAACGCAGCGTTCATGAGGTGCTCCTTTGGGGTGACCTTTTTGGGTCTTAAAAACATAGCTTGCTCCGCAATTACATTATGACCGGTCATCGCCTGTTCCAGCCAAGGTTCCACCCGTCCGCTCCGGAGGTGCGCCGATGAAAACGGATAAATTCGATCTGGGGATTGAATGCCCGAACGGCCACGTCGGCGTGGTGACTTGGGAGGAACTTTCCAATCCCGTGGGACACGTGGGCAAGGAAATCACACTAAGCGACGTTTCGACGGGGTTTACGCTGATGGACTGGAAGACGCGGCAGGTGCGCTGCGAACGCTGCGGTGTGATGTTTCAGGTGAAATAAGGGAACATATGGAACTCCAAGGAACCGCGTACTTGAACAGCCTCGCCACACTGTCCATCACCTTCGTGGGCTTCTCGGCGTTGCTCATCTTCTTCCGGCAGACCGTGGGCGGGCCGATGTCGAAGTACGACAATTACTTCGTGCTGACGTTCATCCAGACTGGGTTCATCGTGGCGATCGGCTCCATCATCCCGCAGGCGGCGCAGGCGTATCCGGTTTCGCCGGAAACGGCGTGGCGAATCTCCAGCATCTTGATCGCCATTCCGCTTTTTCTGTTTGTCGCCACCCTTCCCCGCCGCCGCCGCATCGTGACCGGCATGCCGATGCCCTTCGGGATCCGCATCCCGTTGGCGTTCCAATGGCTGGCTGCTCTGTTGCTTGTAGCCAATGCCGTGGGGAAACCGCTGCGGCCGTCGTTTCCGCTTTATGGGACGGCGCTGGCGATGGTGATGATCACGGCGATGGTGGCATTTCTGTTCGCCCTGGGAATCATATTCAGGGAAACGAAGAGTTAAGATTTTCGTCGAGGATTATTGAGATAAGGACAATGTTATGAAGAAAAAAATTCGTTACACGGACGCTCCGCGGGAAATTCAGAAATCCATGGAACGAGCGGTTGACATCACTGAAGAATTCCATGCAAAATTCCCCCAATTCAGCCCGAGCGCACTGGCGGCCAAGAAGCCGACGGTGAAGGTTACGCTGACTTTGGGAGAGGATGCAGTGGCTTTTTTCAAGGCGCAGGGGAAGAAGATGAAAGTGCCGTATCAGCGGATGATCCGGAATCTGGTGGATCGGTACGCTGCGGCGCATAAGTAGCTTGCAGTTTTTAGGAACAGAAAGGAAAGATATGCATGATTCATTGAACATTCTTACCCATATACTCGACAGCTTACGAGTTCAAATAATTGAAAAACCAGAAACAAGTATTTTGAGGCAAGTATTGAATTCCAGTTTATTAACAGCGTTGGGCGGAATCATAATTGGTTTTCTTGGAAGCTGGTTTCAAAACAGAAGCCAACTTAATAGACAGGAAAAATCGGAAATCAGAAGGGAATTATTGAAGCGCAGACTTGACATCTACACAGAAGCTTTTGAAGCTCTCGCTGACATGTCTAGTGGCCAAACATCCACTACTCAACAAGGCGATCGACTGTTCTATCCGAGGGCTTATCGAAGCCTACAAGATCGACAAAAGTGGTTGAGCAATACCGTGGGCTTGTTCGACAGGAATAGATTCTTACTTGACAACTCTTCTTATGAAGCTTTTGGAGCGCTGAACCTCCTCGTTGTCAGCCATAAAACCCCAAACATGACTGATGACGATTTGAAAAATGCCGGAAATCGAGACCTCCTAAAAATTCAAGCGCTTGTTCACGGTGTCATGGACGCGATGAGAAACTATTTAAACAAAACATATGACTTGAAACTGGAAAAATGACCACCACATAGTTCCCATGTGGACGCTCATTTATTGTTGCCTTCGATACATTCGTTATACTCGTTTAACTGCTTATGATATTCCTGGCAACCCTCGTTAAAAGATTCTGAATTTCCATCGCAATCGCCACCGTTTTTTTCTGCCCATTTAAATCCAGCATCATGTCCGCCATCGTCATCATAGGGGTTATCTGGTTCGACACAATCCGCTCTACTTCTAATCGAAGAAGTTTTAGAATTGGAAGATTTTGAGCCTCCACCGCCGCAACAACAAAGAAACGTTGTCAGAAAAGCAAACGAGACAACTTTGATTTGATTTTCGATGCTCATACAATCTCACCTTTCCCAGTAAATCTCTACCCCCGCTTCGAAAAACACAAAACCCAAAAAAAATCTTGCGTGTAGAATTTTCAATGACATAGGATATTTTGAACGACTCACTATTCTTTCGGGTTTACAGAGTACCACGCATTAAGAAACTCGTTCGACAGATCGTCCAAACTGGACTCCATAGATTCTTTAAATTTGTCAACACCAACAGTGGCTGCAAATGGCGTACTAGTCCAAGTCTCGGCCACCACACGCAACTTGGTTGGATAAACACGATCGACCGCTTGAAGTACAGCCAACTTACAAGTGTAAGCAATTGTCGTCCTGCGCTCTCCGTCAAGAGCGACACAAGTGTAAGTCAACAATGCTGACGCATCGGAACTTATTCCGATTCCGTTTTGCCTCAATTTCAATTCGAGTTTTGTATGTAGAGAGGTCGTATCAGCAAGGCTGGAGTTAATATCAACATAAACATTGAAATCACGTATTCCCTTAACACAATCGTTAGCGGATTTTGCTTGGGGAGTAACGTCAGAAATAACTTTCGATTTTTGGCCGCCTTCTAAAAAACCGATTAGAAGTAAGACTGTAAAAAGAACTCTCATAGCAGGAACCTCTGTAGATAGAGTTTGCACCAAAGCATTCTTCGCTGAAATCAAATCATCCTTCTCGATAAATCTCCGCCCCCGCTTCGACAAACTCCTTCGACTTCTCCTCCATCCCCTTCTCCAGCGCAGCGGATTCGTCCATCCCCTGCTTCTCGGCATATGCCCTCACATCCTCCGTAATCTTCATCGAACAGAAGTGCGGACCGCACATCGAGCAGAAGTGCGCCAGCTTCGCCCCGTCCGCCGGAAGAGTTTCGTCATGAAAGCTTTTCGCCGTGTCGGGATCGAGCGAAAGATTGAATTGATCCTGCCAGCGGAATTCGAATCGGGCACGAGATAAAGCATTATCGCGATATTGTGCGGCAGGGTGACCTTTAGCCAAGTCGGCAGCGTGCGCCGCCAGCTTGTAGGTGATCACCCCGGCCTTCACGTCATCGCGATCCGGAAGTCCGAGATGTTCCTTCGGGGTCACATAGCACAGCATCGCGCAACCGTACCAGCCGATTATGGCCGCGCCGATTCCCGACGTGATGTGATCGTAGCCCGGTGCGATGTCGGTGGTAAGCGGACCCAGCGTATAGAACGGCGCCTCGTGACACCATTCCAGCTGCTTCTTCATGTTCTCCTCGATCATGTGTATCGGCACGTGACCCGGCCCTTCGTTCATCACCTGCACGCCGAAGTCCCACGCCGTCTTGGTGAGATCGCCCTGCGCCTTCAGCTCCGCGAACTGGGCCTCGTCGTTGGCGTCGTAGATGGAACCGGGACGCAGTCCGTCGCCGATGGAGAACGACACGTCATAGGCGCGCATGATTTCGCAGATCTCGCGCCAGTGCGTATAAAGGAAGTTTTCCTTGTGATGTGCGAGGCACCACTTGGCCATGATGGAACCGCCTCGCGACACAATGCCGGTCATGCGTTTCGCAGTCATGGGGATGAAGCGCAACAGCACGCCCGCATGCACGGTGAAGTAATCCACGCCCTGCTCGGCCTGCTCAATGAGTGTGTCGCGGTAGATTTCCCACGTCAGTTCCTCGGCCTTGCCGCCGACTTTTTCCAACGCCTGGTAAATAGGAACCGTGCCGATGGGCACCGGGGAGTTGCGCAGGATCCATTCGCGCGTCTCATGAATGTTCTTGCCTGTGGAAAGATCCATCACCGTGTCTGCGCCCCAGCGCGTGGCCCACACCATCTTCTCCACTTCCTCTTCGATGGACGAGGCGATGGCGGAGTTGCCGATGTTGGCGTTGATCTTGACGAGAAAGTTGCGGCCGATGATCATCGGCTCCAGTTCGGGGTGGTTGATGTTGGCCGGAATGATAGCGCGGCCCAAAGCAACTTCAGAGCGCACGAACTCGGGCGTGATGAGCTGCGGGATCTTCGCGCCAAAGCCCTGTCCGGAATGTTGCTTCGCCAAATCCTCTTCGCGGATTTCCGCGCGCAGATTCTCGCGGATGGCAATGTATTCCATCTCCGGCGTGATGATGCCGCGGCGGGCATACTCGAGTTGTGTCACACATGCTCCGCCCTTGGCGCGCAGGGGCTTGCGGAGATTGGGGAAGCGCACAGTATCGAGCCGTGTATCAGCCAGGCGATCGAGGCCGTAGGCCGAAGATTGCGCGGGAAGCTCTTCGACATCGTTGCGATCGAGAATCCACTGGCGGCGCAGCGGCGGCAGCCCCACACGCACATCAATATCCACCGAGGGATCCGTGAATGGACCGGACGTGTCGTACACGGTCACTGGAGCGTTGGGCCGGCTCTCCGCCGACTGCGATCCCGTTGCAACATGAACCTTGGTCGGGCTCAGGGAAATCTCGCGCATGGCCACGCGCACGGAAGGATGCAGTTCGCCGCCGCGATACACCTTCTTCGAATTGGGAAACGGATCGCGGGTGACGGAAGTGGGAATGTTCTGCGGACGAATCATAAAGTCTCCTTCGGGCAGGGCGCGGCAGGAGACTTCATCAACCTTCCTACGCCGGCATGACCCGGTTCAGGTGCAAGGGTTTTTCCCGTTTCCGGGAATCTCAGGCGCACATGCGCCTCCCCTGGTTGCCTTTTGTGGAAAATATACTCCGGCGCGCGCGGAAAAATGCACCGATGAGCTTGGCAATTTCCGGGAAAAAAGCTCCTATTGCGCTTCCTCGTGGGGATATAGCTCAGTTGGTAGAGCGTCTCGTTCGCAATGAGAAGGTCAGGAGTTCGACTCTCCTTATCTCCACCATTTTTACTCACTCGTAAGCACTCCGTTTTTGACCATTCTCCCCCGCCTTTTGAACTTTTAGGCATGGATGTCCCCTGCCCTCTACTCACCCCGACCGTGGACTTTGCAATCTCTTTGATTGAAAAAGGACGCAACCGCATGCTCGAGACGATCGACGGATTGTCCCTCGAGCAAATGATGCGTGTCCCGACAAGTTTCCGTAACAATCTGTTGTGGAACCTCGGCCACGTGGTGACCACGCAGCAAATCCTCTGCTATGAGAAAAGCGGATTGCCGTTGCGCGTCCCCTCTTACTTCCTTGCGCCTTTCCGCAAAGGGACCCATCCCGGCGAATGGACCGGAACCATGGACCCGGAGGACATCGAAACGTGGATGATGGAAACCCCGAAGATGCTGCGCGAGGACTTGCACAAGAACATCTTCACCACCTACACGCCGTATGAAACCTCCGCCGGAGTGAGGCTGGCAAGCATCTCCGACGCCATTTCCTTCGTGGCCTGGCACGAGGCCCAGCACTTCGGAACAGTGCTCGCCTTGCGCAAACTGGTGGCGGCGTGACGCAACCGGTGCGCATGGCAATCGGGGCCGCGTGGCGTCTCGCCCTGCTTTGGCTCTGGATTGGATTGCTGGGGCACAAACTCGGTCCGGTACCGCCGCCGGGAAAATTCTTCAGTCCGTTCCAGGGGTTCTGGCGTAATGCGGAAATCCGTTCGCCGAAGGGACATGACGTTTCGGCGAGCGGATTACTGAATTCCGTCTCCTTGAAATATGATCACCGCGGCGTGCCTCATGTGTTCAGTGACGATTTGCAGGGAATGTTCTTCGCGCAGGGTTACGCCACGGCTCGCGATCGCCTCTGGCAGATGGACATTCAGAGCCGCGCCGGTTTGGGCCGCTTGTCCGAGGTGATGGGAAGTGATCTGCTGCGCTTCGATCTGTCGCGACGACGTTTGGGCATGGCTTCGTCGGCCCAAGCCGATCTCGAGGAAATGCAGAAGGATTCGCTGACGAACGTTGCGCTCATGGCTTATGCCGCGGGTGTTAACGCATGGATTGCGACGTTAAAGCGCGCCGACTACCCGCTCGAATTCAAACTGCTCGACTATGCACCCGAGCCTTGGACGCCGCTCAAGAGCGTGGCGTTGCTCAAGAACCTGCAATGGACCTTGTCCAAGGGAACGGATGACGTTGCCTTGACTCGTACGCTGGAAAAATTCGGCTCGGAATTTTTCTCCGAACTGTTCCCACTCCGCAATCCCGGCGCAGAGCCCATCTTGCCGTCCGAAATTTTTTCGGTTCGTGCTCCTTTTGACACAGCCACCAGTGGGCCTCTCTCTGTCAGGGCGGATAGCGATCCGCCCCTACGAACAACGAACGATTATTCTGCGTCTCACCCTCCTCCGGGGGCTGGGGGGATCTCCCCATTTCCCCCACCGCAACCGGGTTCTGGGTCGGATAATTTTGCCATCGCGGGAACCCGGACGGCTTCTGGTCATCCCATTCTCGGCAACGATCCTCACCTCGATCTTTCTTTGCCTTCCATCTGGTATGAAGTTCAACTGCAAGGCGGAGCGATCAATGGATATGGCGTCAGCGTTCCGGGGCTACCCGGAATCGTCATAGGGTTCAATTCGCACGCGGCATGGGGTGTGACCAATGGCATGGACGACGTCTTTGACGTATACAAGCTTCGCTTCCAGAACGACAGCCTGACGCATTACTGGTGGAACGGGCGGTGGCGCGAAACCAAGTTTGTACTCGATACGATTTCCATGCGCGGTGGCAAGACTGTGATCGACACACAACTGTGGACACATCTCGGCCCGGTGCCCGTGAAAAGCGGAGAGCAATCTCTGGATGCGAATGTTCCGGCCTTGCACGCAGTACAATGGATCGCGCTCCAACCGTCCAACGAAATCGGAGCCTTTCTCCGTATGTTGTCCGCCAAGGATTACGGGGATTTCCGTACCGCGATACGATCCTTGCATTGCCCCTCGCAAAACTTCGTCTTTATTGATTCGGGAGACATCGCACTGACGCATCAGGGACGGATTCCTGTCAAGCGTTTCGGACAAGGCCGCACCGTGTTGCGCGAGAATGATTCGGACTTCGATTGGAGTACATACATCCCGGACTCTTTGCTGCCTTCGGCATATAATCCGGCACGAGGATGGCTGTCCTCCGCCAATCAGGAGGTCACTGACTCCTCATACCCGTATTATCTGGGCTCGGGATTCTATCCCTCGGAACGCGCGGGGCGATTGCATCGGTTGATGGAGGCGACGAACGGGGCTGACATTTCTTCGGCGTGGGAGGTGATGTTAAACAACCAGAGCTTGCGCGCCGAACAAAGCCTGCCTCTTCTACTGGGTTGCATGGATTCTGTTTCGATGTCACCCAACGCTCAAGAAGCCGTAAAGCTGTTGCGCCACTGGGATGGTCGCTACCATGCCACCGAGGCGGAACCCGCTCTTTTTGATTTATGGTGGAAAAGGTTTTACACAAAAGTCTGGGACGATGATTTCGAAGGCGACACCTTGCACTATGCCTGGCCGTCACACCCTGTGACCCGCGCACTGTTGGCTTCCAATCCAAATTCGGACTGGTTCGACGACATCCGCACTCCACGTCGGGAGAAAGCGTGCGATTTGGTGCGCGGTGCACTGGAGGAGGCGGTGCAATCCTCCCTGCAAACTGGGAACGGTAGTTTCACTGCATGGAATCAGGTTCATCCCCTGTCCATCCCCCATCTCCTGCGTCTGGCTCCGTTGGGAACGGGAAAACTTTCGGGAGATGGTTGCGCGGAATGTCTGAACGCACAGCGCGGTTCACATGGACCGTCGTGGCGCATGGCCGTGGAGCTCGGAAAAACTCCTGTGGCATCGGGCGGATATCCCGGTGGGCAAAGCGGTAATCCCGGTTCACCGGATTATGACGCCTTCGTGACCAACTGGCTGACGGGCAAACCTTATCGTCTGCTGTTCTTGATGCGTCCGGACGAGCAGCCGGATTCCATCGCCTACACATTGACTTTGAAAGGTTCGAAATGATCCTGTTCCTGCTTGCGTTCATCGCTTCACTTCTGGGAGGTTTCGCATCGCCGTGGTGGTGGCCCGCCATCGTGGGGCTCGCGTTGGGACTCTGGAAGCCCGAACCCCGTTCCGTGCTATTCTCCGCAACCTCGTGCGGCGCTGCGCTTGCGTGGGGTGGCGTTGCCGCGTTCTATCAGATCGGAAATCACGGGTTGCTGGGCGGACGCATCGCGGAATTATTCAGTCTGCCCAGCGGCTGGTGGTTGGTGCTGATCTCAACGGCCTTGGGAGGCGTCACCGCCGGGATCGGCGCGGAAGCCGGACGTTACCTGCGTCTGGCCTACAACGCGAAATAAAGCCGCAACCAGTCGTCGAGGTCTTCGTATTCAACGGCCATGCCGGTTGAAATCAGGTAGCCTTTCATGTTCTCGGAGAATCCCGGGCCATCCATCACTACTATGCCGCGGATGGGCCACGCCTTGATATCCTGAATGGTGGCGGGGATCTTCTCTTCGGCCGTGCCCCCCGTGCCTTGATATTTGCATTCGACACCGAGCTTGAGTTTGGAGTGTGGATCCGTCAACACCACGTCGATGTAGCGTTTGGTGCCCCAGATCCTGCGACCCACCTTGACTTCAGATTCGACCTTGAGACCAAGCGCTGCGGCGGATTCCATCACGGCGTGCTTGAGTTCCTCGCCGTTCGCTACGGCCTGCGCTCTGCCGGGCATTGCGTTTACTCCGCAGGAACTTCGAGGTTGAGGCCCTTGCGCACGTCGGTCCAGTAGCGCACCATCTTCTCGCGGATTTCCTCGGCGGCATTGCCGCGCAAAGCTTCGAGCATCGGGCCGACTTCCACGAGTCGGTTGTTGCCTCCGCCGCATTCCACGAGGCCGACCGGACCGCCGGAATAGATCAAGTTGCAGAAGTTGAACGAGCAGCGGACAAAGTGCCGGCCGGAGATGGCGATATTCTCCGCGATGAACTCGCGGTTCTGGACGATCTCCAATCCGGGTTCGGGGCGCAATTCGGTATCAGGGGTTTCCATCATCTCAAATCTAATCCTCCGCGTACCGAATCGACGTATGCCTTGACGGCGCGCAGGGATTCTGATCGGAGATCCGTGAAGGCTCGAGCGAAGGGCGGTGGATTCTCCGTAATCCCCAGTACATCATGCAGCACCTGCACTTGCCCGGTAGTTCCTTTACCGGAACCGATACCGATGGTGGGCACAGAAGCCGAGCGTGTGATTTCCCCCGCGACATCAGCATCCACGTTCTCCAGCACAAAGGAGAATACTCCGGCTTCTTGTATTGCCAGAGCGTCTTTCACCAATTGCGCGCGACACTCATCCGACTTCCCCACCGCGCGGAACGAAGTCGCGGTTTGTGGGAGTACACCGAGATGACCCATCACAGGAATCCCGGCATGTACCAAGACGCGAATCGCATCGAGCTTTACGCCTTCGACTTTCACAGAGGAAGCGCCCAACTCCATGAATTTACGCCCATTGGCTACGGCCAGTTCAGGCGTGGCATCGGAACCAAACGGCATGTCTGCGGTGACATGGGTATTCGGAGCACCCCGAACCACCGCCGCCACAAACACGGACATTTCCACGATGCCGATTTCACGTGTAGACTTCAGGCCCAACACCACATTGGCCAGTGAATCGCCAACCAGCACGATGTCCATTCCGGCGGCTTCCAAAATTCGAGCAAAGGGAAAGTCGTACGCCGTAGCCACTACCAAGGGTTCTTTCCGTTTTGCAATGTCAGCTGCAGACAACACGTGTCACTCCCCGGCTTCGCGCCAAAACTCTGAAAGCCTCAACGGCATGGTAGCAACCTTTTCGACCCGAAACCCATCCAATAAATCATGTGCCGATTTTATTCCTGAAGGTTCAAGTCCCATATGCCGGGCGAAAAAACGAAAGACGGGTGCGGGATCGGAAAATTTGCCACGCAAAGCCTGCAGTGATTCCGCTCCTGCGGATTTCGAAAGCTTCTCTCCAGCGTCATCCAGAATCAAGGCGTGATGCCAGAACCGGGCTTTGGGAAAATGCTCGAGTCCCAATGAAATCGCCAGCGACACTTGCGCACCGGTTGACGGCAGAAGATCCTGTCCCCGCACTACAAAGTCGATGGACAGCGATTCGTCATCCACGACCGAGGCCAACTGATAACCGGGATCGCCATTTCTCTGTTGAACCACGAAATCCCCCATGTCTTGTGAGGGATGCAATTCAAACGGTTTTCCAGATTCGTCATGGGGCACCACAGGTTCTGGAGAAACACGGTAGCGCAACGCCCGTTTCCCTTCTTCGAACCCTAATCCCTTGTTCCGGCAGGTCCCGGCATACACCGACGGATTGTCTGCGACTTCTGAATCTTTCTTGGCTTGCTCCCGGCTGCATTCGCAGCCATAGACTTGCCCTTTCAAAGCGGCAAGAGCGTGTTCATATTCGGGCATCCGGTTTCTTTGCGAAAAAGAGGCTTGAAACTCCTTGGTATTGCGCGGGCCACTGTCCCAATCCAGTCCCAGCCATTGCAAGGATGCAAAGATGTCTTCCAGATATTCTTCACGAAAGCGCGCAACGTCGAGATCGTCGATGCGGAGATGAATCAAGCCGCCCTGGCTACGCGCCATCAGCCACGTCAGCACAAACGACCAGGCATTGCCGATATGGAGATAACCGCTGGGCGTCGGGGCAAAGCGGGTTCTCAATCAATCCCCTTCCATCAACGCGTGCCATACGGATAAGGATTTCAGAGATCGTTCACCCCCAGCATGACGGCCGAGATACCGCAACAGGAATTCCTCGGCACGCCACATATCGGTTCGGCTCAACTCCGGGGTATCGCCTCCGGTCTGGATGGCGTCGAGCCAGCGAACAATGTTCTCACGCAGGAAATAGACGGAAGCTTCGTCGCGATTGCAACCCGCGCACAGCGGGCCTCCCTGATCGATCAAGAAGGGAATGTTCCCACCTGACAATACCCCGCCACAGCGTACACACGTTTTGAATTGGGGTTGGAATCCCGAGATATTGAAATAGCTCAAAAGGAAAAAGGTCAGTTGCGCCTGAAGCCCGGATCGATCCGGCGGAGATTTCTCCAACGTTTCCTGCGCCTGCAAGAGCAGATCATGAAACTGCGCCGCATCTGATTCGCTGGGCGGATACCGCAACAGCAATTCCGCAAACACACGCGCTAATCCCTGTTTGACCGGATTGTCACGCAAACCGGGAAAATCTTTGAGCAGACTTACCTCGCCGAGAATGCGGATTTCGCTGCGCGAGAAAGCGGGAAAAAGGAATTGCAGGTGCAGGATGGGCTCCAGTACGCCGCGGTAGCGCGAACTGGGACGCTTCGCCCCCTTGGCCATCAGTGACACCAAACCGTGCTCACGTGTGAACGCCTTGAGGATGAAACTCGTTTCGGAAAAGGGAATCTTGCGCAGCAGAAACCCGGTGTCCTTCGCCAGCGCCATGGTCAGAATTGATAGCGAATGGACCACGCGGTCGACATGCCGGGTTCCAGCACCGTGTGGAAATAAGGTTCGAAAGAAAAAGTGTTGGCATTGCCCCATACCGGCATCCACGCCAGCGGAAAATCGCAATGGACTTCCACCCTCCCCAGCAAGGGATGATTCTGATCGATACGCAAGGGATATCCGAACGATAGTTGCAGAGGCTGAAAAAATCCCTTGCTCCAATCGTATCCTGCCTTCCGTTGTATGAATCCATCAGCATTGAGTTCAAAGGCGGGGTTAGACGGCACTGAGCAATCAAGTGAGAAACGGCACAACGTTTCCACGGGTGGGAAAAAGGGATGTGCGAACCACCGCAACGGAATACGTGCCTCTCCCGTATTGGCCACTTCGGTGCGTGATTCCAATTCCCTGCCTTTCAACCGCACCTTACGCAGGATATGCACACCATAGTCCAGATAAGTTTGGGAGGTCTGCATGGAAACTGCCGCGCCTTCTGCCTCCACATTCCAGTTCGTGAATTTTGCAACCGTGGGGTTATCCCGGACATGGAAGGGTTTAACCGGGCTGGTGCGCTTCACCAAGCCCACACCCAGTACGCAGACTTCGTCGCCAACTTCGGCGGTATCCACGCCCAAGGCAATCTCAAAGACTTCCGGTGCACCCTGTCCGTCGAATGGCGTGGTGGGACCGGGATAAAAGGGACCCGAAAGCAGAGGCCCCAGTTTTTCTTCCTCTACTTGCCAGATGTAGCCGCCCGTGCAATAGCGGCTGCCTAGCTTATCGCGGTTTTTTTCAGGGTCGAGAATTGAGACAACGAGTCCCTCGTTTTTCAGGAAAATCATCGAACTTCAAATGTACTTGCCCGGCCTGTGGTTTTAGATTTTCCCTCATCGTGTTCGTAACGAAAGGTGCCCCATGAAACATTGCCTCCCGTTGCTCATTGCCTCCATCGCTTTGCTGGGCTGCAATAAGAAGGAATCCTCCACAACCCCGGCCAAACCGTTGATCGGCTTCAGTCTCGCGGATCTCAAGGAAGAACGCTGGCAGCGCGATCGTGATTTCTTCACTGCCAAGGCGGAATCCCTGGGCGCAGAAGTCATCGTGCAGGACGCCTCGGGCGATCCGAACGCGCAATTGCGGCAATGCGATGCCTTGCTGGCCAAGGGTGTGAAAGTGCTCGTCGTGGTTCCCAAGAACGCCGATGCGGCGCGACCCATCGTGTTGAACGCACATGCCAAGGGCGTGAAAGTGATTTCATATGACCGCCTTATCGGCGATTCACCGGTGGACCTCTATCTCTCCTTCGACAACGAAAAGGTCGGGGAGATTCAGGCACAGGCCATCGCCACCAAGGTTCCCAAAGGGAATTACCTCGTGCTAAAGGGCGATCCCGCAGACAAGAATTCCGATATGGTGCACGCCGGACATCTCAAGATTTTGCAGCCACTGATCGACAAGGGTGACATCAAGGTGGTCGCGGAACAATCCTGCGACAAGTGGCTGCGTAGCGAAGCCCTACGCATCACCGCCGACGCTTTGCAGAAGAACCACATCGACGCCATCGTGGCCAGCAACGACGGCACCGCATCAGGAGCCATCGCAGCACTTGAGGCGAAGGGAATGGCCGGCAAGATTCCCGTTTCGGGACAGGATGCGGATCTCATCGCCTGCCAATACATCTGGAAGGGCATTCAGACAGTGACCGTGTATAAGCCCATCAAGAAGCTGGCCGAGGCTGCCGCGGAATTGGCGGTTCATGCCGCGAAAGGCGATTCGCTGAATGCACAAGGAACACAAACACTGCAGAATGGCGAGCATTCTGTGCCCGCCCTGTTCCTCGATCCAGTGGCCGTGACGAAGGAAAATCTGATGGAGACTGTGGTGAAGGATGGATTTCACACCGAAGAGGATGTAAAGAAATGAGAGTGATTCCTCTCGCGCTCCTGCTGGCTTTCGGAATTCATTTCGCCCACTCGGCATCGAAACATCCCCTTGTTCATCGAGCAGCACCCACGAACCATCCCAAAACGGCCCTGGCGGATTCCAGCGCCATCATGAAAATGGATACGGTTCGCACGGCGGAATCAACACATGCTACGGTTACGGAAAATGCTCCTGCGTTGAGCCGTCTGCGCAGAAGCCTTTTGAAAAGCCATCCCGGCCTTCACGGCATGGTCCGGTTGCGCCTTGGCATCGCCTCTTCCGGCGTCGTGACGGAACCCAAAATCCTCTCCAGCACTACCGGCGTTCCGGAATTCGACACGGCAGTGCTGGATACGGTATCGCATTGGCGCTTTAAGCCGGTTGAAAAACCCGGCACGGTCACCTTGGTTGTGCCGTTCAATTTCCCGTCACTCGACTCACTCAAAAGCACGGGCGATTCCACAAAACACTGACGGGGTCATCCCCCTTCGTTCCCTCCCTCGGATTCCTGATTCGCGAAATCGAATTTCGCGTAGGGAAACTGGCTGCGGTATGCCTTTTGCATCGGCAGGGACAGCGCATTGTTTCCCATGATGATCCGCAACCCCTTGATGGTTGACAATCCTTGGGGCAAAGTGAAAAGGCGGTTGAAGCTGAGATTCAGCTCCTTGAGATTCTGAAGATCCCCAAGATTTTCCGGTAAACTGTGCAGGTGGTTGAAGGACAAGGACAGCTTCTGCAGACTTTGCATTCCGCCGACAAAGAGGGGAATGACACGAAGATTGTTGTTATCTAGCGCCAGCACCTTCAGATTTCGCAATGAGGCGATTTGCGGCGGGATGGCGGAGATCTGGTTTTCGGACAGATAAAGTTCCTGCAGATTTTGCAGATTCCCGAGCGCCATGGGAAGTTTTTTGACTCTCGCGGACCGCTTGACCGTGCTGCCGGGTTCCCTGTAACCGTCCTCCCGGCTGAACACAGAGGCCGTAAGATTCAACACCGTGAGATTCTGGAGATTCCCGATAGATTCGGGAACGGAAATATTCATGGTGCAATCGATGCCATTCTGGATGATCAGCTTTTCCAGATTTCTCAACTGGCCGATCTCTACGGGCAGTTCTTCCAATTGTTCCATGCAGGAAATGCGCAACTCCCGCAGGTTCACAAAATTTCCGATTTGACGCGGGAGGTGTTTCATGTCCTCCAAGTCCAGATCCTGCGTCTTGTAAGGATCTAGCGTCAGCTTCACCACTGCCTCGGGATTGGCGAGGGCGTGTTTGAGGCTGTCGCTTTTTGGCTGCGCTGTATAGTCGTCCTGGGAAAAAACTGGCGCCGCCCAAAATGAGCAAAGGGCTAAAAACACAAGACTGCTTTTCATCAGAGACCTCAGATTTTGTTTTTAAATATCACCATTTCAGGATGGTCATGCAACGTACCGATGGAACACCCCTTTTAACAGCTCAAGGGCTTACCATGAGCTATCCCGGCGTCAAGGCGCTGGGAGGGGTGGATTTCGATCTCCGATCCGGAGAGATTCACGCTCTTTGTGGTGAGAATGGCGCCGGAAAATCCACGCTGATCAAAATTCTCGGTGGCATTATTCCTCATGGGGCCTTTGGAGGCAAGGTAACCGTTCAAGGTACGGAGTGCCGTTTCAACGGCCCTGCCGACGCATTACAATCTGGCATCCGTGTCATCCATCAGGAACTGGCCTTGTGCGAGGATCTCACAGTGGCTGAAAATGTATGCCTCGGGGAGGAACCATCGCGATTCGGCCTGTTGGATCGTAAGCGTATGCGCCTCGAAGCAGCCGCACAACTCGAACGCCTTGGCCTCATGGACATCAACCCGGATATCCGTGCAGGAACCTTGCCCGTGGGTCTCAGGCAAATGGTGGAAATCGCACGCGCTTTGCGACACCCGTCGGTGAGCTCCAAGACAAGTAGTGGCAGCAAGGTATTGATTCTGGACGAGCCCACCTCCGCGCTTAGCGCCCGCGAAGCGGAACGGCTCGAAGCCACACTGCACCGTCTGCGAAATGAGGGATACGCTCTGTTGTACATCTCACATCGACTGGATGAAGTATTCCGCCTAGCGGATCGCATCACCGTTCTACGCAACGGCGAAAGCGCAGGGACTTTGGAAAGAAACGAATTCAATCCGGATCGCGTTATTTCCATGATGGTGGGACGCACGGCAGACGAATTGTTCCCAACACGGACTGTTGTAACGGCGGGATCAGACTCCATCCCTATAACCGTCCCATTATTATCTGTCCGAAACTGGATCCTTCCCTCTCCGCAAAATCCGGACAAACATGTGCTGGAGAATATCTCCTTTGATCTCCATGCTGGTGAAATACTGGGCATTGTCGGACTGATGGGCGCGGGCCGAACCGAATTGGCAGAAAGCCTGTGCGGCTTGTTTCCTCTGCAGGGCCGCGGAGAAATCAAGGTCGAAGGCAAAGCCTATGTCCCAAAGGACGCGGGCCACGCCTTGAAACATGGACTGGCTTTGCTGTGTGAAGACCGACGCGGACACGGCGTCATGCCGGACAAAAGCGTGGCGGCGAATTCAACTTATGCCTCGCTGCGCGATTACTGCCTCGGCGGCTGGCTGATCCGGCGTGACAAGGAGCTCGAAGCAGTCAATGGGCAAATCAACACCCTGCGCATCAAAACTCCGAACCCCCACTTCAACACCGGAAACCTTTCCGGCGGCAATCAGCAAAAGGTTTTGATAGGCCGCTGGCTGCTGACACGACCGAAGATTCTGATCCTCGACGAACCCACACGCGGCATCGACGTCGGCGCCAAGGCGGAAATCTACCGCCTGATCCAAAAACTGGCCTCGGAAGGCATGGGCATTATTTTGATCTCTTCCGAGAACGAAGAAGTACTGCAGCTAAGCCACCGCATATTGGTGCTTCGCAACGGCCACATCATGGAAGAGCGCACGGGCGGAGAATTGGAACTGGAAGAAGCCATGTCCATCGCGGCCGGAGGAACGACATGAAACGCGCACTCGTTCTTCTCATCGCGATTCCGCTGATCTGGGTTCTGTTCCATTTCCTTTCCGGTGGTGCCGTATTGAGCACGGGGAACATGGTGAACCTGTTCAAGTACATGACCGTCACCGGCATGCTCGCAGCGGGAATGACCGTGGTCATCGGCGCGGGATACATCGATCTTTCCGTGGGCTCCTTGTTGGGATTTCTCGGTGCGGTCACCGCATGGCTGTTGCAATCGGGTTGGGGATTATGGGCCGCTTTGCTGGCAGGCGCCACATTGGCCATTGCCTTGGGTTGTCTGCACGGATTTCTGGTGGCATGGCTGCGCGTCCCCGCTTTTATCGCCACATTGAGCGGGTTGCTCGCGTACATGGGCTTGAAGCAATATCTCGCCAATCCCGTAATCCCAATACGCGATACGACATTGTTGTCGCTCGGCCAAGGTTATGTCGCTGGCATTCCCATCTGTGTACTAGCCTTGCTGATCGCCGCAACCCTTTGCCATTTCCTTGCCACACGTACACGGCCCGGACGTCATGCTTTCGCGCTCGGTAGCAACCGCGAAGCAGCCCGTTACGCAGGCATCCCCATTCGCGGCATCACGGTGTTCGCCTTTGCTCTAATGGGATTGATGGCCTTTCTCGCCGGTCTCACGGCCACCAGCCAACTCATGGCCGGAGCAGCGGATGTCGGGGACTATCAGGAGATGTACGCCATCGCAGCCTGCGTGTTGGGCGGCACCAGCTTGCGCGGCGGTACGGGAAACGTCTGGATGTCACTATTGGGAGCCGTACTCATGGCGAGCATCCTGAACGGCATGGAGCAGATGGGAGTTACTTCCACGGTTCAGAAGGTCATTCTGGGACTTATTCTGACCGGAGCTGTGGCGGTCGATCAGGCCGTGGGCAAGGGAAAGAACGGCTAAGAATTCAATCCTTCCAAGAAGGACCCCAGGCGGGTTTGTCAGCTGCATCTTTCAAATCTGTTTTCTTTCCCACTCCTGAATTCTCCAGGCCGAGTACAATATCTTCCAGCTTTTCTCCGGCTTCGATTGCGAGGCTCAACTGACTCGAAAGCAGCCGGGATAAATCCGTGGCGAACATCTTGCGCTGCCTCGCATTCGGTTCAAACCGAACCAAGCCATTCCTGAAACAAAACGGTAATTCGTTCCGGCGTATTCTCTTCTTCGTTCACATGTCTCGACATGATATACCTCCGCAACTTCTGCGCAGCCTCTTGGGCGTCGCAGTTCAGATATTCCGCAATCTTTTCCGGGGACCAGCGTTCGATCTCGGCACGCCGTAAATTTTGCACGGCTTCCGGGGCGAGCAAGCGCCACTGGTAATGAGTCGACCGAACCCCGGCAAATTCGCGATAGGTCAGTCCGAAGACATCGGCGATATGCCGTTCCTCAATCCTCACCCGCCTCTTCCCCTCCGAAGTCCTTTTCGAGACCTTCGAGTACATCCTGCACCTTGGCTTCAGTCTCGGTCAGCACGCTTTTACAGCGCTTCAACAAAGCAGCAGCCTCCACCACACGCTCGGCCAGCACATCAATCGGCACGCGGCTTTGATCGATGTCCTCGAGAATCTCGTCGAGGCGTTTGACCGCGTCGCTATAACTCAGTTCCTTGGATCCCATGCTTTGCTTTCCTTCCCCTGAACACGGCTCCGGACTTCACCGTCCGCCAGCCGCACTCGAATGTCGTCTCCCACCGAAACCTCGTCCACACCGCGCAGCCATTTTCCGTCGACGGAAAAAACCTGGGCAAACCCCCGCCGCAACAACGAAACCGGATCGGCAGCCTGCACCAGTTTTTCCTTCAACTCCAGCGCCTGCAATTCCGCACGATAAATCTTGGCCGGCCCACGCGAAAGTCCTTTGAACCCAAGGCTCAACGCTTCCCGGCTTCGCTGAAACAAACGCACGGCCGAAGCCGTCATTTGCCTGAACGCATCGGACTGTCGGATAGATTCACGAAGCGCACGATTATCCCACGCGGTGCGCAACTCCTGCGCCCTTTGCACCGCATCGTATCCGCTCTGCTGGTATGTCCATTGCCATGCCCCGCGCAATTCGGAAGCTTTGCGCTGCAATGCAGACCACGCATCCTGCACGCGGCCCTCCAAAAATTTGGCACAGTCCGTGGGGGTAATGAGATCCGCGTAGGCCACCACATCGGCCAGAGAGCGATCGATTTCGTGTCCGATGCCGGTGAGTACGGGAATGGGACAGGTAGCGATGGCGCGGCATATCTTTTCGGAATCAAAGAACACGAGATCGGTTTTCGAACCTCCACCTCGCACAAGGCAAATCACATCCAGCGGGAGTTTCGCCAGAGTTTCTAAAGCTTCGGTTACTGTCTCTTCGGTGGCTGCACCTTGCATGCGCGCCGAAACGACACGAATGTCGAACGAATATCCAGATTGCAGCAACACCGTTGTAAAATCCTTGTAGGCTGCGGAACCCGTGGCCGTAATCAGACCTACGCGCAAAGGAATGTCGGTCAGCGACAATTTCTTGTTGCGCTCGATCAGCCCTTCCGTCACCAGCCGCTCCAAAATCTTCTGGCGTGTAAGGCTGAGTTCGCCCAACGTGAAAGCCTCGTCCACGTCCACCACACGGGGCTGAAAACGACCGGTGGGCACATAGAAGTTCGGCTCCAGCAGAAACGACACCTTCAAATCAGGCTTGAGTGCAAATGGCGTCGGAAGCTGTGCAAACCGGGCGTTGAAATCATCAAACTGCCAGGCCCACAGAATCACGTCCAACACGGCCTTGGGTTTCGCATCTCCCTCTTCGAATTCGCCCAAGGTGAAATACGCCACCTTGCCGCGCACTTGCAGCTGGGTGATCACGCCCTTGACCCAAATTACGGGAACCTGCGCCTTTAGCAGACGCTCCAGACTGCGGTTGTACTGGCCTACGCTGTAAATCTTTCCGGAAGCGGTTTCCGGCGTTGTTTCAAGGCTTTCAGCCATGTCCAAAACGTATTAAGGAAACTAAATTTGACGGCTCAACCAAGGAGAATTTCGATGCCTGTCGTGGACTACAAAGCTTATTGCCGGATGCTCGATTCCGCCAACCAGAACAAATACGCCTATCCGGCCATCAACGTCTCGAACCTTGAGACGGCCAACGCCGCCCTCGCCGGTTTCGCCGAAGCCAAGTCCGACGGTATTATCCAGGTTTCAACGGGCGGCGGTGAACACGCTTCCGGTTCCAAGGTCAAGGACATGGTGCTGGGAGCCATCTCCCTCGCCAACCACGTGCATCTGATGGCGGAGAAATATCAGGTCAACATCGCCCTGCACACCGACCATTGCCAGCCCAAGAAGGTGGACACCTTCCTCAAGCCCCTCATCGCGGAAACCGAAAAGCGCAGTGCAGCAGGCGGAAAGAACCTGTTCAACAGCCACATGTTCGACGGCTCCGAGCTTCCGCTGGGCGAGAACATGAAAATCGCCAAGGAGCTAATGGTTCTGTGCGCCAAGAACGAAATCATCCTTGAAGTCGAGGCCGGCGTTGTCGGCGGTGAAGAGGACGGTCATGATACTTCCGGCGTCTCCAAGGACAAGCTCTACACCACTCCCGAAGACATGCTCGGCGTGTATGAGGCTCTGAATTCCGTGAAAGGCGCGCGTTATATGTTCGCCGCCACTTTCGGCAACGTGCATGGCGTGTATAAGCCCGGCAACGTGAAGCTGAAGCCTGTCATCCTGAAGGAAGGACAGGACGCCCTCAAGGCCAAATACGGTGCCCGCTTCGATCTCGTGTTCCACGGCGGCTCAGGCTCGACCAAGGAAGAGATCCACGAGACGCTGGAATACGGCGTGATCAAGATGAACGTGGATACGGACACGCAGTACGCCTTCAGCCGTCCGGTGGCCGATCACGTTCTTAAGAACTACGACGGCATCCTGAAGATCGACGGTGAAGTCGGGAACAAGAAGGTTTACGACCCTCGGGCATTCCTGAAGCTTGGCGAAAAAGGCATGGCAGCTCGCATTGTCGAAGCTTGCAACGACCTGCGGTCGAGCGGCAAGACGCTTTTCGCAGCCTAACCACAGTCGGATTCTATCCAACAAAAAAGCCCTCCGTTTGGAGGGCTTTTTTGTTGGAGCAAAAGGGGAGGATTATCCCTTCTCAATCACCACACAGCTGTTGTGGCCACCGAAGCCAAAGCTGTTGCTGATGCCGATACGCGCCGTGGTCGTGGACATCACATTCGGCGAGCAGTCGATAGGGCAATCGGGATCTTGATCGTCCACATTAATGGTCGGATGGACTTTGCCAGAGTTCAACGTCATTACCAAGGCCACTGCCTCGATGGCCGAAGTGCCGCCCAAAAGATGGCCGGTCATGGATTTGGTGCTGTGCACCTTCATCTTTCCAAGATGTTCCCCGAACACGCGACCCAAAGCCTTGCATTCCGCCACGTCACCGAGGGGTGTTGATGTCGCATGCGCGTTGACCACGCCGACATCTTCCTTGGAAACCCCCGCATCCGCTAGGGCCAGAGAAATGGCTTGAGCAACGGCCTCACCCGATTCCAAGGGTGCAGACATATGGTAGGCATCGCAACTGGAACCATAGCCACGCAAAGTGCCGAGAATTTTCGCCCCACGAGCCTCGGCGTGTTCCCGTGCTTCTAGAACCAGCACCCCCCCGCCCTCGCCCAACACGAAGCCGTCCCGACCCTTGTCAAACGGACGGGAAGCCTTGGCCGGATCTTCATTGCGCCGGGACAGGGCTTTCATGTTCGAGAAACCTGCAAGGGATGCGGGACAAACCGATTCCTCTGCCCCACCTGCCAGCATGACGTCGGCGCGACCCAACCGAATCTGATCGGCCGCGGTAATAAGCGCGTGATTGGCCGTGGTACAGGCAGAGGTGACACACCAGTTCGGCCCCCGCCAGCCGAGACGCATAGCCACCATGCCGCTGCCCATATTGGTTATAGCCATGGGAATGAAGAACGGAGATACCCGCTTAGGTCCTTTTTCTCCAAGGGCTTGGGCATTGTCCGTAAATACCTCGATGCCTCCCATTCCGGATCCCAAAATCATTCCCGCCCGATCGAGTTTGGGGGGACTCTGATCGAGTCCCGACTGCTTCACCGCTTGCAAGGCCGAATGCATGAGGTACTGGATGTAGCGACTCGTGCGCTGTGCTTCTTTCGGATCAAAACAGCTGGTTGGATCAAAGCCGCGAACCTCTCCCGCGAAGCGCGTGGAGTACGCCGAAGTGTCAAAACGCTCCACGGTTCCAATTCCACTTTTACCAGCGAGAAGATTGGCGAAAAAAGTTTCAATGTCAAAACCTACCGGGCTGACAACGCCCATGCCTGTAATGACAACTTGTCTGTTACCGTTCACGCCAAACCGCCTTTGTCCTTGAACTGTTGGTTCTAACCCACCTGAATTGCTAAACTTGAATCAAGTTTAACTCAGGCCTTTCCCGAAATAATAGGAAACGCTCCGGCATGGAAAAACACCTTGTTTGGATGGATTTGGAGATGACGGGCTTGAACCCCGAAGTCGACGTCATTCTCGAAATTGCCACGCTCGTGACCGATGCAGAATTGAACGTACGGGCTGAAGGCCCTGTGTTCGCCATCCATCATCCCGAAACAATACTCGAACGCATGGACGATTGGAACAAAAACCAGCATGGAAAATCAGGCTTATTGGAACGGGTCCGAGTTTCCACGGAAGACATGAGTTCCGCTGAAGCCAAGACACTCGATTTTTTGGCAACACACGTCAAGGCCGGTCAGGCCCCTCTTTGCGGAAATTCGATCTGGCAGGATCGCCGTTTTTTAGGTCGCCACATGCCCCGCTTGGAAAAATTTTTCCACTACCGCATTGTGGATGTCAGTTCGCTTAAAGTGTTGGCCCAGAATTGGTATCCTGGTCTGGCCTCATTCAAAAAATCCGAAACCCATCTGGCCATGCACGACACGCTCGAATCCGTGGCGGAATTGCGTTACTACCGTGAAAACATTTTTGCACAAGCGCCGGTGGAATCCAAATGAAACCAGGCCACTTCTTTGTTTTGATGTCGACGGTGGCGCTGACTTACTCAGCTTCTCCCATCCTTACCATCCCTGCGCCTAAAAATTTTCCTGTGCAGGACACCTTTTCTTTGCCGGGAGGCAAATGGACCACGGCCTATTCCGCGGACACCTTGTTGCAATCACACGCACTCTTTTATCTGGACCGATATCGTCCGGATGCCGCAGTCATCGCCGTCTGTGATCTGAAAACGGGCTTGATTCGCGCAATGGCGGAACGCGACGATGGCAACGTGAGTTCGAGGCCCCGGATGGCGTTGGAAGCCACCTTCCCCGCCGCTTCGCTGGCCAAAATCCTCACGGCTTCCGCAGCGCTGGAATCCGGAGAGATTCAACCCACAGACAGCCTGCCTCTTTTGGGCCGGAGCCATACCCTTTACCATTTCCAATTGCGGACTCCCAAGCAATCGCGCTATCCGAAAATCTCTCTGGCGAATGCCTTTGCTCATTCTGTCAATCCGGTGTTCGGCCTGTTGGGACTAAAAACAGGTGCGGAAGCTTTGCGTAAAATGGGTGTGGCATTGGGCTTCAACCAGCCTCAACCGCTGGAGTGCCGCCCCAGCCGGTTGAATGTGCCCGACAGCGGATTTGCGTTGGCCGAAGTGGCATGCGGCTTCACCAAGTCAACCACCATCTCTCCATTGCATGCCCTTCGCATTGCACGCGGTGTGGGAGACGACGGGCGTTTACGGCCCATCCTCTTCACGCCCGATCTCCGCAATCTCGGGGACGGACGAAAATTTCTGGTTCCCGATGCGCAAAACACCCCGTTTGCCTCACCCGCCACTTTGGGTCACCTCCGCACATTAATGTCCGCCACGGTGGAGACAGGCACTGCGCGCAAGGGTTTCCATCGCGCCTTTGGCCGGACGGACATGAGTGCGTTCGATATGGGGGGAAAAACAGGCTCCCTCAACGGAACCGAGCCTGCGGGACGCTACGAGTGGTACATTGGTTATGTTCGCAGCAAGGACAAGCCGGATCAGGGAATCGCGGTGGCCGCCATGATTATTAACCAGCAGCACCAGTCATTGCATGCCAGCGAGATGGCCGCGCTCATGATTCGCGATTGGGCGCATCCTGGACCTCTGCCGCAAATCAAACACCGGATTTCCAAAAAACGGCGCGCCTCCTACGCCAAAAACTGAACCGCAGGCTTCATCATGGCGCGCAAAAAAGTTGCCCTCATTCTCGGTGGCGGCGGAGCGCGTGGAGCCTATCAGGTCGGCGTTCTGAAAGCTTGGCAGGAGATCTTCCGGAAGGGCGGCCAACTGGAAATTCTTGTTGGCGTGTCGGCGGGTTCCATCAACGCCTCGCGCCTCATGCAGGATGCCCCCGATTACGCGAAGGCTATCGACTCCTTGAAAGAACTCTGGGGCGGCCTGTTCACTGCGGAAATATTCGAATCCGGATTCCAGGCCGTCGCCAGCAACCTGATGCGCCTGCTACGCTCCTCACGCCATGGCGACGCCGAAAATGACACCAGTATCGTCAACGCGATGCTCAACACCACGCCGCTGCACGCCTATCTGAATCGTAATCTCGACATGGAACAAGTGCATCAACGATTGCGTACCCTGCCGGACCATGCGCTGGCCTTCAATTGTTTCGATTATTCCGACCGCCGCAACATGACGTTCTTTGAGACTTTGGGAAACCTTTCGGAATGGATTGGCCCCAATGCCGGAGGGAAACGGTTTTCCCTGACCGTGGAACACATCATGGCATCCTGCGCGGCCCCTTTGTTGTTCCCTCCCGTACTCATGGACGGGCACTATTACGGGGACGGTTCCCTGCGCAATATCACACCACTCCAGTCCGCCATTCGTTTGGGCGCGGATCGCATCATCAACATCAGTTTGAGCGGCGAAGCGTTCAAGCGCGAACGGCACGAGACTCCCACATTGGGCCGCATCGCATCGACGTTGTTCGACGGGATGTTTCTCGATTCGCTGGAACTGGACTCGCACGTCCTCGAACGGATTAACACCCTCACAGAGCGTCTTCCGGAAAAAGATCGCGACACAAAGATGATCGATCTCTGTCGCGTGGCCCCCATGTTCGATTTCAGCCTCATCGCCCAGCGGCACCGCAACCGCTTCCCCCGCACGTTGCGCTATCTCTTCGGGGGATGGATTACCCCTGATATGCTGAGCTATCTGCTTTTCGACGGTGAATACGCCCGCGAGCTGATCGAATATGGTCGCAAGGACGGAGAATCCTACAAGGACATGGTCGAGGAATGGCTGCGGAATTAACTTTTGTCCCCGCCGGAGGGTTAGGCTAATTGGTAAGTCAGCGGTCTTGAAAACCGCCGCCCGAAAGGGCTTGGGAGTTCGAGTCTCTCACCCTCCGCCAACCACCTCCCGTTTTTCCACCCACGCCAATACCAGCGCCTCGACCGAAACGGCTCCCGCGCGCAGAAGCTCGTCGCGACAGTGACCGAGGGTACTTCCCGTGGTACACACATCGTCCACGAGCAGAATCCTCTTCCCCTTCGCCATCACTGCGTCGGCACGAAACGCATTTTCCAGATTCCGGGCACGATCGTCGTGACCCAGCTTGGTCTGTGTCGAGGTGAACCGGACTCGACGGAGGATTTTGGGCATCACGACCGTTCCCGACATATGCCCGATCTCAAGGGCGATGAGCTCCGATTGATTGTAGCCACGTTCTCTTTTGCGGGCCGGATGCAACGGCACGGGAACGATGGCATCGAAGCGGGTCAGATCGTCAATCCAGATTTTCCGCCACCGCAACCAGGCGCAGAGAAAACGGATGTGGCGGCGAAGATGACTGTATTTGAATCCGTGGATCAACGATTGCTGTGGAGGCGTCAGCCTGAATGCTGCGCGAACCCACGCAAGCCCCAGAACCGCCTCATCGTCCTCAGGCCGTGAATCCCGCAAGATGCGGAGACAGGAGCGGCATAAGGGAAGACCGCCCCAACGATGTTTTCCACAGTGCACGCATATGGGTGGCGCGAACCATTCTTCGACCCACAATGCGCCTGCGCGCAAACGCCGGACGAAACTTGAACCCATGTCCGGCTCAAAGGTATTCGCCGTGCGAACGGAAGTTGAGGACAATGCCCAGCATGATGAAACAGGAGATTAAGAAGGAGCCTCCATAGGACATAAATGGCAAAGGCAACCCTGTGACAGGCATCACGCCTACGGTCATGGAAATATTGACGAGAACATGGAAGGACAGGATACCCGTCAACCCCACCGCCATCAAAGCCGTGAACCGGCTGCGAGTGTCTGCCGCGATGCGCAAAATGCGATGTAACAGGAACAAGTACAATGCAAGCACCGTGATACACCCCAGAAAACCGAATTGCTCGCCCAACACTGAAAAAATGAAATCGGTGTGTTCCTCCGGCAAAAAGCTCAGATTGGTCTGGGTTCCATGGAGATACCCCTTCCCCAGCAGCTTTCCGGAACCCAATGCCACCTTGCTTTGCAACACCTGATACCCCGCCCCCTGAGGGTCGCGCAGCGGATCCATGAAGGTCAGGATGCGATCGCGTTGATGCGCGTAGAGCACCTTGTTCCAAACGAAAATGGCGGCATAGCCCGCCGCGATATTCACGAGAATCAAAGACACCATCGTACGCAGATGAGTCCGCGTCCACCACATCACCGCAATCAGGACGAGGAACATCACAGCCCACGCCGTGTGATTGAATGTCAGCACCACAGACAATACCGGGGACACGAGAAAGAACAGGTCACGCACCGAAAGTCCTGAGAAGAACAGCATCATGCCCGTCATGGCCACAAAACTCAACGCGGTGCTGAGATTCGGCTCCTTGAGCACCAGGGCAAACGGCACGATGAAAAGAATTGCGGGAGCCAGCAACGTTTTGGGTTGCGACAAGCTCACGGGCTGAAAGGAAAGCAGCCTTGCCATCGCGAGCAGTAACGCAACCTTGGCGAACTCGCTGGGCTGCAGATTGAATCCGCCGGGAAGCGCGATCCAGCGCTCCACCGAATTGGCCTTGAACAAGATGATATACAGGAGTGGAAACAACGAGGCGATATAAAGCGGATAAGCACCCGCATAGAAATAACGCGGAGGGATCAAATACATCGCGGTCATGGCGACAAGGCTCATTCCTGCGAACAGAATCTGCTTCTGCCAGTGGTGTCCAGCCTCGCCTTTCGTCGCCGAATACACGACCATGACGCCGATGCCGAGGAGCACCGCCACAATCCCCAGAAGGGGCCAATCCAGCCTGCGGCGCTCGGAACTATCCGTGCGGCTCATGTCCAAAAAACCTTCGAAGTAGTGCCCCGGCGATGGGTGCGGCAAATGAACCACCGTGACCGGCATTTTCAAGCACCACCGCCACGGCGATGGTGGGATTGTCCAACGGGGCTGCGCATATGAACAGGGCGTGCGTCTTGTCTCCCTGTGGGTTCTCCGCCGAACCGGTCTTGCCACCCACACGCACTCCCGGAACTCTGGCGCGACCAGCCGTGCCATTGGGCGAAATCACCACCTGCTCCATGGCCTGCAGAATGATGGCGTGTTCTTGGGGCGTCATGCGGATAACGTTCAGGATTTCAGGTTTCACCTGCATTTCCACCGACCCTTCGACGCTGCGCATCTCACGCATGAGATGCGGCCGATACAGGACTTTTCCGTTGGCCAGCCCCGCGGCATAATTGGCGAGCTGCAACGGGGTCGCAATCTCCCCCTGTCCAATGGAAAGATTCAGAATCAAGCCACGGGACCAATTCCAGCCGCGCTGGCCGAACCGCTCCGCATATGAGGCGGAATCCACCAGCAAACCCGAGCGTTCGTCATCCAGATCGATGCCTGTTTTTCTACCCAGACCGAACTCCCGGGCGACCCTGTTGATGCGATCCATGCCGAGAACAAGCCCGGCCTGGTAGTAGTAGACGTCGCAGGATTGCGTAAACGCACCCACGAGATCGAGAAACCCGTGACCGCGCGGATCCCAGCATTTCCACACGCGATTTCCAAAGGCGTATCCCCCATTGCATGCCCGCGACATATGATTTTCAGCCCGGATTTTCCCCGATTGGAGGGCTGCAATGGAGACAATCCCCTTGAACGTGGAGCCAGGTTCATAGCTGCCGCTGATAGAGCGATTGTTCAGAGGCAACGACGGATCCAGCGCGAGCTTGGCCCAGGCGCGTGCTCGCCGGTCCCGGTTCAGCGAGAAAATATTGCCATCCATTCTTGGCGAAGAAGCCATGACGAGTATCTCGCCGTTGCGGGGATCCAAAGCCACCAACGCGCCCTTTAAAGAATCCGAGAGCAGCGATTCCGCATAACATTGCAATCCCATATCGAGCGTCGTGCGAATGCTTTTACCCGCCTCCGGCCGAAGGTGCGGCATGTCGGAAACCGCCTCCATCTCCTTGCCGAAGGCATTCACTTTGACATATCGAATGCCATCCTTGCCACGGAAGTAATTCTCGTATTTTCGTTCCAAGCCTTTGCGGCCTATCCGATCGCCCCGTTGATAGGGTGTGCTTCCGTCCACAGCTGCGCGGGTTTTCGAATCCTCAATCTCTCCCTCCCGAACCTCATCCATATATCCCAATGTGTGACCCGCAGCCGCCCCAAAGGGATACGTGCGGCGCGACTCCAATAACGTGACGACGCCGGGAAGATCCGTCTGATGCTCCTCTATCAGTGACGCCACTTCAAAGGGCGCGTCTTCGAAAATCACCAACGGCTGAAATTTGCGCCAGCGGGAACGTTCCAGACTCCAGGCCACGACTTCAGAATCAAATATGGAATGTCCCGTGGAGTCCCTAAAGCGGAGCAGCTTTTCCAGAATCTCCTGCCGATTTTTCAGTTCCGTCGGCAGCAGGGCGATTTGGTAGGACGGCCGGTTACGCGCAATGACCACGCCGTGGCGGTCGTAAATCATCCCACGAGCGGCCTTGACGACCTGGAGACGCAAGCTGTTCTGCGCCGACAGCATTTCGTGATAGGAGCCCTTGATAATCTGGAGATAAAAAAGGCGCAAGGCCAGCAGCGCCGCCATCAACGACACGAAAAGGAGCAACCAGCGCGCTGCCGAAGCGCGGTAATGGGAATCATCAAGAAGATTCGAACGTGGTGCCGCCACGCTTATGCCTCCCGATGGGACATGCGGGCGGTGTAATAAAAGACGCAAGCCCCGATCAACAGGGTGTAAACACAGGAAGGCAGGGTTTGCCGGAAAACGGCCATCCAAAAGGCATGAGCGTGAAATCCTGACGCGAGATAAAAAATAGTGTCGTGTGCCAGAAATCCCATGCCGAGAAACACCACACGCATTGCGGGCATGCTCTTCACCCGTTTTTCCTCAAAGAAACCGAGGGCATAGCCGACAAGGCATTTGGAAAGCGCATTGGCACCCAGCGCATCAATGGCGTAGACGTCCAGCGTCAAACCAACCGCCATCCCCGCATACAGCCCCGCCACGGGACCGCGACGCAATGCCAATGCAATGATGGCGATCAACGGCAAATCGGGTCGAATGGAACCGATGGCGATCCATCTCACCAGCGTCTGCTGGAGAAGCAACGCGCCGACGAGTATGGCGATTTCCACCGCCCATAGTTTCCATGCGCGATTCATGGAATTACCTCCAATTTCCATTCGTCGCGCTTGATAAGGATAAAAACCTCCTCCACCGTGTTCAGCGATTGAAAAGGATTCACACCAAAGACAGCCATGATATCCGCGGTCTGATCCTCATTTGAGACGGATTTCCCGGACACCAATCCCACCTTCAACCCCTTGGGAAACACACCTCCCAATCCCGCGGTGATCAACGTATCCCCGGTCCGGACGTCGGAACCCGCCGGGAATCGCCCCATCAACCGTCCGGATCCATCGGATTCCAGCATTCCACGTACCCGGCTGCGCTCCACCTGCAATGAAACCTTGAATGCGGGGTCAAGGTAAAGTTGCACGATGCTGTAATGCCCGAAGCATTTGGCAATCTTGCCCACGATCCCCCGGGAGGTCAGCACCGGCATATTGACCTCCAGTGAATCCGCAGTCCCCAAATCCAGAACCCATGAGGTCCGCAATCTTCCCGGATCTTCCGCAAGGACATTCGCGGCCTTGAGTCTCAGGCCGGCTTCGGCCTGAAAGCGCTCCATACCCTGAAGTCGCGGCATCTGTAGCAGCAATTGGTTGAGGCGATCGTTTTGCACGCTCAACAGGGAATTTTCCCTGCTCAAACGCTCGTTCTCGCGATAGATGCGCACGGTCCCATTGAAACCGGAGAGCAGTTTTTCCAGCGGGTAGAAAAATGTGCCCGTCATGACCTCGTGGAACACCACACGCCCGGGCCTGTCCAAAGAGATTAGCAGGGATGAAAGAACAACACAAAGAATCAGCGAGAAGATGCCGTGCCATGCGCCAAGCGCCTTGCGCAGCCAATCGAGGAGGTTCACCGGGACGTCAGCGTTGGGAATCCATGAGGACCTTGTAGTACTTGCCCATGTCCTCGAGAATGCGCGCAGTCCCCTTGCAAACGCACACCATCGGATCGTCGATGACGTTCACCGGCAGGTTGGTCTCCCGCCGCAGCAACTCGTCAAGGCCGCGCAACTGCGCGCCGCCGCCGGTCATCACGATGCCCTTGTCCATGAGATCCGCGGAAAGCTCCGGGGGCGTCTGCTCCAGAGCGCGGCGCACGGCTTCCACAATGGCGTTCACAGGCTCGGCCAGCGCCTCGCGGATTTCGGCGGAACTGATGCGGAGCGTGTGCGGAATGCCCTGCACAAGATCGCGCCCCTTGACTTCCATTTCCAGTTCCCGTTCCAGCGGATACGCCGCGCCAATCTGCATCTTGATCTTCTCGGCCATGCTTTCGCCGACAAGCAGGTTGTAGTTCTTCTTGAGGTAGCTGATGATGGCTTCATCCATCTCGTCGCCACCCACACGCACCGATGTGTCGCACACGATGCCATAAAGCGCGATCACCGCAATCTCAGAGGTCCCTCCGCCGATGTCGATGACCATGCTCCCGCTCGGATCCTCCACGGGAATTCCCATGCCGATGGCAGCCGCCATCGGCTCAGCCACCAAATGAACTTCGCGGGCGCCTGCCTTGCGCGCCGCGTCCAGCACCGCGCGTTTTTCCACCTCGGTGATTCCGGACGGAACGCCAATGACGATGCGCGGACGGAGAAAAAAGAGTGGATATTTTTGCGCAGTCTTGATCAGCTTAGTGAGCAGGCTCTCCACCAACTGAAAGTCCGCGATGACACCGTCTTTCATGGGACGAATCGCAATGACCTCGCCGGGTGTGCGGCCAAGCATGCGTTTGGCTTCGCTTCCGATGGCAAGAACCTTATTATTGCGCCGATCCACCGCCACGACGGATGGCTCGTTGACCACAATCCCCCGACCGCTGACATGCACCAACGTGTTTGCGGTTCCTAAATCAATCCCTATGTCGCTGGAAAGCAATCCAAACACTGCGGCCTCTTATGGTTCTTAGAAGCCGCAAACTAACAAAATTCAGGGTTTTTCAGCCGTTCCAGACGAATCTGACTCCTCACCATCCACGTATTTGGCTGGAATATGTCGGAGTACCACGTCGAAACGTTCCCAGACCCGCGCCGAGCGGCGATAGCGGTATTTCCTGATCTGGCAGAGGTCCAGGGATGGATCGAGATAAAAGAAGGCCAGCACGGCATATGCCTGGAACATGCGGGCCGTATCGCCTTGAAACTCCTTGTACGTATCCACTACGAAGTAAGGCTTGGGAAGTAACGCTTCCTTACGTGCCTGCTCAGGAAGCCCTTTGACAATGATCTCCAGATCGGCATTACCGATGTCCTGCAACTTCTTCTGCAACTCTTTGGGGGGCGAACCACAGGCTATTAGGAACAATGGGATCGCGAAAAGAAAAAGACGCATAAGATTCCCGAAAATAAAAAACCCGCGGTTTTGACCCGCGGGTTTCTCGTCAATCAAAAGTGTTCCTTATTCGGAGAAGTTGAACGGAACGGTCACGCCATCGTTACCCTTGCCCTTGATGGGCTCGAAGCGCCACGTCTTGACCTTTTCTCGAATTTCCTGATCAAATGCATCGTTACCCGTGGTGCTGGAAACGATGGCCGCTTCGATGACATTGCCACTGGGTGCAATGGTCAAACGCATGGTCACCTTGCCCCTGAATCCGGGTTGCATCTTCAGGTACTTCTCGAAGGTATGACGAAGTCCCGGAGTATGCTGCCGAATGACGGAGATGATGGACTCCGTCGAACGTTGTCCTCCGGCTTCGCCCAAATCAATGTCAGAAGCCGACGGCGCCTTGAAACTGCCTTTGGCCTTCAAACCACCGATACCGCCGCCGCCGCCCCAAAGGCCACCCAGCATATCATCCACGCCGCCAGAACCACTGGCTGCGTAGCCGCCGTTCCAGTCTCCACCCGTGGCCATTCCGGGACGGCCACCCAGACGGGTTTGCCCCGTCTTGGTCAAGCCAGAGACGCTGTTGAGCACCTTGTCGATGTCCTTGGTGAACTTGGAACCCAACAGGGTATAGCTGGAAAGAGAAGTCGCCGAGGACTTGGAAGTAATGAGCTTGAGAGCCGCCTGTGTGGCAAGCGCCTTGGGGGTTCCCCTGCCATGAGCGCGACCGCCGCCTTCATGGGTTTTGGGAGGACCTTCCTTCTTCTTCTCTTCCTTCTTCTTCTCCTTTTCCTTGTCCTTCTGCATCTTGTCGAAGTCGATGGTCACCTTGGTTTCCGTCTCCTTCTTGATGTGCTGCGTCACAATGCCGGGCACGACGACGGTGACCGTCATCATGTAGGACATCAACGCGGCGCCAACGAGAACGAACACCCCGAGAAAACGGAAGAGTCGCGCATCGGACTCAACCTCGAACTTTTCGACAAAAGGATCTCTGGAGCCTTTGGCTTTGTTGGCCATTTCAACCATCCTCGTTGTTGCGCATCACTGCGAACTTGATGTTGCTATAGCCCGCGTAACCACAGGTCGCCATGACCTTGGTAACGATGTCGTAGGGCAGATTCTTGTCGAACTGAACCACGACCTTTCCTGCGGCATCCTTGATGACACCCATCATCTCGGCCTTTTTTTCTTTCTCGTGCAGCTTGGCCAGCACCTTGACCATGGACCCGATGAGAAGACTGTCCTGCTTGCGAACGTTGTCGGTTTCCGCCACCACCGCACCGTCCACCGTGATATGCTTGTCATCACCCACGATGGTCATGGAGACTTCCTGGGGCGACTTTGCGTGTGCCGACATGGGAAGCACGAGATTATCTGCCGACGTCAAAAGGTTGCCTTCGGCTGAGATTGTGTTCAGCAAAAAGGTCAACACGATGACAAACACATCGATCAAAGAAGTGATGATGAGTCCGGCTTCGTCCTGCTTCTTGACCTTGCGTTTTTTCAGTCCGACATGCTCGGCATGCTCATCATGACCGCGCACTTCGCGATTTTGTACTTCACCCAGCATCAGGCTTCCCCTCCCATGAGCGACAAGGCAACGCGCTCATATCCGGCCGCTTTACAAGCGTCCATCATCTGGATGATCTTGTCGTAAATCACGTCTTCACCTGCGAGAATGACAATGTCGTCAATGTCAGCGGGCGGCGTGGACATTTGTTCGAACCGCTTGTGCGCACCGTCGAGAACTCGCGCCACTTCATGATAGGCGCTGAGCTTGTCGACTTTGCAACGTGCGCGCGTACCGGCATTCATAACCAGCATCTTGACGTCCCCGACAGCTCGGTACTGGGCACCGACGGGCGGGACTTCCTTGTACCAGTTTCCGGAAGGATCCATGAGCGGTTCGCCCTGAGGATCCATGGCGGCGTACATATAGGTGCCAGGATCCGAGGAATCCTTTTTTGAAATGGCATTCAGGAAAATCGTCTCACGCTCGTAGGGCGTCATGATACGCCCATCGGTCGGGGACTTCACCTGTTCGCCCTTGACGTAAACCTTGCGGAATACGTGCTGATCCGAACGGCTGCGATACTGCACTTCCTCTTGATAATACACGGCGGGCTGGAAGCCACCGGAAGCACCGATGGTGATGCTCTTGTCCGTGATGATCACCGTGAGGTTGAGCAGACCCGGATCGACATCCTCGGCCTGATTCGTCATGGCCTGGCTGCGTTCCGGAAGCCACAGTTCGAGAATACCCAATTTCTCAAAGGTGGCCATCGAAATCACGATGGTCACCAGAATGGAGAACAGGCTCATCACCGGAAGTAGATCGAGTTCCCGGTGTTTGTGGGACTTGATTCTTGATTTCTTCATGCTTTCCCCGGCCGATGGTGGCCGCTCTACAACCACCCGGCGAATAACGGTTTGCGTTTAGAGCAGGTTCATCACCTTAACGGACTTCTCTTCCATCTCTTCTTGCAAACGCTCGGACTGCATGGACAAAAGACCGTGGCAGAGCAACACGGGAATGGCAACCGCCAGACCGGACCAGGTATTCACCATAACGATGGAGATACCGTTGGCGAGCGCGGCGGGACGTTGGGCAGCCGGAAGGTTGGCCACGGCGTCGAAGGCGAGAATCAGACCGAAGATGGTGCCCAGCAGGCCGCAAAGCATGGCAATGTTGGCCAAGGCAGGCAGCAGGTTCAGGTAACGGTTGATGCGGGGGGCTTCGGTCAGATAGACTTCGTCCACGGCGCGTTCGGCGGCAGCCTGACCCTTGGGCTTGTTCTGCAACACGGCCGAGATAACCTTGGAAAGCGGAGTGGTCTGGCTGGCGGCCAAACGGGTCGCCTCATCCACCTTGCCAGCTTGCAGCAGCTTGGCCACGTTACGCATGAAAACCGCGCGGCCCTTGGAAGAACGGACGTAGATGTAAAGGAAACGCTCCGCGATGATCGCGAGGGAAATCAATCCCAACACGATAATCAGCGACATGTAATACCGTCCCTCTCCGTTGAAGCCCTTGAGAATCAGTTCCATTGTTTCCTCTCCTGTGAGTGAGTAAGGGTTAAACTAAAAAGTTGGCTCAACACAAACCGGGGCGCGGACCCACGTTTTTGCCTTGAAACATCACCAAATTTTCAGACTTATAATACTGCCAATACATGAAATCCGCATGACATTTCTTGCAGAAACCGCTTTTATTCGGTTTTCCCCAAACGACAACCTCTTATCCGGGTTTGGCGTTTCCTCTGGGTTTGGCAGGCACTTGTAACTGAAGCTCTGGAGAATCGGGAGCCAGTTCGCGCAAACGGGTAAGGATGCGACTTCTGGTAGGATTATTGAGATAATATGTCTGCGCGATATTCAGTGCTTCACGATAGTTCTCCACGGCAGCGGCTTTCTTCTCGTCTGCAGCGGACTTCAATTGCGCCCGGGCTTGGGCCAAATCCTCAGCCGAAACACCGTCCGCTTCCGTCGGCAGGGGAACCTGAAGATAAAGCTGCCCTAATTCCTCCAAAGCGCGACCCTTGAACAAAAAGGCGCTGAGGAGCCGATCGCCAGTACTGTCGATCCAGACATTATCGATATTCTGGCTCAGACCGACATCAAGGTTTTTCTTGTAGATGTCCTTGGCTTTGTCGAGATAATTGGGAACCGAAGATTTGCTGGCAATGGCAACCCGGAAGCGATCCTCCCCGGAAAGACCTGCCACGCGTTGATTGTCTGTGATAATGGCAATGGTGGAGAAAAGATCTCCCATGCGCAAAGTAGCGCGCAAAGCCCATTCCTCTTCTGCAAATTGCACAGCCTGGGCATAACTTTGAATAGCCGGAATCAGATTATCCGTCATACTCTTGGTACGGCCATCGTTTTGGGCTTTTGTGCCATCCAGACGCACAGCGGCGACTTTCTTGTAATAAAAATCGCCAGCGCGATAAGCGGCCTCGGAAGCCATGGCCGGAGGCACACCCGTGCTGTTCTTCTGTAGAGCCATGCATTTTTCATAGTTCTCAAGCGCCTGTTTTTCGTCGCCCGAGGCTTCATAGTTTTTGCCGGCGCTCAACAAAGCTTGCATCACTTTGGTTTTGTCACCGGGATACTTCGCGGCAAAATCGCGATAGGCCTCCGCCGCACGCGCCTTGTCACCCTGTTTTTCCAAAAGCTGCGGCACCGTGAACATCGCTTCGGAGGAGTATTCATTGGTAGGATAGTTCTGATAAAGCAATTGATAGACGGCAATGGCGTCTCCATAGGCTTTCAAGCTGTCGTAGATAAGGCCGGCATTATAGAGATAACCCGGCGTTTTGACGTGATTAGGATAAAGACGGAAGGACATCTCATACGTCTGCGCCGCCTGACGGACACTTTGCGCCTTAGTGTAAGCATCCGCGGCCCAGCCAATGGCATGCACGCCGGCTAGAGAATCCGTGGGATAATCACGCTGAAGACGCAAGAAAACATCCGCCGCATCTCGATACTTCTGCGCGGTCATATAGATGGAGGCCGCGCGGAGGAGCGCCTTCACCTTGAGGGTCGAGTTGGGATACTCTTGGGGAATGCGGAGCAGATAGCGCGCGCCTTCGTCCGGCTTGCCTCCAGAATCCGCGGTCACACCGGCATCGAACAGGGCCTTGTCTGAAATTCCTTCTTCATGACGGCTGGCGATGTTCAGAAACTGCTGAACGGCCGCAGCATAATCATGGGAGTTCCTCTGCCCTTCCGCCTGCTTGTACATGGTGGAAGCCAGTGACTTTTTGATTCCCGCGCATTGCGAATCGTAAGGACAAAGCTTATTCTGCAGGATCACAAACTGTTTGGCGGCATCATCGTACTTTCCGCCTTCCAGCATGCACTGCGCAAGGGCGCGGCGGATCAAAACCACGCGGGGATGATCAGGGAACTTCGCAATCAAATCGCTCAAAGGCTTGATGGCGTCGTCGAAACGCTTGGCTTCATAATTCAAGATGGCTGCGTTATAGGCGAGCTCGGCAATCACCGGTGAGCTGCCGAACAAACCGCTGTACCATTGCACGTATTCGAAATAGGCCTTCGTTTCCGGGCCGTTGAAGGCTGCGGCGGTGTCGTTATGATACACGCCCGCTAGAGCATCTCTGCGAGCATCGTCCATCATCAACACGGCGTTGTAACCCGCATCTTGACGCGAGATCAGGTTCTTCTTGTCCTTGGGCAATGGTCCGAGTTTCGAAGAATCCGCACTGACACACCAACGCCATTCTGTAGCAGCCTTGATATTGTCCTTGCGCTTGGTATAGATACCCGCGAGGTTCTGATGAACCTGATACACATCCCAGGACACTTCGTCCGGGAAACGGTTCAAGTAGGCGCGGTATCCTTCTTCCGCCTTGACCAATAAAGCCTGATCGCTGTCACCCGCTTCGCTCTTGGCATGGTAGTACACAGGTATCTGATACAATGCGAGATGGACCGCCTTATCAGCTGCAGCCACAGCTTCTTTGTTGCCCGCATTTTTCCGGTACCAATCCGATCCCGGTGCATAGCGGTTTGAAAGTTCCATGCGCGCCTTCTGGGCCTCGTCCGGTTTTTTCTGAAGAATCAGAATTTCCACGATGGCCATGTCGGCCGCGGGAGCATTCACATAGGCTGGATCTTTCTGCAACAGGAATCTGAAAGCCTTAACGGACTCATCAAGACGATCATGCGCCTTGTTCTTGAGTCCAATCTGGTAATACACATCCTTTTCCCAAGACGGATTTCCATGCTCGGCCAGAAATTTTGAGGCGGTCTCGAAACCGTTGTCCATATCCGCCCAGCTCGTGGCCATGAACGACATGGCTTCGTCGCGCGCATCACCTTTGATCTTCCCTGCGTCGGCTCGGACGATATACTCGAAAAACCAGCGCGCGGCTTCCTCGTAGGAAGCCATGTTGTAATAGGTTTCCGCCCTGCGATACAGTGCCAGCGCCGCGTCGTTGCCATCATCCAGCGGCACAGCGTTGAAGTGCTCCACTGCCTTCGCATACTCACGCTTGAGGAACCAGTAATCCCCCAGGCGCAAATGCGCTTTGACGGCTGCGGGATGATTGGGCCATCCCGCCACCAACTTGCTGAGATATTCGAAGGACTGCTCGTCGTTTCCCTGCATGTCGGTGATGAACGACGCCAGCTTCAGCACATCAGGAACTTCCTTGTTGTTGGGATATTCCTTGAGGAACCTTTGAATCAACTGGAGAGAAGCGGCGTGATTGCGCTTGGGTGAAACAGGCTCGGGACCGCGGCGATCGTGATCCTCCCATTTCTGCATGTCTGATTCGTATTTCGCCTGCTCTGAAAGGAAGATGTATTCCTCCTTCTGATAACTCAACGTGGCAGCCTGAAACAACGCGGAAGCGCAGGAAGTGGATTTCTCCGTGCAGCCCGAGAGATAATCCAGGAATTCCTTGATGCTCTTCTCGCGCAGCGTGACAGCGGTTTGATAGTCCTGGGTCTCCTCTGCTGAGGAAGCCTTGTTTACGTCGGACTTGTACGCGGCAAGATCCGCCTTGTATTTGTCGACTTTCTTCTGGCGCGCCGCAAGACAATCTGCCTTCTGTGGATCTTGCATGGTGGCGCACTGCGCGGCCAGCTGATCCAACTCTCCCTTGCGTTTCTTGAGATCGTCGAGTCGCGCATCCGCCAGGGCCGAAACCGTCAAGCCGGCGGCCAGAAGCCACGCCACGCAGCGGACCACCGCGGCTTTCAATTGATGATTCCGCATCTCCAATCCCCGTTCCTGTCCGCGTTTCGCGCTATTCGACTTCAAGGCCCTTCAAATCCTGTTGCGAAGGTCCGCTCTTCTTTCCTCCGGAACCGGCCTTGATATTGATGACCGTGGCCTTGGTGAACTTCGCATCCTTCACGATGCGAGTCTTGTCCTGAAGGAATTTCTCGTAACGTTCCGCATCGCGCTGGAACTCGTAGTACTTCTCGACCTTGGCATACACCGCATCAAACTTCGAGCGAAGTTGCGCCTGCTTTTCAACCACACGATCGGTGGGAAGTTGATCGGAGAGTTCCTCGGCTTCCTTCTGCACCGCCGCGTATTCCGGGCTGTTGGCCGGATTTTTGCCGCGCTGCTTTTTCATATCCTGAATCGAAGAAGCTTTCTTCTCGGCGAGATCCACCACCTTGTCGAATTCCGAAAGGGCCTGATCGTAATTCTGGGCGAAGAATGCGCAATAACCCAGCAGAAGATGGGCCTCGGGAACCTGCAGACTGTTGGGTGTCTTGGAAATGATGGCATTCGCGTAGTCCGCGGCGCCTTTGAAGTTCTTCTCCTTGAGGAACGCCCACGCCAGTCCCAACAGCGCCTCGTCGTAGTGCGGACTGTTGGTGGAGACGGACACGTAATATTCCGCGGCCTTTTTCATCATGGGTTTGCCGAAATTGATATGGCCCAACTTGACCATGGCGGCGTCCTTCATCTCCTGCCCCGCGGAGTTGGAGGGCTTGAGTTCCGCGACGTTTTGGAAAGCCGCCTCGGCCTCGCTCATCTTTCCCGAACCAGCATAGGAGACACCCATCGTATAACGCGCGTAAGGGTAATTGCCGTTACCGGGGACAATCGGGCTGAGGAGGGCAATGGCCCCGTTGTAATCCCGTTTGAGATACTTGATCTGCCCCATCACATAATCTGCGTCCGCTTTGACGTCGGACTCCGGGTAAAGATTCACGAGTTGTTGATGCAGACGGGAAGCGTCGTCGTACTTGCCTTCCTTATAATAGATGTTCATGATCTGGAACATGTACTTGGGACGCAAATCGGAGTCCGTGAATTTGCGCAAAGCATCCTCATAGACGGTTTGGGCCGCATCGTTCATGCGGAGGCTTTCGAACGCCTTCCCCTTGTAAAAGGCGGCCTGATCCACGAGGTGGAAGGTGGGATATTTGCTGGTAACCACACCAAATGCGTAAGCCGCGGGGAGGAATTTGCGGGCGAGATAAAGTTGCATCGCCTTGCGATAGGCCTCCTCGGGTTCGATGAGAAGACGGCGGTAACGCGCGTCACCGATGCGCTCTTCACGCGTAGGGCCGAGCCGTGTCGTGGCACGCACATTCCACACAAAACCGCGCTCTTGGTTGTCCGAAGTCAACGCATCATGCGACATGTCCACGTCGATCTGCAGGTAACGGAACAGGTTGAGGCGTTGCACGTTCAAGGTGATACCGCCCACGGGATATCCCTGTTTGGAATATTTCAGCTTCAATCCTGCCCACGGCTGGACATACCACGTAATGCGCCCCGTCGGAACGATCTGGTTTCCCTTGCCGCCTTCCGTGCTCTCGTGCGTAATGTCAAGCACGCTCGCGGAACCAGCCAATTCCAGCTTTCTGTTGAATCCGCGCCAGAACAAAGAGGCGTTCAAATTTCTCGGGATGTGATAGCTGCCCGTGGTCGTCTTGACCTTGGGCTGCAAGGCGTTCTGCACTGCCACACCGAGCAAGAGTTGTCCCATGGAGGAGGCCGTGAAGGGATTGTAAACCAACCCGACGTCCGCGCCATAAGCGTATTGCACGCCACCCAAGGCACCGAACGGGTCGTACTGGAAAATGGTGGCATTGACACCCAAGGCCACCTTGTGGCTGATGCCGCCGGGCGCTCCCCAAGGCATGCGCAACGCATAGCCGAGGATGTAGGCGTTTTCGAGGTAAGAGGCATTGGAGCCTTCGATGTCCGAACCGTTTTCAAAATATGTGAGGGCCACCGTATGATTGTATCCGAAGGGATGAACGGCGCTGACGAATTCCTGTCCCGCTTTGCCTGAAAGCGTGCGATAAACTCCCGCACCCACTTCAATCTGATCCGCTTCCGCAATGGACGCGGGGTTGACATAAGAGCCAAGATTCTCGCCGAACTCCGCGAACCAGTCATTCTGCTGGTAGGCGTTCGGCTTGTAAGGCATGTCCCCGAACCCGATGGCGGTCAAGGCCAGTATCGGAAGGAAGGCGATTCGATGGTTCAAGGCGTCCACTCCCTGGTTTTTAATGCGGAAGTTCCGTGCGGCTACTTGATGCGGTAGAACTCAATCCGCCGATTCAAGGTCCGTCCTTCCGCAGTCTTGTTGTCCGCCTTGGGGCGGGATGATCCATAACCCTTTGCAACGAGCCGTTGCGCATCAACACCTTTTTTCAACAGGTAGTCGCGCACGCTGTTGGCCCGATCCAAGGAAAGCTTCAGGTTGACCCGATCCGTGGCGGCATTGTCCGTATGTCCCGCGATTTCAAAGCGCCGGTCGGGATATTTCACCAAGGCTTCCACCACCTTGTCCAACTGCGCGTAGGAATCTTCGGTGAGATCGGCACTGCCGGTGCGGAAATTCACACCTTCCAGCACAAAGTTGTCTTCCGGCGCTTTGACTTCGACATCGGGGCAGCCGTCGTCATCCTTGATTCCATTCATGGTCTCCGGTTGATTTGGGCACTTATCCTGCGCATCGGCAACGCCATCCTTGTCGTTGTCCAAATCCGGACAGCCATCAGAATCCTCAAACCCATCCTTGTCTTCCGCATCGTTCGGGCACTTGTCCTGCGCATCGGAAATGCCATCCTTGTCGTTGTCCAAATCCGGGCAACCGTCATCATCCTGATAACCATCCTGATCCTCGGCCAATTCCGGGCATGCATCCTTCGAGTCGGAAACGCCGTCATTATCCTTGTCTCCATCCACCTTGGCGACGATCTCGTGCGCCAGCAAACCAATGTCGACCTGTTCGTAGCCACGGCGCACCATGGGTGACTTGGCGGCAGGGAGGAAATTGGGATTTCCTAGACCCGGGCTTAGGAACATCGGATCCGTGGAGATGTTGGACTTGTTCACCTTCGTATAACGGTTGAACGGCATGTAGTTCTTGTAAATGTTATTGTAAATCACCTGCGACTGCCCCGCGGCCGGATCGGAGAATATGCCGTATTCACGATTCTCGGTGAACACATTGTTGCGCACAACGATGCGCGTTGGGCCGCGCAGCGCCAGGCCGCTGTATCCATTGCGCATGATCACATTGTTTTCAATGCGCGTATCGAGCGCCTTGGCACCCCACACAAGAATTCCCGACCAGCGGTTTCCATAAATGACGTTGTTGTCGATCTGTGGAAGCGCGATGAACGCTCCAATCCCCGCGCCTTCATTGTCGATAATCCAGTTATGATGGATACGTGCCGAGGCATTTTCGCAAAGCACTCCATCAACACCATTGGTAATCGTGAATTTTCCGATTTCCGAACCGGCCACCACGGTAACGGCAGGCCCTTTGCGCATGCCGTCAATGATGCATTTCAATGCATCCTGGCCGAGCAACACCACGCCTTGAGCCAACGTCACGTTCTCGCGATATGTGCCCGGTCCCACAAGAACCGTGTCTCCGGATTCTGCGTGTATCAATCCCCCGGAAATCGTCGGATACGCGGAAGGCACCTGAAGGACCTTTGCGGAAGCGGCATGAAACCCCAATGTTGTCGTAAACAGGAGCGCAGCCTTCAAATGCTTGAGCATATGCGTTCTCTTCCTCGCGTGCAGTCCGTCATCAAACAAAAAAATTACCTGGAGCCTTGCGACCCCGGGTTTTGTGTCGGATGAACTTACCTCCAAGTGGAGAGCAAGTCAAACGACTTTTGCCGAAAAAATTGAAATTAGGAGTCTTTGCTCCGTCGTTTATGAGCAGATCCAATGACACATTCAGAGCTTTTGTATTCACGGATGACTCAAATCCGGAAACAACAAATCGAACTCCTAACTCGGAGAATAAACGCCGAGAAACAACATACGAGAAAGAATCAATCTTTCTTCGTATCGGCTTTCTTGCTGGTCTGGATATAAACGCGAATTTCCTGCGAAATGCGCTTAATGTTTTGCAGTACTTTGCGTGCGCGCGTCCCTGCAGATTTGTTGCCGCGCTCAAATTTTTCCATTTCTTCTTTGAGCGAAGCAATCTCGTTTTCAAGGTTCTGGATATGGCTCATAGCATTTCCTCCGCCTTTTAGAGGGGTTACAGACCCTCCTTTGACGCCTTAAATTGCACTGAATCTGGGGGTTTGTCAATCTAAATCGCTCAAATTAGCGATATTTTAACGTTACCCTCTTAATTTCAAGCTTTTGAGGACTTTTTTCTGTTTTTCCAGCCAATTTAAAGTCAATAAAGTGTCAAAACACCCCTCTATACCCACCATTCCCCGCTCTGAAAAGTCCAGTAAACGCGATGCCAATTGTTGCGCGTTCAATTTTTTGGAAAAAGAAATGGGCATGTCTGGTGCGAAGTAGATCCAAGCGGAATCCCCTCTGCAATCAAACTGCGCGGCAAAAACAGAAACCGGGGGAACACTCCCTAAAAAACGTGCGCACAAGACCCGCTCCGTATGAGCGATACGTCCTTGATGCAAAAGCGAAGAAAAACCTTGCGGCAGGGCGCCCCACTCTACCTCACCCGGAAGGCCGATTTTTTCGCGCAACACATTTTCGCGCTTTCCTTTTGAAAACCACATCCCCAGCCATGCGCCTTTTCGAAATAAAGTCACTCCGCCACGTTGAAGAAATCCTTTCTCCAACTCTTCAGGATTCGAGAATTGCTGAAAAGCCGCATAGGCCTTGTCTTCATCCTGAAATTCCAGGAACGTCATGGAATCCGGAAATTTCACGAGTCGCTTGGGAAGGATGTCAAGTGATGCAGGAAACCCCTCTCGGTAAAGACTGCTTGTGGATGGAGACGAGACTTCCCTTAGCGGAGTCAACGCAACCCCTTCCCAAGTGATGGCATTTGCAGAGCCGCCACCGCGATGATGACAGCCTGTCACCATCATAAGAGAGAAAACGGCGCACCATGAAAAAAAAGAAATGCAACGGCTCATTCGACATTCCCCAAATATCTGGCTGTGGGGCAAAAGGTTTTTAAAGGACATCGGGAACACCCACCCTGAATTTTACGGCATAAATATCCATGTTCTTTCTCGGGGCGTAAATAAGCATCGAGCGGTTGAAACAGCACCCACGATTTTTCGGGAAAGATTTTTCTGCCGAAATCGGCAAAGAAGGCCAGTCGTTTTTCAGCATCTCCCGCCGAAGATTTCTTGCCGAGGATTTCCCGGGAAAACCGCGCGTGTCCCTCGCCCACCGACCAGTTGAAACGCATCGCCTGAGGGTATCGTTCTCCAAACTCCTTTTGAAACGAAGTCAGCCATAGAAAATATCGGGCTTTGGAACGCCAAGGCGAGTGCCGTCCCATCCAGAAAATCTGTTCGGAAATCCGTTGAGCGCACGTTTCCCAATCGGATGTGGTAGAGAGCCACTTTTCCAAACTTCCTGTCTCATAAAAGAAATCGCAAACGCTGCGCAGTATGCCTGGAATTCGCTTCTGTTCCTCGGCATCTGGCGAAATCGGCAAATCCATCAACGCCTTTTGCAAGGCTGCAAATGGAATGCGATTCAACTTGAAGATGTCGTTGCCTAATCGCTGATACAAACCCGTAATCACCTTGCCCGCGCGGCTTTCAGCACCGGGGCGATACAATGCGGCACACAGAAGTAGTACACCCAGTCCGCGATCCGAACCGATCTCGAAAGGAAACGTCGCGTTCTCACCCGGAGTAACCGCGGAGATAATGAAAGGTTTGTGATCGGAAAAAGGAATCGCATACAGGCGGAGATTTTCAACGACTCTGGCCGGTAGGGCGTTGTTCACAAGGAAAGTCCCATCCCCATGCGCACAGGGAGCGATTCGTGACCTTGCAGCAGGTCCTGCCTGGTGCGTTCCGCCCAATAAGCGTCAAGCACCAATACGACGGTAGAACCCATTTCAAAACATCCGATATCCTGCCCTTTGGAAACTTGCAGTTCTCCGGAAGGAACCCAATCGCGAATACCCGAGGAATTTGAGTTCCCCATCAACTCGTTGGTAAATGACACAGTGATACGCCCCACGTTGGTGGCGCCCACCATGCCGAGAAGAATACGACCGCCTTCACTTTCCATTTCCACCAGAATACGATCATTGCGGACAAACAGATCGCGGATATTCTCCACGCTCCACGCGTTGACCGGCCACAGCGCTCCGGCGATGTGGCGCGCCCGAAGAATCCGGCTATCGGCCGGAGCATGTATGCGATGATAGTTGAACGGCGCCAGATACAAGGTGAGAAACGCTCCACCGGCATAAGGAGTAGTGTCCCACCCATCTCCGCAAAAATCCTTCAGCGCGTACTGGATGCCCTTGATTTGGGTCAAGGAAGGATTGGCATCGCCATTTCCAAAGCGACCTCTACGTGTCAACGCGCCGTCCACGGGAGATGCCAATGCGGCAGAATCCAACAGCCGCGCGTCAGTTTTCAACCGCCGGATGAAAAATTCACCGAGGGTCGGATATTGTGCAAGGGGATACTCCGCTTCAGAGGCATCGACTTTAAAATGCCGGATGAATTTGTCCCGGATGCTCGTGTGCAGACCCAAGGGCCAGCGACGGCGAACCGACCATCCGACAAAACGGCTGAGCCAGTTTTTCGGAACGAGGTAAAGCAGGGAGTACATCAACTGGGACGATAAAAAGAAATGGTGCGGTCGGACGGACTTGAACCGTCACAGGGTCGCCCCCACAAGCACCTCAAACTTGCGTGTCTACCATTTCACCACGACCGCAAAATTCAAATACGACGGGAGAACTTATTTCCCGTTCTCCTGAGGTTGCGCACCGCCACCCAGACCCGGAACTTGAGCCGGAGCCGCTTCGTTGCCCGCAGGAGCAGCGGCAGGAGCCGGAGTGCCTGGAAGCACGGTGGAAAGTCCCTTGCGTGCGCCTTTAAGTTCGGATTCGGAGAGCGCAGCGCGATTGGAGCTGAGGCTCATGTAATTGAGCGCCAGCAACACTACGAAAGCCACCACACCCGCACCCTGGGTGATCCGAGTCAAAATGGTCACCGCGGAACTGCCGCTGAACGCGGCGCCACCACCCATACCGCCAAAAGCGCCGGCCAGACCGCCACCTTTGTCGTTTTGGACCAAAACAAGCAGAATGATGAAGAGGCACACGAGGATGTGCAAGATCAGTAGCAACGTAAATCCGATTCCCATATGTATTCCTTCCGGGGATTTTATCCCTTAGGAGGAGGCAATAATACCCAGAAACGCGTCCGCCTTCAAGGAAGCGCCCCCGATTAATCCGCCGTCCACATCGAGCTGGGACAGCAATTCCGCCGCGTTTTCAGGCTTCATGCTGCCGCCGTATTGAATCCGGACGGCATCGGCCGTGGTGCGGTCGTACAAAGAGACCATCAAATCGCGGATGAATTTGTGAACGTCCTGTGCCTGTTGCGGCGTGGCATTGCGGCCTGTGCCGATAGCCCAGACCGGCTCG
>OMJM01000016.1 GCA_900299345.1 bacterium | reverse complement strand
CCACCTTGCAGGCGCTGGGTCAGGCCTACGAAGAGCAGGGCAAACCCGACAAGGCCGCCGATGCCTACACGCGTTTGCTCGCGCTTGATCCGAAGAACAAGGACGTCTTCCACAAGCTGAAGACCCTGCTCACCGGAAAGAACAATCAGTCCGCCTTTAAGGCCGTGTTGCTGACGGTGGACAGCGCCGATGCGACTTCCCATGAGGCGCAATTCGACCTCGCCAAGATTTACCTGTCCGAAGGCGACAAGGACAAGGCCTATGGATACGACACCAAGGCATTGAAGCTCCAGCCGCAGAATCCGGAATACCAGGCCCTGTTGCCGCTGACGATCACCAAGGACGAGCAGGTGCAACAGAATCTCGTGTTGCTTGACAAGCTCGCGCTCATGCCCGATGCCAAGCCTGAGTTGCAGAACATGGTGGCCCACGGTTACCTGGTCAAGAAGAACAACCCGCAGGCTGCACGCTTCCTGATGATGGTTTACGCGAAGACGCCGAAGGTTCTCGAAACGGACAAGGATGCCATCCTGTCCTTGAACGCCGAAAAACAATATCCGCCGGTTGCGACGCTTGCTCCGAAGTTCCTTGCCGCCAACGCGACCGACAAGGAAGTTCGTGCGGCGCAAGTCGAGGCGTATCTGGCGCTCGGCAAGTCCGGAACGGAATTGCGTGAAGCCCTCAAGGGACTCAGCGACAACTATCACGAAGCCTCGGTCAAGCACCTCCTGAAACTTTCCGAACTGGATTTACAGGCGAAGGACACCGCCGCGGCCTTGGCACACTCCAAGGAATACGCCGACGCCAATGCCAAGTCGCTGGACGGCTGGCGTTTCGTGTATCCGTTGGCCAAGGATCGCAAGGGTGAGGAAGAAGCTTACCGCAAGTCTCTCGAAGCCCTGTCGGCTCTCGATACGGCCCAGCGGACACGCTTTGATCGCGAACTGGTTGGCGTGTATTTCCAGAACGAGAAGTACGACGATGCCCGCAATGTCCTGCAGCGCGAGCTGAAGAAGAACCCGCGCGATGCAGACTTCCTGTTCCGCTCCGCCGAAGTGGCGAGCAAGCAGCAGAAAGATTCGCTTGCAGCGGCGCATTATGCCAAGGCCTACGAGGTGGAGCCCGGAAATGCCGTGTATGCCCGTTCTTTCGGCAAGACGGTCAAGGCTCCGGAAGCTGTCAAGAACAACCTGAGCCTGTGGAAATTCCTGGCCACACGCCAGCCCACGCAGGATGAGAAACTCAAGCTGGCCCAGTCCGAATTCATGAACGCGGACTATGTCGGCGCTTCGCGCGAGTGGGACGGACTGTTGACCGGCAACGACAATCTTCGTTCCGATCCGATGGTCTATCAATCGTATCTGCGCGCCAACCAGTTCCCCAAGGCGAAACCGCTGATGGAAGCCAAGCTTCCCACGGATTCCACCAACATGGAACTGCTGGAGGATCTTCTCACGCTATACAAGGCGCAGAACAACACGGCCGGTTACCTGAACACCTTGGAGCGCATCGTGGCGATCGATTCGAAGCGCAAGGATTACCAGCTCCAGCTCGCTCGCGAGCGCGAGAAGGCCAAGAACAAGGTCGGAGCACTTGAGCAATACGATCTGTGGGTTTCCCGCACGGGCGGTGATCTGACCACGCTGGAATCCATGCACCATCTGGCCGATGAACTGAAGGACACCGTGAAGCTGGTTGAGGCACTGGTGCGCCTTAACCGCGACAAGAACGCGGATCTCAAGTACAAGTTCCAGATGGCGTCGGTGGATTATACCCGCGGCGGCAGCATTCTGCCCATCGAGAAGTTGGTGAAACAGTATCCGACCTACACCGAAGGCCGCGTGATGTTGGTTCGCGAATACCTGAAGAAGCGCGAAGCCGCCAAGCTGGTTCCGTACATGCCGGTGCTGGATCAACTGGCGTCCGAAGATCGCTCTGTGTCGGAACCCGCGGGCGATGTGTATGCCCAGTTGAAGCAGACCGACAAGGCCAATGAGGCCTACTTCGCGGCTTACAACGCCAACAAGAAGGACAAGGTGCTGTTCGACAAGGTGTACGATTACGCCAAGAAGACCAACTCGACCTACCGTGCCGGTTTGTTGCGGCAGGGATACGACACGTTCACGGACGATATGAACTTGAAGTTTGATTTCGCCGAAGCGCAGGGCCGCAGCCCGCGCGCGCTCGAGATCTACAACAAGATTCTCGCCGATGATCCGAACCAGCTTCCTGCGCTGCGCAACGCCGCCGAAATCGCCGCCGGACTCGGACGCACCGATACCGCCGTGATCCTGCTGCGCCGCTGGACCCAACTCGAGTCGCAGAATGTGAAGCCGTGGACCATGCTGGCCGACATCTATCAACGCGGCCACAAGGACGCCGAACTGGCCGAGGCTCAGGGCAAGATCGCCGAACTGACTCCCAAGGATGCCAAGGCAGCTTACACGGCGTCGCAGGCTTATCGCAAGATCAAGGATTCACAGCGCGCGCTGGAATTCCTGAACGCCGCTGTGGCATTGGCTCCGCAGGACGCGAACTACCAGAAGGAGCAGGCGCTGTTGATGGTGGAACTGGGTCAGGCCGACAAGGCCAAAGCTTCGCTGCTGCAGCTCGACAAGAAGTTCCCCAATGACGAATCCATCAACAAGGCGTTGTTTGACGTGTATATGGCGTCGAACGACAAGAATGCCGCGCGCGATCGCGCACGCATCTTGTACGCGATCAAGCCCTATTCCAAGGCCTACGCGATTTCGCTGGGACGCCTGGAAGGCGAGTTGAACAATCCTCCTGAAGTGGCGCGCGTGCTTTCGCAGCCCACCTTGCGCGATACCATGGGCGCGGAGTTGTCCTTCATGTTGCTCGACGCCTACTTCAAGACCAATCAGAAGGATCGCGCCGCGGTGCTCGGTCCGCAACTGATGCAGAAGTATCCGGACGAAGCCAAGAAGTCGCTGCCGCTGGCCGTGCTCTTCTATGACACGCGCAACCGCGCCAAGTCCAAGGAAATCCTCGAGGCCTACACCCAGACACACGACACTTCGGCGCAAGCCTACTACTACCTCGGCAAGATCCGCTATGAGGAGAAGAACTGGTCTGGTGCCGCCGAAGCTTTGGAAAAGGCAAAAGGTTATCAGCCCGATGTGGCGGGCATGCTGGGTGACGCCTACGCGCAATCCGGCGGCGGCGCCAAGGCCGCGGCGGCCTACGAGGACGCCTACAACAAGTCCAAGGATCCCAAGATTCTGGATCAGCTGTACAAGATTTACAAGCAGGGCGGTGACACCACCGGTGGTCTGCAACGCACGCTGGAGCGCCTGTTGGCCGTGAATCCCAACAACATGGATTACCGCGCCGAACTGGCCTCGATCTACTTCGCGCAGGGCGATTCCAAGCGCGCTGAAGAGCAACTGCAGCAGATCCTGAAGATCAATCCGAGCCATCCGATGGCGAACTACAAGCTGGGCGTCATCCTTGCCAAGAAGCAGGATTGGGTCCATGCTGCTCCGTTGCTGGAAATTGGCACCGCCCGCTATCCGGATAGCGTTTCCGGCTGGTTGTATCTGGGTGACGCCTATCGAGCCACCAAGCGTTCGCAGCAGGCTGTGATCGCCTACAAGCGCGTCCAGAAGATTTCGCCGGACAATCTGCCGGCGGCCGTGGGTCGCATGCAGGCGGCCCGCGAACTGAACATGACAGCCGATGTGACCGAGGCTGCCGCGGCCGTGATACGCATCGATCCGGACAATGCGGAAGCCGCCGAAGTGCTGGCTGCCATCCGCTTCAAGGATCGCAAGTTCGCCGAAGCCGCTCCGTTGTACGCCAAGGTGGTCGCTGCGCATCCGGACGACAAGGAAGCGTGGACCAACTACGGACAATCTCTGGTGGAGTTGAAGAAGACTTCCGAAGCCAAGACGGCGTTGCAAAAGGCCGTGGATCTCGGTGCTAGTGACCCGCATGTGACGACCGCGCTGGCACGCATCTACCAGCAGGAGGGCAATTCGGACAAGGCTGAAGGCCTCATGCAGGACATGCTCAAGAAGGATCCCAAGAATCATTGGGCCTACTTCGGTCTCGGCCAGATTGCCGCGGATCGCAACCAGCCCGGTGTGGCCGAGCAGAACTACCGCAAGGCCCTGCAAATGGCTCCGGGCACGGCGGAATACGCCGAGGCGCTCGCGCGGTTGCTCTATGCCAAGGATGAGTTCTCGAAGGCGATTGCCACGTTGGAAGGCGCCAAAGCCACTTTGACCGTGAAGGGGCGTCTGCTCTACGGCCAGTGCCTCGCCAAGGAAGGCAAGGCTGATCTCGCCATGACCCAGGTCAAGGCCGTGTACGAGAAGGAACCTTCCTCCGAGGTGCTCGCCACGCTCGCGGATCTCTATCTCGCGCAGGGCAAGACCAAGGAAGCGCTTGCCATGCTGGATACAGCCGACAAGAACGACAACAGCGTGAAGTTCGTGCTGGCCAAGGCGCGTATCGCCAACAATGAACCATCGCAGGCGCGTCCGTTCCTTGATCAACTGATCAATCAGGACAACCAGAACGCCGAGTACTACTTCCAGCGCGGCCTGTGCTGGTATCAGGAACGCAACTGGTCCAATGCGCAGGACGATTTCGCCAGCTCGCTCAAATACAACGCGGATCAGATGGACGCGGTGTATTACACGGGCGTCAGCCTGTTGAAGCAGGGCAAGTCCGAAGAGGCGCAAAACTCGTTCAAGGAGCTCTCGCAGAATGCCAACAAGTCCATCGCGGCCAAGGGCCTTTATGGAATGGCGATGGCGTTCGACGCGGATCGCAAGCTTGAGGCTGTGGAGAACTACGCGAACAAGTCCATTGCCGCCAAGGAGAATCCCGAAGCCTTGACCTTGCTGGGACGCACCTACCTGCGTCAGCGCAAGGCTCCGCAGGCCGAGAAGCCCCTTAAGCGCGCATTGGAACTCTCTCCGCGCGACCCGTCCGTGATTGCGGCGGTGAGCGAAATGGAGATGGCGCAGGGCCGCAAGACCGACGCCGTCGGTCGCATCACCAAGGCCTTGCAGGATTTCCCGAACTCCTGCGACGTGCAGCTCGGTGCAGCGAAGATCAACTTCCTCGCCGGCAATTTCGACAAGTCGTGGGAAGGCGGCCTGCAGGCCATCGGCAACTGCCCCGATGATCCCGGTGGTTACTTCTTCCTCGGTTTGACGTCGGATCACAAGGGCAACAAGAAGGAAGCCAAGCGGTTCTTCGGCGAGTTCGTGAAGCATGGTGGCGATTCCGCCAACGTGCCGGAAGAATATCGCTAAGGAACTTTTGAATTTGGATTAACAAAAACGCCGGAGGAGAAACCTTCGGCGATTTTTTATTTGAAAATAGGAGAGCCTATGAAATATCTGTTAGCTGCTCTTTTTTTTCGCACTCTGTTTCTGGGCGTGTAATTCGAGTAGCACGGCGCCGGAGAAGGGTAAATCTGGAACATTTTCGTACAGCGGAATAATCGGCACTGGGTATTCTGAAGCTGAATACGACACGGGCTACACACATCCCTGCACCATCGAGGCTTTACCTGGAACCACCGGGGTGAAGAGGGTTCCATTAGGTGAAGTTCCGCCGACGGATTCTGCGCTTTATCAAAAATTTCCTACGAGGTGCCAGGATATGACCGTGTTGCATGACACCCTGTTTATTATCGAGGTTGCAACGACAACTTCATCTTCGACACCATGCTCGGGCTATCGTTCCAGCACCACGAATTATTACTACATGTTCCACGCTACGGATTATACATACAGTACCAGTCATAGTTCGGATACGTACAGTGCTTGTGGGGGAACGAATAATGCCACTTCTTCGACCGATGAAGACGCGGGGCCATTCAGGAAGGTCCCACTTGCGGGTATTGTGGATACCACCATTGACACAACAATCAGTGGCTACTTCAAAGTTTCGGCACCTACTTTATCTTCCAATTCTTCCGTTACTGTGGAGTGTAGTAGTGCCGAGGCTCCTTCCGATTGGGTTACTCCTCCTTCCGACGACTATGCCGTTGTTAGGGATTCCGCTTTTGTTGCACTCTTCACAGGTACTCATTTTGTGTGTCAAACCGGCGGGAATTATCGGGTAACCGTGATTAATCATTGAAGTTCCGATCTCCAGCATGACCAAATCAAAGACGAAAAAAGAATCCAAAAGCGACGAGTGGAAGGTGTGCAGCCGGGGGCACAAATATCAGGGATCCAGCGGCTGTCCGGTGTGCTGGAGGCGCAATACCGGCAAAGCGGCATCGCCGCACAGCATGAACCACAAGCGGTGAGCGGATCCGGTTTCAGGCCGTCCTGATTTTCGGATAAGACCAGTTGTATTGACCTGGCGCTTCCCCAATCCCTATTTCCATCAACCGTTCCAACGCTTTGATCTCCGGTACAACCGGCTGGTAGCGGAATAAGATTCCATCCTCATCCAGCCTCACCGATACGGCCAGGCACGTTGCATTGTGCTCCCGCAACCATTCCACCAGATTACCGGGGCAGGGGATTTCCACCTTGCCATTCAACAGTGATAGCCAGTGCAACGGGCGGCCCGGGACCTGGTCGATCATCACCGCCAGTACCCCGCGCTGACGAACCCAAGCGCGCAAGGCAGCGGATTGGGCTTGCAGGGAGATGGTCCGCTTGTCAGTTTGTTGCCGTCCGCGATCGAGCAACCGGGTTAGTGCCGGGGCGAAACCGGTTCCAGTGAGGATAAAAAAAGGCCGTTGATCCAGTGCAGGTGGGAGGTGGTGCAACATTTCCACCGGCCCCTGATGCCAGCCGAGCAAGGCCACGGGTCTCCTATTCACCAGCGCAGCCCGGTAATGCTCTTCGCCGTCCACCCGAACGGAAAGATCGTCATCGTATCCCGTAAGGTGCCGCAGCGACAACGCCGCGAGCCTCAGCCGCATGCGGTAGTAGGCGAGAGGCTTGGGAAAGTTGGAAACTTTGCTGTACAGGGAATTCAGGCGTTGTCGGACGCTCCGTCGGCACAATGCATAGAACGGAAGCCAGGGAGTTCCCAAAGCAACAATGAGATTGGGTGGAAACCTGCTGAGAAGTTTCAGCACCGCGACGGCCAGAACTCCGGCCAAAGTGCGAAGCATCAGGCTTTCAACAAAGGGCGGGACGTATCGCGATGAAACGAAGCTCGATTCAACCCTTCGCCCGCGTAGGATGCGAGGGGAGACACCTCGACCTCAACGCCTTCTAGTTCTTGTTCCGAAAACCCTGCCGATGAAGCCCAGCGGCGGTGCAGATCGAGCATCAGTTTGCGGGCCGTGGCAGGGCTGTCCACGCCTGCCGTCGTAGGATTTTTCACCGGGGCGAATTCCTCGGTGCGTTCCACTTCCAGCACAGCCATACCCGGTGCCTGCGGAAACAGATCGAACATGAACAGCTCGAATTTGCTGGCGTTGGGTTCAGTGGGGGAGACGACATTTCCCAAAGTATCAACGTATGGAATTTTCTTGCGGGCCAGATGATAGGGCAGGGAAGAATCCGCGTGGGCCTCGAGAAAGTCGCGGCGGAACAGGTGCATGGCGACATTGCCCGCTCCGTAAACAAGGCGACCCTGCGCATTCTTTTCAGCGCACATCTCCGGCGTCATCTCGCTGTATTCGATCACTGACGGTCCGTCGTTGCGGAGGCAGAAGACACCCACGCGTTCCGAAGGTCCAGATTTGGCTACGGCCTTGCTGGCCGCAGGCAGATTGGAAGCCAGCGTGAATCCGATAAATGCCGGGTCGCAAACTTTTACCAATGCATTGTCCACGCTATAGGTAAAGACCCATTCCACACCGCGTCGCTTCATGTCCTCCAACGCACCTGAGGATTTAAGGGCGGGGAAGCAGCCGCCGTTGCCGTTGGGACCGAGCGACACCCGTCCTTTTTCTGCGAGTAAAACTTTGCCATTGGAATCGAGAACGGGGAGCTCGGCTTGGGAAAAGAACATCACATCGTTTCGATTCAGTCCGAAGAAGTGATTGACTTCGAAGAACGCCGTGGTGGCCGCATGATTGTCACGGCTGGTCATGATGTACCACGGCACGGTTTTCCCGCAATCCTTAGAAAGCTTGAGCAGCCGTTCCGCCTGCAACTGGAATAACGATTTACCCGAAGGCAGGCCAATATCGAAGGTACCCTTGGGGCCTTCGTGCCCGAGACGCGTACCTTGGCCGCCGGCGACGAGGAAGGCTGCAGCCTTTCCTTCGCGCAAAGCCTTCATTCCGGCCTCGGTCATGGAGGCACGAGTCGCCGATGTCAGTGAGCTTCCTTCCAGCGGTTTAATCTTTTCAGAGGTGTGGATGGGCGAGGGATTTTGAAGGAGATCCCGGTGCAAACGCGCCATGAGATCGAAATCGATGGCGCCGATGTCCTGCGCCAACTGCGCGCGCTGCGCCGCGTCCAGAGCGTCCCAAAAACGGAGCAGATGCTCCTGTCCGTGACGCGCGGTAAGGCTGCGGAGTCGGTCGAGGTCGTGGGGATTTGGCACTAGCTTTAATATTAGTTTTACCCCTGCAATATCCATAAAAGAGAGCGACATGACGCGTGTTTTATTGACCACCACCTCGTTCCAAGACACCCCCGGCCCCCATCACCAGCAGTTGAAAGACGCAGGCTTCGAGCTCGTCGTCGCGCGCGGTCCGTTGCCCGAGTCGGAGATGCTGAAGCTCGTTGGTGACATCGACGCTTTTTTGTGCGGCGACGATGAAATCACCTGTGCGGTGATTCAGAAGGCGCTGCCGCGACTCAAGGTCATCAGCAAGTATGGGATCGGACTGGACAAGGTGGACGTCAAGTCCGCGACCGAGTTCAAGATTCCCGTAACCTTCTGTCCCGGCGTCAATCACACCACGGTCTCCGAACATTGCTTTTTGTTGCTCCTTGCGCTCACCAAGAATCTGATGGAACAGGCCAACGCGAGTCGCGCCGGACAGTGGAAACGCATGACCGGTCATGAAATCCTGGGCAAGTCCATTGGTATCATCGGACTGGGACGTATCGGCAAGGAAGTCGCCATCCGCGCCAAAGCGTTCGGCATGGAAGTCTCCGCCTTCGACCTGTATTGGGATGAAGCGTTTGCCCATGGCTACGATGTGAAACGGGCCAAGTCCGTTGACGAAATTTTCGCTTCCTGCGACGTGATTTCATTGCACACCAACCTCAGCGATTCCACCCGGAACATGATCCGCAAGGATTCGCTGGCCCAAATGAAAAAAGACGCCATCGTCATCAACTGTGCGCGCGGCGAACTGGTGAACAGTGTGGACATGGCGGAAGCCCTGAATACCGGTCGCATCGCCGGTTACGGTACGGACGTGGTGGATCAGGAGCCGCCACCCAAGGATCATCCGTTATTGTCCGCGAAGAACTGCGTGGTGACGCCGCACGTCGGATCGCGCACCTACGAAAGTGTGCAGCGTCAGGCGGGCATGGCCGCAACGAATCTTATCAATGCCCTGGGCGGCAAGAAACCCCTGGCGCAGGCCAACCCGGAAGTGGTGATCGGATGAGTGAAGAATTTTTCGTCGTTCCCGAGCAACAGCATAACCGCCTGATTGAAGCCGCCTACCGGCATCGCGGCTACTCTCAATCCGAAGCGCAAATGGCCGCCAAATTTTCCGGCTACGCATCGTGGCACGGAATCCGCACGCACAATGCCATCAAAGCCTTGCATCTCGATCACCTGTTCGGCAGCGGCGCGGGCGGTTGCAAACCCAACGTTGCGATCGAAAAAATCCCCGGAAAATTTCCCGCTGCGGAAGTATGGAATGCCAACCGCAAGCTCGGTCAGGCTGTGGCCTACGAGGCCATGGATCGCTGCATCGAACTGGCGGACAAGTACGGCGTGGGCATGGTGTCCGTGGACAATGCCTTCCATTACCTGTGGGGCGGGGGATACGTGATGGATGCCGCCAAGAAAGGCTACATCGCCTACACCAACTGCACGGCTGCACTGGCCGAGGTGGTTCCATTTCAGGGTAGCAAGGCGACACTTGGCACCAATCCGCACAGCTGGGGATTTCCCACTGCGGAAGCAATCGGGTTTCCCATCGTCATCGACTGGGCCACTTCTGTGTTGGCCATGGGCCGTGTACAGCAATTCGTGCGTGAAGGAAAGCCCTTGCCACCCGACGCCGCCGTGGACAAAAACGGAAAGCCCACCACGGTCGCCACCGAAGCCGTGGCATTGCTGCCTTTCGGCGCGCACAAGGGATATGGCCTTTCCTTGATCGATGAAATCGTCGCAGCCTTCATCGGTGGCTCCTTGCCGACCTTGCGCAGCCGCTGGGCCAAGGATGAGGAAAAACACACCCCCTGTTTCTTCTTCCAGGCCATTCACCCGGATGCGATTTCCTCTGGGGCGTTTGCATTGGGCCGCAACCGGACCCAGAACATCAAGGCCGTAATCGACGACATCCTGAGCGACGGCAATGCGAAGTGTCTGCTGCCGGGTCAGCTCGAAGCGGATGCGGCGAAACGCTGCGAGAAAAACGGCGGCTTGCTGTTCTCCCTCGCCGAGTTGAAAGCATTGAATGAAATCGCGGTGGAATGCGGTGAAGCGCCGTGGGATCTCGCCGCGTTCAAGAAGGCGGCCTGATAAATGTCGCAAGCCTTCCTTGAATCCCTGTTCTCTCTTTCTGGTAAGGTTGCCGTGGTCATCGGCGGAACCGGTGAACTGTGCGGAGCCATGGCCGAAGGCATGGCAGGTGCTGGTGCTGAAGTGGTACTGGTGGGACGCAACAAGGAAAAAGCCGACTCACGCCTCGCCAAAATCGCTGCGGTCGGAGGCAAGGCTTGGTTTCTCGAAGCCGATGTGTCCGAAAAGCCGTCGTTCGAGGATGTGCTGCGCAAAGTGCTGGAGAAGTCCGGCAAGGTGGATATCGTCGTCAATGGCGCAGGTGTCAATTCTGCCACACCGTTCTTCGACATCTCCGAGGACGAGTACCGCAAGATTTTCGATCTGAATTACAAGTCCGTGTTTCAGGGATGCCAGGTGTTCGGCAAGTACCTCGTCGAGCGCGGCGAAGGCGGCTCGATCATCAATCTGGGTTCCATGAGCGGTGTCATTCCGCTCTCGCGGGTGTTCAGCTATTCCGCCTCCAAGGCGGCAGTGCACAACCTGTCCAAGAATTTGGCTCGTGAATGGGCGTCGCGCAAAGTGCGTGTGAACACCTTGGTTCCGGGTTTTTTTCCCGCCGAACAGAACCGCAAGGTGTTGACCCCGGATCGTGTTGAGAAAATCATGAACCACACGCCTGCCGCGCGCTTCGGCGAAGCTCACGAATTAATCGGCGCGACTTTGTTGCTCGCCAGCGACAAGGCTGGCAGTTTCATCACGGGCTTGGAGTTAATTGTGGACGGCGGCTTTTCTTCCATGACGCTTTGAACGACACCGCATGAGCTTTATTCACGATAATTTCCTTTTGCACAGCGACACAGCCGTCCGGTTGTTCCACGATCACGCCGCGAGTCAGCCGATTCTCGATTACCACTGCCATCTTTCTCCGGCGGACGTCGCGGTCAACCGCCGCTTCAACAACCTGTATGAAATCTGGCTGGAAGGCGATCACTACAAGTGGCGGGCGATGCGCTCCAACGGTGTACCCGAGGAACTGTGCACCGGCAATGCGGATCCCTATCAGAAGTATCTGGCGTGGGTCAAAACGGTTCCTGCGGCGCTACGCAATCCGATTTATCACTGGAGCCATCTGGAACTCAAGCGGTACTTTGGCATCGATCTGCTGGTCAATGAGAAGAATGCCGAGGAGATCTGGAAGCGCGCCAACGAGAAGCTGCAGTCGGACGAATTGACAGCCCATGGCATCCTCAAAAAATTCCGAGTTCATGGTGTGTGCACCACCGACGATCCTGCCGATGACTTGCGGGATCACGCGACGATTGCGCAATCCGGGATTCCTACGAAAGTTTATCCGACGTTTCGTCCCGACAAAGCTTTTGGCATCGAGAACGCAGTAGAGTTCAACGAATGGATCGCCCGACTGGAAAAAACTTCCGGCGTGGAAATTTCCAATCTCAAAGGCCTGCTGGATG
>OMJM01000015.1 GCA_900299345.1 bacterium | reverse complement strand
TCGGTGGAGATGTTCGAGCACATGAAAAACTACGGGACTCTGATGGCGCGTATCGCCTCATGGCTCAAGCCCGGCGGCCTTTTGTTCGTCCATATTTTTACACACAAAGAATATGCCTATCCATTCGAGGTTCGCGATGAAAGCGACTGGATGGCAAAATATTTCTTCACGGGGGGCAACATGCCGTCCGATGATTTGCTTCTTTACTTTCAGGACGATCTCGCGATTCTCGAGCATTGGCGTGTGAACGGAATTCATTACGGAAAAACAGCGCGCGCCTGGTTGGACAATCTCGACCGGAATCGCGCCAGCGCCCTGAGAATCTGCGCAGAAACCTACGGCCCTCTCCAAGCTGCGAAATGGTTCAATTACTGGCGGATTTTTTTCATGGCCTGCGAGGAATTGTGGAAGTACGCGGAGGGTGAAGAATGGCTGGTTTCACACTATCTGTTTGAAAAGAAAGCGATGCATCACCCCGCACCATCGTAATCGCAGCACCCGGTTCTATATTTCCTCACGAAATGTCCTTCTCCGATGAAGAAAAAGACCTTGTAGCCCAATCCCTGCAGTTCTATCTGCAGCAGGCCAGCATGCAGTTGCCTCCGCAGGCGCTGCAGCAAATCGCGCAGATGGCCAAGGGTGTGATGTCCAAGATCGATAATTTTGAGGCTGGTCCCGCCCGCAAAAGCGGTGAGCCTCCGGCGGGCATCTCCAAAGAGTGGTTCGAAAACGTTTGTCAAACCTGTCCCAGTCTCACCGCCGCGGGCTGTACCGATAAAATCACCGCGAAGTTCCCCGGCAAATGCGATCCCATCCTAAAGTACGAGCGGAACAAAACCGCCCATTAAAATCCATGTCCGCCGTTCCTGACGAGGGAGCGGTGCTGGGTTTTCTGCGATCATCTTCTGCCCCCGTCGGTTGGCAACAGCTGATCCGGAAATTCGTTGAAGGGGGCGATCCGAACGATTTCAAACGTTTGGTGAAGCGGCTCGTGTCCGAAGGTAAGATGCGCAAGATCAAGGGCCGGCGTTACATCCTCACCGACGGGGAAACTCCGGAACGGTCGGGAAAATCCAAAGCCCAAGACGGCGTGCGCGAAGACTCGCTTCGAGCCAGAATCATCCGCGAAGGTCATTTTCTTTTTGCCGTGTCCGGCGAAGGACGCGACAAGGTTAAGTTCGTGTTGCCCAAGGCGTTTCAGGGCCACGCCAAACCCGGCCAATCGGTGTTGATCAAACCTCTTGATCGCAAAGGGCCGTTCGGTTACCCCGCTGCCAAGGTGCTGACGGGTGTGCGTCACACAGCGACATTCTCTGAAGTTTCGCAAGCCTTTCTCAAGGATATGGGGCTGCCGCAGGGATATCCCAAAGCCGCCATGCGCGAAGCGGAACAGAGTCCCGAGCCGGTCTGGATGGGTGACAAGCGTCGCATGGATCTGCGTGCGCAATACATCGTCACCATCGATCCCGCCGACGCCAAGGATCACGACGATGCGATTTCGCTGGAAAAACTTTCCAACGGAAACTGGAAACTGGGAGTTCACATCGCCGATGTGTCCGAATATGTGTCGCTCGACGGGGCGCTCGACGAGGAAGCCTTGCGCCGGAGTTTCACCCAGTACCTCCCGTGGACCGCGGTGCCGATGCTGCCGCAGCGGCTTTCGGGCGATCTCTGCAGCCTGCTCGAAGGCAGGGAGCGTCTGGCGTTTTCGTGTCTCATGGAAGTGGACGATGCCGGGAAACTGGTGAAGTTTGATTTCAATGAAACCTTCATCAAGGTCGCGCGCTTTTATTCGTACGAAGAAGCGCAGGCATTGAAGGACAGCGGAGATCCGTTCCTGAAGCAGCTGAGCGATTTCACGGATTTGTTGTTGCGACGTCGCAGGGAAGACGGCTACCTCGAGTTCCAGTTTCCAGAGCCCAAGGTGCAATTGGATGCGGATCGTCAGCCGGTGGACATTCGACCCGTGGAACGTGTTTCGTCCTACGGATGGATTGAGGAATGCATGTTGCTGGCCAATCAGGCGGCTGCCATGTATCTGCACCGCTACAAGCTTCCCGGACTGTTCCGTGTTCACGAGCAACCTGATCTTGAGGTTGTGGCCGAATTGTGGACGAGTCAAACGGCCCTGTCCAAGGGACACGACGTACGCGCCGAGTTCAGCACCTTGCGCGAGACGCACGATTATCTCAATTCTGATGTCCAGCATTTTTACATCCGTCTGCTGGATCCCAGCCGCGGTGCTTTGCCTCCTTCGGTGCAGCGACGCATTTTGCAGAGCATGAAAAAGGCGCAGTATGATCCCCGGCCCTTGGGGCATTTCGCCTTGGGATGGCTTTATTACTCGCACTTCACTTCGCCAATCCGTCGTTATGCCGACCTTTGGACGCATCGCGTGATGAAGGCGTATTTGCACGGCGAAAAGCCTGCGCGTTCCCTGCGCACCCGCGCTGTGGCCGTGGCTGGGCAGGTTTCAGAACGTGAGATCTCCGTGATGAAGGTGGAGCGCAAGGCCATGCGGGTCGCGACGGCGTGGATCTTTCAGGCCCATGTGGGCAAGGAATTCATTGGAGAAATCAGTGGTGTGGAAGGCTTCGGTTTGTTTGTCACCGTTTCCAATCCGTACGGTGAAGGGTTGATCCCCGTGGCCCGCATGCGCGACGACTTCTATGAACACGATCTTGAAACGAAGCGGCTCATTGGCCGCCGCCATGGCCGTACCTTCGAATTGGGGCTGCGCGTCAAGGTGCGGGTGGCGCGTAGCGATCCGTTTTCCGGACAGGTGGATTTCGATTTTCTGGGGCGCGCATGAGTCTTGGCAACGCCCTGAGCCATCTCACCATGCTGCCGTTCCCTTCCAAGAAGGGGATTCCGCTCTTGCACTCGGTCCACTATTTCCCGCTCATCGGCGCGGCGATGGGAAGCCTCGCGGTGCTTTTCTTCCTGTGGATGCGGCACATGTTTCCCGAGCCCGTGGCATGTCTTTTAACGGTGGCTGCGCTGGAACTTTTATCCGGTGGCGGGCCGTTGCGCGGCGTGGCGGAATGGGCGCAGGGTCGCAGGACTATTCCCGGTCATGGATTCGACTCGGGGTTCACACTCAATTTACGCGGCTTTGTTTTTCCAGTGTTGCTGGTGGGATTAAAGATGGCTTCACTGGTCATGATGCCGCCGGAGTGGCGGACACATGCGGTCTTTGTGCTGCCGGTGATCGGTCATTCCGCGCAGACGCTGGCTTTCGTGCTGAGCGCCTTCCGTTTTGAAAATCCGGCGGCTCGTGATCTGGTGACGTCGCGGCGATGCGTGCGTGCGGGATTCTGGAGCGCGACCTTGATGCTTCTGTTGTTTTTGTTCCCCTGGCGCGCGGCGGTTCCGGCATTGCTGTTGTTTGCCGCGATTGCCGTGTGGGGGCTGCGGTTGTTGAATATGCGGTCAAACGGTCTGACGCTTCAGACCGTGTCATTCCAGTCGGAATTCTCAGAGGCCGCAGTGATGGTGTTGCTGGTGGGGATGAGCCGGATCGTTTGATTTACTCAAAGTCGTAAATCTTCACACCCGTCCACAAATGGTGGAGTTCCCGGAACCGATCGTGGATCGGATCGATCTGATAGGCGTCGTGTCCCGCCTCATCGTCAAAGGCCACCACGAGTCCGTAGGAATAGCTGCGATCGATGACCTCACGGCTCGTGTCCGCGGGGGTACCCACCCATCCGTGCCGCACCGAGGAGATTTTCGTCAGGGAATTCACGCCCTGGATGAACTGTTGCTTTTCCGCATCCGTGATGCCGGGCTTGAGCCAGAAATAAACGCAATGAACGAACATGATGCTTCCTTTTTCTTTTCAGGTTTTCCAGAGTGAAACATAGAGATTCCAGAAGGCACGCGCGGAGTTTTCGTAGTTGAATTCTTCCGCCCGGGATCGCGCGGAGGCTCGAAGGCGTGCCAGCCGTTCCGGATCGCCGGCCAGCGAGAGAATGCCGTCGCGCAAAGACAGCGGTTCCCGGTGGTGGAACATTTCTCCGCAAACTCCGGGAACGATGATCTCTCTTGGTCCGCCCTCGTCGCTGACGAGGCAGGGGAGGCCCGACGCCAGTGCTTCGACCACGCTGTTGCCGAAGGTATCGGTCAGGCTGGGGAATACGAACAGGTCGGCAGAAGCGAAGGCGCGCGACAGATCGTTGCCGTTCAATACTCCGGTGAAGTGCGCGCGACCGCAGGGAGTCAATCGTTCTTGCAAAGCCTCACGGTACGGGCCGTCTCCGACGATCACCAGACGCAGGTCGGATCGGCGTTGCAATGCATCGAGAAAGGCGTCGGCCAGCAGGCCCAGATTTTTCTCCGCCGAAACCCGTCCCACATAGAGGAGAATCAACCCGTCATCGGGGATGCTGAATTGCCGCCAGTAAGATGGCTCCCGGTTGTCGGGATGAAACGCCGTCAGATCCACGCCGCGGGGCAGCTTGTAAATCCGGTCGCGGGAAATTCCCATGGCCTCCACTTTTTCACGGTAGGCTTCCGAGGGGATGATCACCGGACCGGCCAGCCGCGTCGTCATCTTTGTCCACGTCTGCACGAACCAGATGGTGAACCGGTACTTCATCAGCAATTCGCTGTAGGTCAGGATGTCGGTGCGGTAGTGGGAAAGCGTGCGGATGCCGATGAACCTTGCGGCGAAGAGGCACAGAGAGGTCACGGGTCCGGGAGTTTCGAACTCGATAAGGTCCACGGGGTTTTCGCGAAGGAAGGCGAGGAACGCGTCCAGCTTCACCACGGCCAGTTCGCTGTGGGAATAGCCCGCCTGATCCGCGGAATAACTGCCGGGCGCGAGGATGACGCAGTGATCCGGATCCTCACGGCGGGGTTGACGTGTGTGAAAGGCGACGCCGAACAGAAAAGCCGTGTGCCCGAGCTTTCGCATCTCCCGGAGTTGAATGCGGGAGGCGATGGCGATGCCGTTTACCTCATCGAGGTTGTCGCTGACACAGGCGATCCACGGCTCCGTGTGCGGATTCATCTGCAGAGCCTTCCGGTATTCCCGCCGGGTCCTCCACAGCGCAGGGAGGTTGAGCAGGATCTCCCGGAAAAAATACCCGATCATCCCGCTCGCACCGAGAAAATTCATGCGCAGATGCGGTCTCACGAAACAAAAACATAACTTTCCCGGCCAACGGAGTTTCGCTTGGTTTTTCTGGACATCAACACCTTCTATGGACCGAGGGCGGGCGGCATCCGAACCTATCACCGCGCCAAGCTGGAATGGTTCGCAAAGCAGAACGATCACGTTTACTGCCTCATATATCCCGGCCCCGAATACCGTGTCGAAAAGCCTTCTCCCGGTGTTTACCTCGTGCAGGTTTATGGAAAAACCCTGACGGCGGATCCATCCGGCTACCGGCTGATGCTGGATTATCGTCGTGTTGCTCAATGGATTCGCAAGTTGAATCCGGATGTGATTGAAGCGGGAGACGCGTGGCTGACGAGCTGGTTCTGCCTCTGGCTGCGCGCCGCAAACCTGTGGAACGGTCTGCTCGTCTCGTTCTATCACAGCGATCCGGTGCCGAGTTACCTCATGCCGTGGTCCCGGCGTGGAAGTTTCCGAAAAATACGCGCATGGATCGCATCCCTCGGATCCAACCTGTTCTATTCCATTCAACGGCGGTTTGATCGGACCGCCACTGCCTCCCATGTGATGGAGGATTCGTTGCGTCGTCACAGAGTGACGCGTGTGCGCCGGCTTCCTTTCGGAGTCCATGCTTCCATTTTTGAACGCATTCATTCTTTCGAACCGTTGCGTCGCAAGGGTGCTGCGGATGCGCCTGTAAGGTTTCTGTACGCGGGGCGTCTGGATCGCGACAAAGGAATCGAATTGCTATTGGAGATTCTACCAGCGCTGCTAGAGAACCCATCCTTCCGCGTGACCGTTGCGGGGCGCGGGGCCTATGCCGATCGGTTTGCTTCCATAAAGCACGAGCGCTTCCGCTTCGCCGGTTTTCTGGAGGGACGGAATGCCTTGGCGGCGTTGTATCATTCCCACGATATCTTCCTTGCTCCAGGTCCACACGAGACATTCGGTCTTGCCGTACTGGAATCGATGGCGTCGGGATTGGTTGCCGTGGCTCCTTCTTCCGGAGGAAGCGGTGAATTACTGTCGGAGTTGGATTCTCCGTTTCGGTTCATGGCTGGGAATGCGCGGGGGTTTTTGGAAGCGATCCATCGGGCGGCTTCCGCCGACCTGCCACTGGCGTCGGAGAAGCATCGCGAGCTCGCGCGTCGCTACGGAACCTGGGATCAGGCGGTGGAACGCATGGTCGCGGCGTGGCGGGAGTTGGCATGAAACGGTTAATTGTGTCGTTGCACGACGTGGCTCCGGTTCATATGCATCGATTACGCCGCGCGGAATCGATGTTCCGCAGGTTGGGTGTGGAACAGGTGCAGTACCTCTTTGTCCCGGAATTTCACGGCCGCTACCGCGCTTCTGAGTATCCTGATTTTCTGATGTGGTGCCGCCGGGAGCGCTCGTTTCAAATCAGCTGGTGGTTGCATGGCTACTATCATCAGGATCGGCAACCTGACGCTACGCCTGAAACACTTTCTTTGATACAGACCTTGAAACGTCGTTTTATGACAGCGGGCGAAGGGGAGTTTCTTCCCATCGACGCGGCTACTCAGAGACAACGCTTGAAAAATGCGCTGGAGGAGTTTTCGCATTGTTTTCATGGAGTCAAACCCAAGGGATTCGTTCCCCCGGCCTGGCTGTTCAAACCGGAAGTGCTGTTGCCGTTGTTGAAAGAGTTTGATCTGGCTTTCACCGAAGATCACCACCGAATCCATGACATCCATCGTGGAACATCGCTGTCTGCACCCGTCGTCACGTGGGCGACGCGCACGCTGATGCGCAAATATGGTTCGCTGGTGGTCTGTCCTTTACGGGCGCGGTTGTTTCAGAATAGCCCCGTTGTACGAGTGGCGCTGCATCCCATGGACTTCGAACATTCCCTCACCATGCGGAACATCGAATACGTCCTCAAGATGTTGATTGCGGATCGTCAGTACGCGTTGCCCGAAAAGCTGGACTGGGCCAGTCTCGCGTAAAGGCTGTTCGAACTTTCCAAGACCTTTCGAGTCAACGTTGGAGCCAGCTTTCGGTGGTTGCTGGAACACCAGTGGATCGCCACGGCTGATTCCGGAAGCTTCGCGGCGGGTCCGTAAAAGAAACGGAAGGTCTGGCTCGGCGGTACGGTGTAAAAAACATCCTTGTCGAGGCGCTTCACGGAATTTTTTGCCTCGGTGTCATAAACGCGGTTCATCAGCATC
>OMJM01000014.1 GCA_900299345.1 bacterium | reverse complement strand
TCTGTCGCAAAAAAAGGCCGCCCCCGTGAGGGGACGGCCCTAGAGATGCAAACCTTAATCGGATTTATTTAACCGCCAAAAACTCAGCAGCAATTGCATCGCCAACTTCATTGGTCTTGCTGCTACCACCCATATCGCGGGTCTTGATCTTGCCAGCGGCCAGAATGTTCTTCACAGCCGTCTGAACCTGCGCCGCGGCAGCTTCCTCGCCGATATGATCGAGCATCATGCGCGCCGTCTCGATCGAGGCAATCGGATTGATCACATTCTTGCCCGCGTACTTCGGCGCCGAGCCGTGGATGGGTTCGAACATCGAGGGATAGACGCGCTCGGGGTTGATATTGCCGCCTGCGGCGAAGCCCATGCCGCCCTGCAGCATGGCGCCGAGATCGGTGATGATGTCGCCGAAGAGGTTGGACGCCACGACCACGTCGAAGAAGTTCGGGTTCTTCACGAACCACATGCAAATGGCGTCCACCAAGGCCATATCGGTCTTGATCTCGGGATACTTCGCCGCCACTTCGGCGTACACCGAATCCCAGTACACCATCGAGTAGTTGAGGGCGTTGGACTTGGTGCAATTGGTCACCTGACCGGCTTTGCCCTGTGCCTTGCGCTTGCGGGCCAGTTCGAAGGAGTATCGCATCACGCGCTCACAACCCTTGTGGGTAAAGATGGCGTTCTGGATCGCGAAGCCGTCCGGCGTGCCCATCTTGAAGAAGCCACCCATGGAGGAGTATTCACCTTCGGTGTTCTCGCGCACCACAATCATGTCCACCGACTCGGGAGTTGCCGTACGGATCGGCGAGTCCACGCCCGGATACAGATTGATGGGGCGCAGGTTCACATACTGGTCGAATCCCTTGCGGATCTTGAGCAGCAACGTGAGAGAGATATGATCGGGAACCTTGGAAGCATCGCCGATGCAACCGAGGAAAATCGCATCGGAGCCCTTCAAGGTCTCCAGCATGTTGGAGGGGTTCATCTCCCCATGCTTCAGGTAGTAGTCGCAACCCCAGTCGTAGTTCTCATAGCTGACCTTGAAGCCGAACTTCTTCGCCGCCGCGTCGAAAACCTTGATGGCTTCCGCGGCCACTTCCGTACCGACACCGTCACCCGGGATGTTTGCGATATTGTAGTGCTTCATGGATTCTCCTGCGCTGTACCTGATTTTTGGAGACTGCAAATTACTCAAAAGGGCGAAATAGAAATAGGATGAAAACGACTCCCGCTATAAAGGAAGTCCGAAAAAACCCGGCTTCACGGCGATTTTCCGCTGAATGCGTCTAGGTAACTGGTAGCATCCTAAGGCTTTGCCAGCGCGCTGTCCGCTGTTTTCGACAGCATATCCCGCACTTTTTGACGGTTGAAGAACAAGGAATCCTGCAACAACGGAATCAACCGCTTCCATTCCGCCAAAGGCCCCTGCTGATCCAGCGCCCACAACCTTTGCTGCAACTCCAATCCGCGTGTCTTCTCCAGGCCATCCCACAACAACGGGAGATTTTCCGGATTCGGATAGGATCCTAAAGTGCGGACGGCCATGCGACGCACGGACTCCGAGTCAGAGTGGAGATAAGGAATTGCCTCCCTTCGGAAAGCCGAATCCCTCATTTGGGAACCGATGTACAGAAGCTGAGAACGGAGGGTATCCGGACTCGAGGCCAATGCGCGTGACAACAACATGCGGGGTTTCGAATTTCGTCCGGAGTCTGCCGCCATCATAAAAAACATTTCCACGTAATGCCGCTGTCGTGGCGTCTGTTTGGTCAAACGATGATCGAGTAAATACTGTAATCCCACCGTATCCATCGTCAACAATGCCTTTTCGCTGGAATCACGCAACAGCTGAAACCTCGGTTCGCCTGTAGCTGCCGCAACGAACAGGCTGTCCAATCGCGTATACACCGGTGGTTTCCAGAAGGTGGTATCGGGAACGGCAATTGCAATGCCACAATACACAACCACAAACAGCCCAGCCGTCTTTAGTAGGGGCGAATGGCCGTTCTCCCCTACTGGTGATCTATTCCGTATCCAACCCATAACCATATCCCCGGGTCTTCGTGTCATACACTTTCCACGCCGACCCATTTTTGATTTCCAACGGATACCGATCCTTGCCGCCGATGTCGAGGAAAAATCCCATGCTACCGCGGTCGCGACGCAAATCACCGTGCCCCAGCGTCATCTTCGGATTCAGCGCATCGTAATCATCATCACCCGAAAGATCCACATGCACTCCCAATCCATTGGCGCTGCCAGCCCCTATGCTCATGTCCACGCCCACTGTGCGGTCATTACCGGCTTCATCCACCAGCAATCCGAATCCGCCATCGTGTCCACATCCCTGACTCACGCCCTTGCTGGCACGCAAATCATTGCCCGCGCGATCCCACAGTGTACCCGCCGCGAAGTGCACACCGGCACCCTGCGCATACTGGTGGGCGACAAAGCGATCATTGCCTGAATCATCCATCAACAAACCCCACGCAAACCAATAGCCTGTTCCCTGCCCAAATATATCGGCGGAATAAAGATCCTCACCATTTTGATCCCACAGCACGCCAATGCCGCCGGGATGCTTCGGGGAAAAGCCTGTCGAGAAGCCCTGACTCAGACTCAGGAAATGATCGCGATAGCGTAGGTCGTCCACGAAGTCGGGACGGGCGAGATACTGGTCGTTCCCCTTTTGATCCAGCAGCACTCCAAGGCCGCGCGTCGAGGAAGACCCTTCGGACAAGTAGCTGGCCGAATACACATCATTGCCCGACACGTCCTGAAGAATTCCGATGCCTTCGAAGGCAAACCCCAGTGAAGCGCTGCGACCGTAATACAGATCATTTCCCGCGGCATCGAAGAGCCGGCTGTAACCGAGCATCGCGGAGCCGAAGGAAAAATCGCGTCCGATGTAGCGATCATCGCCTTTCATGTCTGCGATGATCTGCAAGGACAGAAAAGCGGCGGAACCTCCGGTTGTATCCGAAGCATGATACAAGTCATTGCCGGACGCGTCGATCACGAGCAGCCAGCTTCCCGGCATCGGAACCGTGGCAAACTCATATCGATCGTCGCCACCCGGATCAAAGACAATGCCACTTTTCAAACGATGGACATCGGAACCCTCCGTACCAATCTCCACCAGAATTCCCCTTTTCTTCAACTTTTCCAGATCCCGCTTCACCGCGGTCCACCCCGAATCCCGCCCTCGATTCAACAGCATGAACAGCGCCTCATCCAAGGCGCCGGAAGCCTGCACCAAATCAACGCGGGAAAGTTTCGACGCCAGCCGAATGACCTCATCCGTATAGGCATCCTGCCTCTGTCGCATGGAATCGGATTGGACCGGGGTCAAAGAAGTATCCTCGTCGCTTTGGCGGAGCAACGAAGGAACTTCGCGGACGAGAAAATCCTTGTCGCTTTTGGAAAGCGGACGCAGATAGGATTTCAGCCCTTCCCCTGCCATGCGCAACCAACCTTCAGGCGAATCAGACTGCTTGCGGGAAACGGAATCCACATCGAGCCATTTCCACAAGGGCAATTGTTGGATGCCGTCAATCCCCGAAACCTCAAGATCTTTCCGGAGAGCAGGGACCAACGAATCCACGGAACGCGGCGCACGCAGCAGTCGATCCACGGAACTCAATGGAATGAGTCTGGCTGAAGGGAAGTTGATCATCAGGTCCAGATCCCAGTCATGGAACCCCGCGGAAGCAGCCACTCGACGCATCGCAGTATCCATAGGTGATGGAAGTTCCGTTGCAAAAAGTTGCGACATCGCGAACAGCAGGAACAAGGTTGTCCGCACTTTTAAAGCCCCAGTTTCTCGCGCAGCCCTGTTACATCACGTCCCTGCCCGGACTCTTCATTCAGCAGGTTTAGCAAGCGCCGGCGTCCGAAATCATGTCGACTGGCCTGTACCGGCGTTTCTCCGTTCAGTTGCGCCTGCGGCGTATTCAGCCAGGATTCCGGATCGGAATCGAAGGTCACTCCCGTGGAATCTTCGACAGCCCCGCCGTCAACCGCATGGATGGCGCGCAAATGATCCGCAATCCAATGCAACGCATAAGGGCGGAAAGCGTCATCCATCAAGGTGCCATGGATCATGTCTTCGCGGATTTCCAGACGCGCCACCGGCAAGGTGCGATATCGCACTTCGTATTTGTGCCGGCCCAAAGCGATCGCTCCCCCCGTGGCCAGTTGTCTGGACGCCTCCGCGGTGTCCGCGACAGGCAGGTTGAAACCCGGTGCCATGTGCACCGTGCGACCAGGAATCCCCACCACGGCATCGTAGACGTGTTCCCTCCACAGATTCAGAAACAACGAGCCATGCCTCCGCCATTCATCGCATTGTACGTCCGGACGTAATCCTCCCGCGCCGGATTTCAAACCCAATGCATTACGGACTTGCCTCAAGGCCTCCTCCGCACGGGTTTGGGAAAATGCTTCGGAGAATCGCAATACTGCCGGAAGAACATATTCTTCACCGCGATAGATCAGCAAGCGCGCAGCGACATATGCTCCCGGCTCGGGTAATTCTCCGCCGTGCAATACACGATGGACTTTTTCCGAACCCAGAGGTCGGAGATGGGCGTGCCGTTCATCCGCTTCGACCACATAGACCAGCCACATCGGTGCCAGACTCCACTGCCGGAAATCATTGGCCATACGGATGTCTTTGCCTTCGATGTCGCGTGCGGCGCGAAGAATGGGGCGGGCATCGGAGAACTGGACGGAATAATCCCAGAAAAAATTCGCCACCACGGCACGACCGTATTCTGCATCCGCCATGAGAAGATGATGGGGATATTCCTCCTCGCTCAACTTCTCCCAATAGGCTTGATAGAGATTCCGCAACGGAAACAGATACATGTAGAGTTCATGAAGAACATGCCGGAAATCCGCCCATTTTCTTTCAACTTCACCCGTGACCTCGGAAGGGATCGGAGCCTGGGCGTAACGACCACAGCATTCCAGATAAGGCCGGGTATTGCCGCAAATGCAGGAACTTTTAAGCCGGACCGCATCCATGGTTGCTGGATAAGATAGAAGTCAGGCGGTCATGAAAAATCGGCGTACTATCGGAAAGGAAGCACCTACATCTCGTGGTGATTGGTGCCATCGCTCTGACGTTCACAGTCTTCATGCATTCGATGACATTCGGCATCGATGTCTCCGCCCATGTCGCGTTCGCACCATTTCCGGCTTAACTCGTCGTAAAATGCCGAGTCGATGCCTGGCAACTTTTTGACAAAGGCGACGATGGCCCAAATTTCCTCATCGGAATGCGTGGGGCCGAAGGCGGGCATGCCCGTCATCTTGATCCCGTTCTTGGTGATCCAGAAGAGTTCAGAAGGAGAATCCTCCTTCGCAGCCCACAGCAACTTTGGACCACGCGGATAAAGCCCCTTCCCCATCTCAGAACGTTCGACACCGGGAGCGCCGTGGCACTCCTCGCACATTTCCTGGAAATGTTGAAATCCTTTGTGAATGACCGCAGTGTCTTCAAGATTGGCGGGCGCCGCAATCCCTTCGGCATGATGATCCACGGACCGATCCACGACAAACATGAGAAACTGTTGAACAGGCTTCCAGTGTGGCTCGGTCGCAGCGACATTATACAGCCCGGAAAAGGCAAAAGCCCATGCGGCAGCGGACATTACCACCAGAAGAATCACCAGTCTCAACAGGAATTTCATCAGACCCTCCAGTGGTTTGAATTGAGTTGCATACCATATACAAAAAGCCCCTCTCCTGATGAAAGAAAGGGGATGTTGGGATCTTGCGGTAGAGCTCTCGAAGCGATTTTAAGGAATACGGGTCGCTTCTATGCGGGAAGTTCCGACACAAGGGCCTCCGGTTCCCGTCCATGACCACATTTCCAACCCGCTGAGGGAATCATCGGAATAGATGCTGACCACGGAATTCGACTCCTCCAGCCGCGTTCCACCATGATCCTTGTAGCTGCCTTCAATGGGAAGCTCCGCCTTTGAACCATCATTGCCCTGAGGATCCTGCAACGTTCCACTCAACGTATCCGAGACACCGGTCCCGAAGCCCGCGAGATAAACTTTATTCGAAACAGACTGAGCAATACTGATGTTCCTGCTGACGGTATCGCCCACATGAATAATGGAACACGGGACACTGCTGGTCGCACTCACATTGGCCACATAAACCGTGGAACGCCAGCGCCACGTCCCATTGATGTCCACACCTCCAGGGGTAGGCGGATCTTTATCAGGCTCGCAGCTGTTTGCCATGAGCACCCCGGCTATGGCAAACAACAAGGGCCATTTCAAATGCCTCAAGGGAAGTCTCATGGTTCCTCCTCAACAATAGGGCCGTCGCGACGTCGACGTTATTCTAGAATATATTTCGGCCCGGACAGCATTGCAAAAGAATCATGCGCATTGGCATCTTCGATTCCGGCCTCGGCGGCCTCACCATCTACCGCACGGTGCGGGAGCGGTTGCCGGCGTACGATTACCTCTATCTGGGCGATAGCGCGCGAACTCCTTACGGCAACCGTTCCTTCGAGGCCATCCTAAAATTCACGACTGAAGGCGTGGAATATCTTTTTTCAAGAGATTGCCACTTGATTCTGATCGCCTGCAACACGGCCTCTGCCAAGGCTCTGCGTACCATCCAGCAAAAACTTCTTCCGGCCAAATATCCGGACAAACGCGTCCTCGGAATCATTCGTCCCTCTGCAGAAGCGCTGGCGCAAAAATCCGCCGGAAGCAATGTCGCGTTGTGGGCAACCGAAGGTACGGTGCGTTCGGAAAGCTATCCACTTGAACTTGCCAAATTGGCTCCGAACCTGCATTTGGCTCAACTGGCCTGCCCCATGCTCGTGCCCTTGGTGGAGTCTGGTGAACTGGAGGGGTCGGGGTTGGATTACTTCCTCAATCTCTACTGGCGGAAAACCCTGGCCCTCTCGTCACGGGTAGACGCATTGCTTCTCGCGTGCACCCATTATCCGCTACTCTACCCTGCCATCCGGAAAATCATTCCGCCGGAGACTGAAATCCTGATTCAGGGGGACATCGTGGCCCCAAGCCTGGAAGACTATCTGCGCCGTCATCCGGAGATCGAAACGCGACTTTCCCGGAATGGAAAGGAAGACTTCCTCACCACCGATCAGACCGAGGGTTTTGATCGCCTCGCCTCCCTGTTTCTGGGACGCACTGTCACCGCCATGCGCGCGGAGATTTCCCCGTGATCGCCAACTGGCAGGATTATCGGGGAAAGGATGAGGGAGTGCTCATCCATCTCACCACCTCGCCCACCCATGAACTTCCCCTGCGCGAAACCTCGGATGAACAGGGCGATCCTGTGCTGGAACCCAGCTATGAAACGGGAACGTTCGGAGTCCTTCAATGCATCGAGGGCCGTACGCGACTCGCGGCATACAAAGCGCGACGCCGGTATTTCCTCTTCGGAACACGATATCAGGGAACACTCGAATCATTACAGGGCCGCTTTCTGATCATCGGATACATGCGCCTGGAAAAGACGCTGGACGCCCGCAAGCGGCACACGCATAAATGGATGGAGAAAAATGCAGGGTCGGCGCCGGAATGCGTGGATCAGGAAAGCTGCCCGGCGTTTCAGTCTTCCGAAATGAATTTCTACGGGGCCGCGGATGGGTTCGAGTTGAGTGAAGAACTCATGCGGCAATGGGGTTACAAGGGAAAGATCACCAAACAGATGAAACTGACTTTCTCCGAAGACAAGCTCGCCCTCATCCTGAATCATTTCAAGGAAAAGACGATCCGGACGGCGGAGTATCAGGAGGCGGTCAGCCGCGAATAAGATCGAGTAGCACGGCCTTCTGCGCGTGCAACCGGTTTTCAGCCTCATCAAATGCCACGTAACGTGACGAGGCCATGACTGCTTCGGTAATTTCCTCGCCGGGATGCGCCGGCAGACAATGCGTAATCAAACAATGCGAAGGCGCGGCCGCCAGCAAAGCATCATTGACCTGATAACTCGCGAAGCTTTTCTTCTTCTGATCCGCCACGGCTTCCTCACCCATGCTAATCCACACGTCGGTATAGATGACATCCGAGTCACGGACCGCTTCGCGGGGATCGCGCACCTGCCGGTAACTTCCACCGGAACTCTCGCATAAACCCTGAACCTTGGTGAGAAAATCAGCAGGCTGCTCGTATCCTTCGGGGCAGGCCAAGGTGAAATGCATTCCACAGTGACCCGCCAATGCAGCCAGACTGTTGGCCACATTGTTGCCGTCACCAATGAAAGCGACTTTAAGGTCGCGCAATGCGCCGCGTTTCTCCACCATCATTTCACCGAAAGCCAGAGCCTGACAGGGGTGTTCTATGTCGGTCAATGCGTTAATGACCGGCACGGAAGCATATTGCGCAAGTTCCTCCACCAGTCCCTGTGAAAAGGTGCGCGCCACGATGCAGTCGACCCAACGCGAAAGACTTTTGGCTGCGTCATGCACCGATTCACGTTTTCCGAGGGACACGGAAGAGGGATCAAGAACTACGGCCGCGCCGCCGGTTTGAATCATCGCCACTTCAAAAGTGACGCGCGTACGGAGACTGGGCTTTTCGAAAAACAATGCCGCCGTGCGTCCCTTGAGCGCATCCGAAGGTCCCAGTGTCCGGAACTCGGCTTTGGCGCGCACCGCAGCCTGCACCAAGGATTCCACATGGCTGGAAGATTCGTGGATGAGACCCAGGAGATGACGCATCAGATCACCTTACATCGCGCATCTGGCAGCGTATCCGGTAGTATCAAGTATTTTCGCCTGGATAAGACTATCCCGCACGGAAGCCACTTCCTGGACCGTGATAAAATCAGTCGCCGTGTTGAAGGTCACGCGGACATAGCTCAAAACCCCGGCGATCTCCGAATCGGAACTGCAGAATCCGATGTCCGGCATTTGCATTCCGCTGAAAACGGAGTCGCTCACAACGATGGTGGTCGCCGTATCCACCTTGTTGGGAAGCCCTAGAAACTGGATACGAATGGGGCGATGCCTGTCTGCCATGAGAAAATCAGAATGATAAAGCGGTGGGTTGGGCCCGGAACCTTTCGCATCAACACCGTGACACCCAGTGCAAATACCCTCAAAACGCGCTTTCCCTTTGGCGTACAAGGGGGCAGGCACCGCTGAATCCTTCTTGTCGTCATTGCCCAAACACCCTGCAAAAAACAGAGACAGCAAGATGCACGTCAGGAACTTGGTACCGACATTGGTTTTTGAAACGTTCATGGAACACCTCTCTTCAAAAATGGAACTATTGAACATTAAGGGCTTCTTAAATTAGCATCTTCGATGAGCATGAAAACGCATTCCTGTCCCGCCAAACTGAACCTCTTCCTCGAGATCCGCAGGAAGCGTGAGGATGGATATCACGAATTAGGAACGCTTTTTCAGGCTCTGGAGTTCGGCGATACACTTTCCGCGGAACCTTGGGATCGTATCGAGGTCGTATCCGACAGGGAAATCCCTGGGCGGGCAGAGGATAACCTTGTTTACAAAGCGGCCCAGCTACTGCACAGTCATTATCCCGACCGTTTGAAACCACACGACGGGATTCGATTTTCGTTATCCAAGCGGATCCCCACGGGCGCAGGATTGGGAGGCGGTAGTTCCGATGCGGCCACAGCTCTCAGGCTGGCAAATGCCATCTGGCGGCTGAATCTGTCCAACGAAGAACTCCGTCGTTTGGCGCCGCAATTGGGCGCGGACGTGGCCTTTTTCCTTTTTCAGCCTACGGCTTTTGCTGAAGGCCGCGGCGAAGCTCTGTCTCCCGCACCAGATCCTTTCCCTTTTCATGTTGTTATCGCAACTCCACGATGCCATGTCGAAACCGCTTGGGCCTACCAGCAACTTCATGGGAAGCCCTTTGGAAATCATTGGCAGACCTTCAAACAGCTTTATGCAGGGCAGGCCAATCATCCGGAGTTCTATTCTGGATTACATAACGACTTTGAGGCACCGATCTCCGCCCATTTTAAGGAGATTCGTCAAGTTCAAGAAATTCTCAATGCCTTTTGTCCTGTAAAAACCCTGTTGACAGGCAGCGGGGCCAGTCTTTTCGCCTTGTTTCAAGACGAAAAAACAGCTCAAAATTGCCTCGAGCAAGTGGAAAATCATTGCCGATTCTCCACTTTGACGCGTTTCAAAACCGACCCGTTTTTCTAAGTTTGCCCCCTCGGTGCCGTTGGGGCGTCGTCAAGTGGTAAGACTGCGGTTTTTGGATCCGCCATTCGTAGGTTCGAATCCTGCCGCCCCAACCACCACCCTACCGGCGGCCTTCGGGAAAATCCCTGAGGCCGGGCACTAAACCCAATTTCGGGAAGGCATGTGACCGGCATGTTGTACCGAGCGAGGAAAACGACCATGGAACACTTGAAACTCAAAGCACAGACACGCGATCATGGAACCAAAGGCAAACTGGCCACCATGCGGCGCGAAGGCCGGGTTCCGGCCATTGTGTATGGACCCAAAAGCGAACCCACCTTGGTGGAAGTGTCGGCCGCCGAAATGCGTACCATCATTCCCAAGCGCAACCACGTCATCGAAATGGAACTGGGGAGCGAAACCCAGAAGGTGATGGTGAAGCAAGTGGATCGTGATCCGATTCGCCGCGATTTGGTTCACATCGATTTTCTCCGTGTGGATGACATACATCCTGTGACTGTGTCGGTTCCTGTGATCGCGGAAGGCGTTCCTGTGGGCGTCAAGCTTCAAGGCGGCGTTCTCTTCATTTCCAAAAAAAGCGTCAAACTGCGAGCCAAGATTGAGGATATTCCGGAAAAGTTCATCGTCGATGTTTCTGGTCTGGAATCTGGCAAGACGATCTACGTGAAGGATCTCGACTTCAAGAAAGGCGTCTTCGTCACTCCCGCACGTACCGCGCTGTTGGGCGTGGGTCAGGCACGCAAGGAAGAGGAAGCCGCTCCGGCCGCTGCTGCTGCAGCTCCGGCTGCCGCCGCTGCACCGGCTGCGGGTGCTGCTCCTGCCGGCGATGGCAAGGACAAAGCCGCTCCGGCCAAGGCCGAAGCAAAGAAGAAGTAATCTCTCGCCATGCCGCTTCTCGTGGGGCTGGGCAATCCCGGCTCCAAGTACGACCACACACGTCACAACATCGGGTTTTCCCTGGTAGACGCTGTGGCCCGTGCAGCGGGGGTGGAAAACGACTGGAAGACTTGGGGTTCTTCGCTGGTTTGCAAAGCCAGTGTGGGCCCCGTTTCCCTCCTCATTGCCAAACCTCAAACGTTCATGAACCTGAGCGGGGAAGCCGTACAAGCACTTCTCACGTTCTACAAGTTCCCGCCTTCCGAAATAGCGGTTGTCACCGACGACGTTACTCTACCCGCAGGTTCAATCCGCATCCGTCCCTTTGGAGGCCACGGTGGACACAACGGGCTTCGCGACATCATTGCAAAAATTGGCGAAGGCTTCTCTCGTATTCGAATAGGGGTCGGCCTGTGCCCCCCCCAACAGGATCTTTCCAATTTCGTACTGGGCCGAATGAGCGCCATCGATCAAGAGTCGCTTAAACCGATTTTTAACGAATTTCCAGCATTAGTGGAAATGGGATTTACGAAAAGCTGGGATTTCGCTGCCTCTCGATTTAACCGCGTTACTCCTTCATCGATTAATTGACCCCCCCCTGATTTCTAGTTATTTTAGCCCCCGTTCCCGCCCCATTTGGGTCGGGAATGTTTTTTTCATGGCGCTCTAATTCCAGCATCCTTCGTGCCTTAGCGTGAGGTGAGGGCGGGATTTGTGATCGCCAAAACCAAGGTGCGAACATGCAAGAGGACCTCCAATACCTTCTCCAGCTTTCCGCAGTGGACAAGAAGGTTTACGAACTCAAGCAGACCAAACGGGACCTGCCGTTGCGAGTCCAGAATCTCAAGGATTCCATTGGCCGCGAAAAGGCCAACTTGGATCGTATTCGGGCGGAGATTGCGGATACCGAAGCCAAAATCAGGGAAAATCTGGATGGTGTGGCCGCCGAAACACACGCCATGCAGGAAAGCAACAAGCGCCTAGACAACATCAGCACGAATCGCGAATATGATGCTGTCCATCTCGAAATCGCGGCGCACAAAAAAAACATCGACGCGGCTCATGCCAGTGTGTTGCATTTCCAGCAGATGCTTGAAAACCTGCGCAAGGATCTGACCGCAGTCGAAGCTGAATACGAAAAGGTCCGGGAGGCCAATGAGCCTGAATTACAGGCCTTGACCGAGGAACTCAACGGGATCGAGGATCGTATTGCCGCAGAGGCCAGGCTCTCTGAGGCTCCCCGGACAAAGGTCAGCAAAAGGATCCTCACCCTGTATGACCGGGTCGTGCAACGGCGCGGCTCGCCTAATGTCATTGCTGCTGTGAATCGTACCCATAAACATTGCGACGTATGCAGCCGCACCCAGACCCCGCAACGCATCACCGAAGTCGGCAGGAAAAACTTGCTTCTGACCTGTGAAAGTTGCGGAAGCATTCTCGTCTGGCGCGAAGAAGAGCCCGTTCTCGCCTAGCGTATCCCGTATTCTTTAATCTTGTACAACAATCCTCGCCTGGAAATGCCCAGGTGCTCAGCAGTCTTGGTTTTGTTCCAGCGATTCAATTCCAATGCCCTGAAAATCTCGTCCTTTTCCGCACTTTGCTTGCGCTCTATCAAACCACGCATCGCAGTCTCCATTCCATCAAGCTGAAACTGCAATTCGGGCCCTGCGGCAAGAACCACCGCCCGCTCCACGGCATTGGCAAGCTCACGGACATTTCCCGGCCATGCGTATGCCAATAACTTCCGCTCCGATTCCTGGGTTAATGCATGCGCCGTTCCATAATGCCTGTTGAAGTGCTTCAAAAAATGCCGGGCCAGCAGCAGAACATCTCCACCGCGTTCACGCAAGGGAGGCATTTCTATCGGGATGATATTGAGACGGAAATAGAGATCTTCCCTGAAACGCCCGGCCCGGACCTCCTCCCGCAAATTCTTGTTGGTTGCAGCAATCAAACGAAAATCCACCCGTACAGGGCCGCGCCCACCGATGGGATCCACCACTCTCTCCTGAAGAACACGGAGGAGCTTGACCTGCATGGAAAGTGGCAGGTCTCCAATCTCATCAAGGAAGACTGTCCCGCCACCGGCAAGCAAAAAACGACCGGGCTTTGAAGAAATGGCTCCGGTAAAAGCGCCTTTCTCGTGTCCGAACAATTCCGATTCAATGAGATTTTCCGGAATGGCCCCGCAATTCACAGGCACGAAAGGGCGCTCTTGGCGCGAGGAACTATCGTGGATAAACCGGGCGACAACCTCCTTCCCACTACCGCTCTCGCCCAGCAGCAAAACGGTGGAGTCCGTATTGGCGGCCTTACGAGACTTCTCGAGAGCAGCAATAAAAGTGGAGCTTTGCCCAATCACTCCGGCAAACCCGCCATCTGCCATCTGTTCAACAGGATATGACGACGATTTTGCGAATGACGATGTAACAGCAAGCAGTCTTTTCACAATGTCCCGCAACTCCGCGTTCTCGAAAGGTTTGGTCAAAAAATCCGAAGCACCATATCGCAGCGCTTTAACCGCCGTTTCCAAGGAACCATGCGCAGTCATCATAAGGAATGAGATTTTGGGCTGTTCCTGTTTTACCTGGCGGAGAAACGCCAATCCATCCAGACCCGGCATGCGAATATCACTTACGACCACGTCGACGTTCTCTTCGCGAAGAATTTCCATGGCTTTTGATGCGGAATCAGCCACGATCACTTTTTCCACCACACTACTCAATGCGACCGAAACTATTTCACGGATATTTTGCTCATCATCCACGACCAGCACGCAACCGGACGCTACGTCTTTCGTCATACCACTACCTCTGACGTCTGATAACTTCTCACGACTAAAACAAAACGAGAACCAGGATTCAAAGGCTCGTAATAAAGATCTCCACCGAGTTCTCTGGCGATCTTACGCGAGGTCGCAAGCCCCAATCCCGTTCCCGTGGTAGATGTGGTGAAAAATGGTTCGAAAAGCTTATCCCTCTGTTCCTCTGGCACACCGGCACCGTCATCCTCAATCCATATCTCTGCCACATCATCATGCGCTTCAAGCCTTACTCGGACGGCATCATTTCCCTGATAACGCCAGGCATTCTGCACCAGATTCAACAAGATCTGACATATCCCTTCCGGATCTGAATATACCGAGCGATTCACAACAGAGGAAGAAAAATCCAGAGGGATTCCTGAATGAATATCCGATTGTCGATGACAAAAACCCTTGACGACATCAACCAGATCCGTAGTTACCGGCTTGACAGAAAACTGGCGGGAGAAGCTCAAAAATTCTTGCACGACATCGTTAAGCCTTCGCGTATCCGCCAAAATCATTGCCACAAATCTTGGGTTACCCTTGGCTTCTTCCTGAAGCAATTGTGCCGCTCCATATATGCCCTCCAAAGGATTTTTGATTTCATGAGCAACACTTGCAGCTATCATGGCGCGTTCGCGAGCCTTGGCCGTCTCTTCGCTTTCGCGCGCACGAAGTTCTACCAATCTTCTGACATTTATGGCAGCGATGTAGGTAAGAAAACTGAATACCACTAGATACACCAACTGAAAAACCAAATAATGCCAATTGACTTTTGCCGTCATGGTATGTTCGATGTTCGTTCCATAAATTATTTGGTAATGAATTTGAAAATAAGCCCACATGATTGCGTAAAATATCACGGCCAATACGCCACCGAATACAGCAAGTCCGCGCTTAAATCGTAATGACGCCAACCCTAAACAACAGAAATAGTTCAAAAAAGTCGGGATTTTGAGCGCAAAACTTGGACCCGCGGCAAACTGGCACAGCCAAATCATAGCTGTTACAACAATAATATCTACTACAGTAGTAATGAATTTATAGTAAACCTTATAGTAGTGACGCGTCAGCCAAAACTGTACCCCAATTGACCACAACAACCAAATCCCACCACATCCCAAGTTACTCACATTTGCCCAAAAACGATTTCCTGGAGCATGCAATGCTGCAGCCATCAACCACGCCAAGACATATACTATGCGTATAAAATTCGAAAGCCGCTCCGCTCTCGCTTCTTCTTGAAACCACAAATCACGCCCCCGCTCAGAAGGATGAGGACGCAGGAGGCGGTGATAGATGAGGAGAAATCTTCGAATCTGCCCGCGCATCGTTTTATTGCCGCACTATCAGGCTGCTATACGCGCAGCCTCGTCCAACTGTACAGAAACCAGTTTGGATACACCCTTGATTTCCTGCGTCACTCCATAAAGCATGTCAGAAGCTGCCATGGTGCGCTTGTTGTGCGTAACTACGATGAATTGCGTCTGGTGACTGAACCGTCGCAACAAATTGACGAATCTGCCGATGTTCGCGTCATCCAACGGACCATCCACCTCATCCATGATACAGTATGGCGAAGGACGGACAAGGTAGAGCGCGAACAACAATGAAATCGCCGTGAGCGCGCGTTCACCGCCGGAAAGTAATGAGACCCCACGCATCTTTTTCCCTGTGGGCCGCGCATTGATTTCGATCTTTGAATCCAGAGGATCGATATTTTCTTCTAACGCAAGCTGGGCTTCTCCCCCTTCGAACAATGAAGAAAACACCTCCTGGAAATTTTTCTGTACGATCGCGAATGTCGCCAGAAACTGCTCCCGTGCCGCCTTGTCCAGTTTCTTGATGGCACGCTCCAGCCCCTGCCGCGCCCTGTCCAAGTCATCAAACTGTTTGCGGACGTCTTCCAAGCGCGCTTTCTCCGCCTCATAATCCTCAATGGCACCTACGTTGATATTGCCCAGAGATTTCAACTTTTCGTGCAATTCGGAAATCTGCGCCTCAACGGTTTCGGCATTGTATTCCACCTTTTCAAAAGAAAGTTCCGAACTCTCGAAATCGATTTCGTGCCGTTCGAACATCCGTTCACGAAGCGATTGCATGACGGAACGCGTCTGCTCCATCTTTAAAGAACGGGCATGGACTCCTTCAGTAAGATTTCGGAGTTCATCCTCGAACCGACGCAATGCCGTTCTGCGTCCATCGAGATGCCCCGTCTTTGCGTCATACCCCGACTTGGCAGCATCGCGCTCTTTTTCCTCGACAGAAAGACGATGGTGTACAGAGTCAATCTCTCCGTCCAGAATTGAATTCTTCTCGCGTAAAAGCCTGATCTGAGTTTCCCACTCTTCCCGCTGCTTTGCCGAACGCTCCAAACTCTCCTCAAGCTCCTGAGCCGATTGCCGCAGCATTTCTGAACGGGTACGAGCAGCCTGAGTCCGGGATTCGGATTCGATGCGATCTCTTTCGAGGCTCCGCCATTGCTCCTCCATACGCCCCTGTTCCATGCTCAGGACCCCCAACACCTCCTGCACCGCTACAAATCTGTTTTCAAGAGTTGCGCGGCTTTCTTCGGCCTCCTTCCATCGTGTACGAAGCAAATCGGCCTCTCGGACCAAATCCGATTTTCGGCTGCTGGTGGTCTCAAGTTTGAGGCTGAGTTGCACCACTTCGCGATCGAGCATCTCAGCCTGACTTTCGTGCAGGTGAGCTTTTGAACGCAATTCATGAACGCTTCTCTCGGCCTCTCGGGCACGGATACGGTACGACTCGACGTCCTGCGACATCATGGCGCGCTTCTCTTCAAGCGCATGGGACCTGGTGGAAGTGAGGGCAAGTTCCTTTTCCGTCTGTTCCAGTTTTTCCTGAACTTCGCGGAACTGTGCCTTGCGCTGGAGCAATCCGGACTGTTCCGCCACCGGAGAGCCACCATACAATACGCCGCTGGCATGCAAGGCCTCCCCTTCTGGAGTCCACAGCCACACATCGCGGTTCCCCAACGAGAGACTCAACGAGAAGGCCGTATCCAGAGAATCCACCAACGCATGCTGCCCCAAGGCCCATTCGAGAAGACTTTTGCGCTCCGGAGGACAATTCACCTTCTCCACCAACCACCCGAGAAATCCATCGCGGCCAGAAAGATCCGGACGTTCCCGCCGGAAGCTTCCGGCGCCTGAAAAGCCGAACAGTGCCTCGCCTTTTTTCGAATCTTTCAAAAACTTCAGAAGCTCGACGCCGCGATCGGGATCCTGAACCAGCACGATCTGCAGCGACTTGCCCAAGGCGCGTTCCACAATGGCCAAAAGTTCACTGGGCACCTGCAATACATCAATTAACAGGGATTGCAAACGTCCACCGGCTTCGTGCAACAAATGTTTCACGCCGGCATCAATGCCCTCACCACCCGCCTCGAGATCGCGCAGCAGCTTCAGCTGTGTCTCCAACGCCACCTTGGTTCGTTGCAATTCCTGCTCCCGTAACCGTTCGCGTTCGAGCTCAACGCCCGATTCCTGTATTTCCCTTAGTGTTTTTTCCGTCTCTGTCGTGGCGACCAATACCGCTTTTTCTGCGGCCGCAAGTGAACTCAAAACATCCTCACGCTCACGACGCATTTCCTGAAGGCGTCCCGAACGCATCTCGCGCTCTCCTCCCCATTCCTCTTCGCTGCCCTGCAGATGCTGTAACTCCGCCTCCACAGCCGCAAGGCGCTGCTTGAGGCCGGACATATCATGCAAGGCGTTCATCCGTTCTTCGTTGAGGCGATCGGATTCGCTTCGCGACTCACGGACTCGCGCGGAGGCCTCATCCAAATTGGAACGGGCAAGGCCGGATTTCTCGTCGGCACCCGCCAGCAACCCACCGAGAGTCTTGGCCTCATCTTCGGCGGCCTTGCGTTGGTTGGACAACTCCTCAAGCCGGGTGCGCGCCTCTTGCGCTTCTGTATTGAGACGCCGCAGCGAGTCTTCGAGATATTCGATGCGATCACGGTTGCGCAAGGATTCCGATTCCAGACGCACGGCCTCAGCCTGTGTGCCTGCGGCCTTCTGGCTCAAATCGGCCACCTGGCGCTCTTCCTCAAAAACCTGCAATTTTTCGGTTTCAAGCAGCGCCTCTTCCGCTGCGCGCTGCGCATCCACCGAAACGCGTCGTCCCTCATCCTTCGCATGAGCCGAACGCAGTTCCTCCAGTTCCTCCGAGAACCGGAGATAGGCATCGTGATGATAGCTGAGCTCCAGCGACCGATGCGCCGTATGGAGTTCCCGCCATTTCTCAGCCTTCTTCGCCTGCCGCTCGAACATATTCACGTTCTGCTGGACATGACGGAGCCCATCCTCAACACGGGCCAAATCCTGCGAGGTCCGGTCCAGCTGACGCAGCGTCTCCTTGCGCTGCTGCTTGTACTTGGAAATGCCGGAAGCCTCTTCGAACATCACCCGCCGCTCCTCGGCCTTGTCCGAAAGAATGCTGTCGATCATCTTTGCTTCGATGAGGCTGTACGAAGCCGCGCCCATTCCCGTATCGTAAAACAGGTTATGGATGTCCTTGAGGCGGCAGGGCTGGTTGTTGATGAGATATTCGCTTTCGCCGTTGCGGTAAGCCCGGCGTGTGATCATCACCTGGGTGTAATCCGACGGCAGGAGCCCGCTGTCGTTGTTGATGAGCAAACTGACTTCGGCCATGTTCATGGCAGGACGATCCGCTGTTCCGGAAAAAATCACATCCTCCATCTTGCTCGATCGAAGCGCGCGCGCACGCTGCTCTCCGAGCACCCAGCGTATGGCGTCGATGATGTTTGATTTGCCGCAACCGTTAGGCCCAACTACCGAAGTAATTCCCTCACCGGGGTAGTTGACTTCAACGCGGTTTGCAAAAGATTTGAATCCGAAGATGCGTAGTTTTGATAGGTACATGTTGGACGAAAGTTAAGTTCCACCGCAACCCGTCGCTCGTAAAAAATCAGGGGCAAAGAGCTGCCATACCCTTTCATTTCCATTTCGCTTCAAGTCAATGACTTAGCAGATTTATTCCCAAAAAACAAAAAAAGCCCCGTGGTATCACGGGGCTTCGAAAACAGTCAAACTGATTTGAAGGCTGTGTCCTGCCTCTTACTTCGAGGAAGACAACCAACGAAACTGCAACATGCCATGATTCAATCCGGTGGGAAGTGACAATCTTTCTCCAACTTTCAGATTTCCGACTTCCCAAACCTTTCTTCCAGACAAATCGAACAAGGTCAACCCTACCACCCCCTCGGGAACGGTGAGCGAACTCGCGCCGAAATTGATCACCCATCCAGGATTTTTGGATTGCTGGAGAATGCCAACCGTGCCATAACTGACCCGATATACCTTGCTCTTAGTAAGGAAGGTCGCACTCGCAGTGTCAATGGTGCCCGTCGCGTATCCACGCGTGATGTAATACATGTTACCCGTGGTAGGACTGAATTTCAAACCGGTGATATCGAGTACGCCCGTGGCGAAGGTCGCGGTATCCGCGCCATTGAGCGGATCAACACGACGTATCCAACCGGTCGTCGTATTATTGTTGGTGAAATCGGCATAGAAGTATTTCCCGGTGTCTTGAGCCCGGAAACTGTTGGTGAATCCACCCGCGATGGCACAATTTCCTGTTGCGGTGGTCGTGCCATGCCGGTAGGTGATCAGCGGAAGCACAAAGTTATTGGACGTGGGGCAATTGTTGGTGGATCCACGCATATGGCTGCCTTCGCAAACAGGCCATCCATAGTTCTTTCCCACGGACACGGTATCCTGATCTTCCCAAGTCCCATCGCCCACGTTGCCGATAAAAAGCTTCCCTGTTGATTTCTGAACAGCCATGGTAAAGGGATTTCTGAATCCATAAGCCCAGATGGCCTTGTTTTGTCCAGTGACGGTATCACGCGTGTAAAAAGGATTGTCCGTGGGAATCGATCCATCGGGATTTAAACGCAGTACCTTGCCCCACAGATTCGATAACTTCTGTGCCGCTTGGCTGGTAGTCACTTCATGTTCACCTACGGCGATAT
>OMJM01000013.1 GCA_900299345.1 bacterium | reverse complement strand
GGCGCGGGAGTTGTTGAGGGCCTGTTGCGCCACGCAATTCCTGCGAGCGCCAGAATCATAAATAACAACTCTCCGCCGATATAGGAGAAGAGCTTCAGAGCGGCTCCATTGGTAAAACCATAGGAGTGCAGCCCCACATTGAGCAGGTTCACGCCCAGCCAGGCAAGGCTGACAATGACGGCTCCCAGCACTGTGCCGACGGCGAGTCCCTTTTCCCGCACAACGCCCCAGTGCTTCGCATGAAGCAGAATGGCGCACCACAGCACGATCAGCAACGCACCGTTCTCTTTCGGATCCCATCCCCAGAAGCGACCCCAGCTTTGATCGGCCCAGATGCCTCCCAATACGGTGCCGATGAAAGAAAACAAAAGTCCGAAACAAAGCGTTCCGAACACCATGCGATCGATTTCCCGCAGAGTATCTCCGGATTTTGCGGGGAACACGGTGCGGATGAGACGCATGTGTCCGATGGCTCCGCTCAACAAGCATGCGCCGTAACCCGTGGTGATGCAGATGACGTGGGTCGAAAGCCAGAAGTTGCTGTTGAGCACCGCCACCAGCATCTGAAGAGTGTCGCCGTCCGCTGCATAGCGTCCCGCGATGGATAGCAGGATGACGCCGAGCAGTGAGGCGCAAAGCAAGGCGATGCCCTCTCGGCTGCGCCGCTCCAAAAAGAGGGCGGACACGATTGAGATGGCGGCCACGAAGGGGAACGTTTCAAACAGCGAGGTCACGGGAGGACGACGCATGATGAGAATACGCATCACGATGGCAGTCACATGCAGGGCCACGGCAACCAGCGAGAGAAGCCATCCTGTGGAATAGAGCCATTTGCGCGGAGTCAGGAAATAGAAGAAGCAGGCGAAGAGCGCCGCCCAATAGGCCAACAAGGCCAGGAAGATGGGATCGACCTTCTCATAGGCCACCTCGAGTTTGAACCGGGTTTTTCCGAACTGAACCGGAGCGAGTTGGCGGACTCCCTTGTTGTAAGCCTGTGCCAGATGGATGAATTCGTCGCCCTGCCCCTTGCGATAGGCGGATGCCATGCCCGCCAGATCCGCGACCTCGTCCCGCATGTACTGCAGGAGAATCGGATTGGAGATGACTTCGGAGGGAGCACCCCATGCCGTCGAAGTCCCCGTGTCCGGAAAGATTTTAAGCGCCGAAGTCTGTCCGCTCTGAGATTCCAGATACATGACGCGCGACAGGCGCACGACCTCATTGGCCACGGGACCGCGTTGTTCCTGGGGTTGGTTACCAATATCTTCCAACACACGAGCCAGCAACGGAGCGCGATCCATCAATTGCCAGAACGTGGGCAGGGTGCCGTCTTCCGGAGGCAGGTGCAATGCGGCGCGAGTTTCCGGACTGTGCACGGTCAATGCGGGCGAAGGAAGCGCATACTGCACGGCACGGGTCAGATTCAGATAGGTCACCACATTGGACATGGTGCGCAGCACTTCCTTCTCAACGAGATTTCGTTTCGCGTCCTCGACGGAATCGGCGCGCGCCGCCAGTGCCTGTAACCGGTGCAGCGCCGGTTCGAGCTGGCGATAGGAATAGCGGCGGTGAGCGTCTTGAGTGATGCGCAGGGCGTCCGCTACTTCGGGATTATCAATGCGGAAGATTTTATAATCGCCGGTCCTTTCCGGAGCGAACAGGATTTCAGCGAGAAGCGCCAACGCCGGGCGACCTTCGTAACGGCTCCGGCCGGACCATTGCAACAGAAGGTGGCGGGAGAACGTTTCCAGCGGTTTCAGTCGTCCATCGTGAAGGACGGCAATGGATCCGAAAGTTCCCAGATCTTCGATTCCCACGGCAGCTTTGCCGAGATTGCGCGGCAACAGGGACATGGATTCACCGGGTGAAGCCGTATCCGGCAATCCGTCGCTGGTGGCCGCAGGAATGGACTTGGCGCCCAGAAAGGACACTGCAAGGAAAATCACCAGTGAAAACATGGAGCGTTTCATTTCCGCGCCGTCCTTTTGACGTATCCAACAAAGCGGATGATGAAGTGAAGCAGCATACCTCCAAATACCATGAGGCTACTGACATAAGGCAATACGCGACCAGGGTTTGTAACGGTCGCGAAGGTCGAGGTGAGCCCCTTGGGATCCTGGCCGAAACTGGCCTGAAAGAGTGTGTAGCCGCGATAGCGCAGCGGGTTGTTCATCCAGATCTTCACTGAGCGCGAGGAAAGCCCGTCCTGCAGATCAGCATAGCTCTCATAGCTCTTCGCGATCTCGGTGCCGGGGTGAAGATCCCGGACGAATTTGTTGAGTCGGAGCGAGAAGGGCAGGGGATAGTGCTTGCGTCGCAACTGGCAGAAAACCCATTCACCACCCAGTTGGAGCATCAAGGGTTTGTCTTCAAGACCGTAGAGGAGAATTTTACGGTCCGGACGGCCTTGTTCGCTCAAGGTGGCGATCAAGCCCGGTGCGTTGGCCGTCACCTCTTTCTCGGGTTTGCGCGCCTCGATATAGGCGATGCCCGATGCATTGATGAATGGCAGCTTGCCGCCGGAGATGCGATCGGTGAAGGCCTCGGCGTTTCCGAGATACTGTTCCACTGTCAATTTCACGGGATAAGGTGTGAGGTCGAGCATCTTCCCGGGACGAAGCGCGTCTTCTCCCCACGCAAGCACTTCGTTCGTATCGCCATGTGTTTTCCAGAATGCTGCTTCCCACTCGTGATAGGCTGTAGTGAAGTGCCCGGTTTCCCCTTCGGCCAGAGTGAGCTGCGACTCCTGCGACATCATCTGTGTGATGAATCCACCGACGAGCAGCAACAACAAACCTCCATGCACGATCCACAAGCCCGCCTTTTTCCACACCAGAGGAAGGACGCACAGCATGGTGACCGCGACCTGAATGGAGAGAACCCAAAGCACAGTGCTGGCTCCGGGCATTGGGAACCAGCCTCCCAGCAGTAGGCCATAGCCGAAGAAACGGTGCTGGGCCTCATAGAGCCCATGATCCGCTTGATAGAGTGTGCCGAAGAAGATCAACAACAGCAACGCCAGCAACCCGCCCAAGGTGATCAGCGGATGCAGGATAGCCTTGGTGACAGGGTGGTGCCTCATGGTCTGGCGAAAGGCGATGTTCACGGATTTGCCTCCGAGATGGAGACGGAGCGACCGAACGCCAGAATACGGTTTTTCAATTTCAGAAGTTGGTCTTGATCTCCCATGGCTTTGACGAACACCATGTAATCCGGCCCTTCGATAATCACACCGATGATGCTAGTGGTCGACGTCATGTCCCCGGATAACATGTTCGTGAAATCAACCACGGTGCCTTTTTGTCCGCTCACGGTGTGTAAGGTATCGGCATGGGCGATGATATCCTGAACGATTTCTGGTGAAGCGGGAATTTTGACCTGTCCCATCCAACGCGTAATATTCGCTGGCAGTCCGCCCGCAGTTCCAGCCAGTTGCACGATGGAGACGTCAACGGGTTTTGCACCGGTTTCACCCACAGCGTCACCGGAATCCAAAGCGAAGAAACTCGCCAACCGCATCGGATCTCCGGCCGGTTGATCTATCCAGCCTTTGGGCAAATTCCACGACACATGAATGGGGGCTTCCATGCCCATCATGGGGCTTTTGGCTTTGAAAGCGATCTCGGTGTAGTGGCGCGGTTGGGAGTTGTGGCAGGCCAGCAAAAACACCAAAAAAACGGAAAAAATCAGGCGCATGAGCCCGGCTAAACTAGCAATTACGACCATCTCCAGTTAGCGCATATGGGCCGCGATGC
>OMJM01000012.1 GCA_900299345.1 bacterium | reverse complement strand
TAATTTCCAATCGGGAATTTCACGACGGGTGGCTTCGCACCTGCACGCGTGGAGACGCCTGTCAGGAATCTCGGAAATTGGGCGGTAGCGCTCAGAGTATCTAGTGAGCCGGTCAAGAAAAGGCTATCGGAGGAACGTGAGGGGTTCGAAGCGCTGCGGCGGTTCACTTCCAATTCCTCGTTCCAGAACATTGAATCGATGGAGGCCGGGAGTACGGGAACAGGACGCTCAAAGATCATGGTCACGGCATCCGCACGCCCATCGTGATTGCGGTCGCGCGCATAAGCCTTCGCAATGGCCGGTTGACGCAGATAGGTTGTCGAACGGACATTGCTTCGCAGATAGCGCGGCTTAGTGTTTGAAGTGTCGGACGCCACCGCGCGAATGGTGGTGGTTTCCAGTACAAGGAAGTTGTTCGTGTAGAGCAGCGACGTTCCCGGGCGTGCCAGAGAGCCATCATTCGTGTAATTGACCCGCGCGCCTGCCGTCGCATCCGTGATGGTCACGTTCAGGCCAGTGGAAAAGCCGGTATCTCCCGGAACGATGGCGGGAGTTGCCGCTTGTGCGATGCTGAACTGGGATGCAGTTGCCGCCGGGAAATAGACCGGGTCCTGATAATAGACGGGATCCGTGTAACGCACGACCAGTCCGCTGTCCATGGGACACGAGAGGATTGCATCCGTTGTACTGGGGGTGGCATTGTTGCGGATCAAGGTGGGGGCGGTGTAGAATCCACCGATTGCCGACTGGGTGAATGTCAGTGGCACACTATCGGTGGAGGATCCCGCACACAGCGCTGTAGCGGTGATGGCCTCATCGGTGCGATTACCGACGAAGTCCTGATCTTTCAAGGTTAGCGTCACGCTGACAGGCCCTAGAGAATCAGTGGCGTTGATCGACTCTTGGAAAGAAAGTGAAACTGCAGAGTCAGGCCTGGCAACGATCAGGGTGTCCAGGGTATTTTGTCCGGTAGGCGCCCCCAAACTGTCATGAATTGAAGCTGAGGCAATGACCATTAGCCGATATGCACCTTCCACAGTATTATTCCCAGAGGCTGGTGTAATGGCTTCCGCAAGGGGTACGTTACCGCTCCATGTTGCGACGGAGTTGTTGATGGCTGCCTTTGTCGCCACAGCAAGCTGCTCAGCATCCGAACCCACGTTCTGGCCCAGCTTGAGACTCTGTGCCGTGATAGACACCGGCACGTTTGCAACCGCACCCGCATTGTAGCCTCTGTACCTCAGATAGAGTCTGCCGCTGCCGAGCGGCCAAGTGGTTCCATTCGGGATTTGCGCGCCTGAGGCATCTGTGAACTGCAAGGAAGAGATCAATTTCACACGTTGTCCGATACCCGCTTGAGCGATGCTTTGATCCTTGTTCACCGGGTCGGTGTAAACGGCGATCATCTGATCGCCGAGGGAAGAGAACTGCAAGATGGTATCGGTGGCAGATACCACACCCTTGTTCAAAGCGACCAAGGCCGAGAAAATCCGCACCTTGCTGGTGTCGTTGGGAGGAAGCCGGTCAACCAAAGTGACCGTGCGGGCGTCTCCGGCGTTGATGGTGGAAACCACAACTTGATAACTGAAATGAGCTGGATCCCCGCGTTGGTCCTTCACGATGAGATAGGCCTGTGTAACGTTGGTGTCGAACTGTGAAACCACGCTGTCGCGTCCTGCGAACTGCCCATTAATGAAAGGCGAGAAATAAGCGAACGCCACTTGATTAAGAGGATGGAATAACATGGTATCGCGGGCGACATCTCGAGGATCGCGGGGATGGGTCCACGAAGCGAACAATGTGTCGATGATGTTGGGCTGCATAGTGTTGTTGTTCTGAGCCACAGGAGGGGGAGGTACTTGAATATTCATGTTCCCTGTGAAACGCATGGAATCTGGGTTCGAGAACGAAACGGGAATGGTTGGATTTTCGATGTCGCCACTTCCCACAGGGGTATTCGGTGTTCTGAGATTGGGCCGGATCGAACCGAAATGGTTGTTGGATGTTTGCAGATCAACGCGTGCCGACAAATCTTGTTCTGTAAAGAATGCGGGGCGGAGTCCGGCGGAGTTCAACCAGCGCAAAGAGGTGGGTTGATAGCACTTGCTGACAAAGCCTCGTGAGAATTGACTGTTGCCGGCAGACGTGTTCGTTGTGGTCAGAGTAAAGAGGGCTGTATCAGATTGAGGTCCGACCGACGGAGAGTCAACCCGTACAAAACGGGCGATCAAGCGGAGTTGATTGGCGGTGGCTTCGCGCAGTGCTAAGGCACTATCGAGCAGAATTTTAAAGCTCCCCCCGGGTAAGGCTGGATTTTGATCCACGAACTGCGCTGCGGTGTTGGCGGTGCTGACCTGACCGTTGGTGGTGTTGGTCAGCGTGACCAAGTTCGGCGTGTAGTTTTTGATCAACTTGTTGAGAATGTTCTTGATCACACCATTCAAGCTGTCGGGGCGGTTGGATGGTACACGGTAAAATGCTGCACGCGTAGTGTCGGAAATCTTCTTCAAATTCGCAGTGTCTGGTGTCGCAATGCGGCTTAGGAAGATGGTATATACCGGGATGTTCTTGTTGAACCGATAACCACCGGCGCCACCAGAGAAAAATCCGTTCTCTTCGGCGGGTTGGGGAGCACCATCGGAAATGAAAATGATTGCCTGCTTGTTGGTTTTGATAAGACTGGGATTGACGAGCCATTTGTTGGCAGAATCCAAGGGGTTGTTGTAGTTGGTACCAACTGCGGAGTCGATAATGATTTTGTTTTTCAACGTGGTGATGTTGGCTGCGGTCAACGTCAACGGTTGCTGCGAGCGCGCCGGGGTTTGAATGTTCGCGGCGAAGGGCAGGTATCCCACTGTGGAGGTCGCAGAGACCGAGGAGATGTAATCTATGGCTTGGCTGACGGCCGTGGCGCGCGCCTTATATGGATCGCCGGAAAGATCGATACAACCCGCATGGCTTTTCATTAGTGGAACTTGGAATGTACCTGCAAACGTTTGCACAGTGATGTACCGGCTTAGATTCGGCGCAAGTGTAATTGGAGGGACATTTGGAGGCTCGCTTCCTCCGGGACAACCGTGAGTTCCCCAAAAGAACAACGTGTCATAACGGGGGCCAGGAAAGGTATCGATGGCTGCCACTTGGACACCCATACTGCCACTCTGGTCTACGATGAATACGATGTCTGCATCACCACCGGTCGTGACGGAACGGGTGCAGAGGGAGAACCCTTGGTTATCGATGCGGGTGATGTTCGAGGGGATGGTCAGCGTCTGGCCTTTCAGTCCGTCCAGATCGAGGCACTGTTTGGCACCGGCTCCGTTGATGGTCGTATCCTTGCTGACCAGATCGCAGCGCAGACTGGATTGGGCCTGTGTCACGGTTGATGAGATGGCGATGAACGCCAAAGCAATCAGAGTAAGCATCCTTGAGTTTCGCATAATCTCTCCCTCGGACCTAAAAACAACACCACGGATTTCACGGAGGAAACCCGGCAAAAAGGCACTGAACCCCTGTAATCTAATCGATTTGGGGCAAATTAGGTTGCTAAATCCATTCAATTGGCCTGACGAATCGACTCCACTGGGAGTTTTTGAGGGGGTTCTGAAACATCTGTTTTATCGGCCATTGCCTGCGCCAAAGAATCCAGTTCCTGTTCATGGTGCAAGCGGTTTTCAGCAGCCAGTAATTTGAAGGCATTATGCTCGTCGTTTGTTGCAGAGAAATAGTGTTCACGGGATCCATCATCCTTGGCGACGAAGAACATCCGGTCGGTTTTGAGAGGGTTCAACGCAGCGAGCAAAGCATCTTTTCCGGGATTGCAGACAGGGCCGGGAGGCAACCCATTGAATTTGCGGGTATTGTAAGGCGAGTTGACATCCAGATCTTGCCCCGAAAGCGGACCCGTCAGTTTTCGCAATGCGAATCGAGTGGTTGGATCGGCCCCTAAAGACCATCCCAGTCTGAGACGATTTTGAAACACGCCTGCAATCAGCCTTTGCTCGCTGTTCACCGCCGCTTCCTTTTGCACAATGGATGCCAGGGTTACCCAACCGTGTTGACCATATTTTTCGAGAATTTGGGATTTTTGGGGCAATTTCGCAGCGACTTCCTGGAATTTTTCAACCATGCAACGCAATGCATCCTGTTCGGTAATTCGCCACGGCAGGATGTATGTGTCGGGGAACAGGTAGCCTTCCACACCCGAGGAGCCTTTCACCCCGAGTGAGTGGGCAAAATCGGTGTCGCGCACCAGTGAATCAAAGACAGATGAATCCAAGAGTGGGAAATCGTGTTTTAACGTCCCAAAGATTTCCCAGCTGGCGCGACCTTCCGTGATGGTGACCGTGTGAGTAGCCATGGTGCCGGAAGTCAGTGTGAATGCCATGTGAAACACGGAAGTTCGGGAGGGGAGATAAAAGAAACCCGCCCGGATGCGCCGTTCCTGGCCGGTCAGCCGGATGAAAAGTTTGAAGATACGCGGGAATGCAATGATGCCTTTGGCGTGCAGATCCCACGCAAGTGCCGAAACATTGGCGTTTTTTGGGATTTCGTAAAGAACAGGCTCTTCGGAGGCAAAGAGCGAATCCAAAGGTTTTCCGAATAACAGATAAGTGGAGAACGCGATAAAACCGAGTATGGCCAGCGCGCCCACCCGTCCCGATAACAATCCTTTGCGCTGGCTTTTTCCCATGCGAAACCGCTTTTCAGCCGTTTTCCACATGGCAAATATATTGCAAACTGTTGGACTTGGTTATATTCTCTTGTGTCGGAGGGCAGTATCATGAACAAGTTTTTGATCGGAATATGTGCCGTAGTATTTGCGTTTTCGGCAGGTATGGCCAAATCCAAGGACGATGCCGATTTGGTTCGTGTCAAGACCGCTGCCGTTGTTCTGAAAACCGAGCAGTCCGATCCTTCTGAAAAAACCGGTGATTTGACCGCCGGCACCGAAGTTCAAATGTTGAAAAAAGGCAATGCCCGTTCGTTGGTGTCCGCCGGGGGCGTGCG
>OMJM01000011.1 GCA_900299345.1 bacterium | reverse complement strand
GTTTCATCCATCATTTGGTTCAGCGCGTACCCCCGCCGATACCACTCCACCATCGTGAACTCGGGATTATGCCGGTTTCCTTTCTCACCCTTGCGGAACGATTTTCCGATCTGAAAGATGTCGGGATAGCCGCGCGCCAGCAGGCGCTTCATGTGGGGTTCGGGAGACGTTTGCAGGAATCGCGGGGATGTTTCCCCGGTGTCGACCGGAAACAAATCTATGTGATAATCATGGGACGCACCTTGTGACAGCAGGGGTGTTTCGACTTCAAGGACGTTGCGCGATGCGAAAAAATTCCGGATGCGGGAAACCGCTTCGGCGCGAAAGCGCGCGGCAGCGAGTTTATTTCGCGCGCTCGACGTATTCACCGGTGCGGGTGTCCACGCGGACCTTCATGCCTTCACCGATGAACAACGGCACATTGATTTCGCCGCCGGTTTCAATGGTGGCCTTCTTGGTCACATTGTTGGCCGTATCGCCCTTGACCGCGGGTTCGGTGTAGGTGATGACAAGATCCATGAAGATCGGCGGTGTGACGGAAATGGGTTTCTCACCCCAGAACGCGACTTCGCACTCGGTGTTTTCCAGCAGCCACTTCTCAGCACCGTCCATCGACTCCTTGTCAATCTCCACCTGTTCGTAGCTCTTCGTGTCCATGAACGTGTAAATCTCACCGTTCGTGAACAGGAACTGCATGGTGGTGTAGGTGATGTCTGCTTCTTCAAAGTTTTCGCCGGACTTGAAGGTGCGTTCCAGCATGCGGCCGGTGAGCAGGTTCTTGAGCTTGACACGGTTGAAGGCCTGGCCCTTGCCCGGCTTCACAAATTCGTTTTCCACGATCATGCAGGGCTGGCCGTCGAGCAGGATGCGCGCACGTTTGCGAAACTCGTTGGTACTGATGACTCCCATGTCAAACCCCACCTTCAGGCATTGCTAGCTTGTTGATTTTCCGGTAAAAACCGGGCAAGATGTAGCAAAACATGCATCCTACTCCAACGCCGCCCGCCTCGTCCCCAGCTACTGTTCCGCAGTGGCAACGTGAATGGCAAGACTCCTTTCGAAATACGGGGGAATTGCTGGAATTCCTCGGACTGGAACCACATTCCGTTGCGGAACTGCCGGATCTCGATCCACGCTTTCCCTTGCTCGTCCCTCGCAGCTATGCGGAACGGATGCGTAAGCGCGATTGGAACGATCCCCTGCTCAAACAAGTTTTGGCGACGCGCCATGAGGAACAGGAACGGACAGGGTTTATCGCGGATGCCGTCGGGGATCTTGCTGCCGAAGAAGTTCCCGGAGTTTTGCGCAAGTATCACGGTCGTACGTTGTTGGTGCTGACGGGGATCTGCGCGGTGCATTGCCGATACTGTTTCCGCAGGGAATTTCCGTATGATGAACTTCCCATGACCCGATCGAAATGGAACGGTGTTTATGTCCGTTTAAAGGCAGACCCCTCCGTTGAGGAAATTCTGTTTTCAGGAGGCGATCCCCTGTCACTGTCCGATGCAAACCTTCGCTGGCACTGGGAACAAGCCATTGCGATTCCGCAAATAAAACGCTTGCGTATCCACACTCGTCTGCCGGTGGTACTGCCATCGCGTCTGGACGAAAATTTTCTCGGAATGGTTTCGGAACTTTCGAAGTTTAAACCGGTGTATCTAGTCATCCACGCCAATCATGCGAATGAAATCAGCAAAGAAGTCGTTTCCCGATTAAAAGCCCTGCGTGACTCCGGCGCCGTGGTGCTCAACCAATCCGTCCTGTTGCGCGGGGTCAATGACCATGCGGATGCTCTCGTGGAATTATCCGAACGTCTGCTCGACGCAGGGGCTCTCCCCTATTACCTCCATCAACTCGATCGTGTGCGCGGTGCCTGGCATTTTGAGGTGCCGGAAGAAACAGGATTGAAGCTGATGGAAGACTTGCGAAAACGGCTGCCGGGCTATGGTGTCCCGAAATACGTTCGTGAAATTGCGGGAGCGGCGTCTAAGACAGAATTGATCCGAAAATAGTCGGATGGAAAGCGTTCATTCCCTGTGAAAACGCTCCTCAAATAATCGTTCCACTGCCGCCAACGCGTCCGCTTCGTCAGGGCCTTCCGCTTCAACGCGAATCACGGCCCCGAATTCCGCCGCCAACAGCATGATGTTCATGATGCTCTTGGCATTGGCCTTGATGTCGTCTTTCGTGAAGGTGATGTGGCTCTGAAATTTGCCGCACACTTCCACCACAGCGGCTGCGGGGCGGGCGTGAATACCCGCCTCATTCAGGACCTTGAGTTCCTTGCTCACCATTCGTTCTTCTCCTCTTCAAGATCCACTATCATGCGCGCCTCGGCGCTTTTTCCGGCCGCAAGCCGCACATCCCATACCGGAGCAATCACGGTTCCCTGATAAACCCGCTCGTAACCACCTTCACTCTGGCTCACGGTTTCAATGGCATCACGCCAAATGTGTCTGGCACCGGGCGCCTCCACGGCGCCGTGCAATCGCAGCCATTCATCCGTGATCCCCAACCGCTCGACACCGGACATTTCTTCGTGTGATGCCAGCGGTACTCGGCGCACGCCATCCTCCCCCTGCCAATACACATAGCGATCGTGCGCGTTGCCCGCAAGAAGACAGAACAAGGATTCAGCCACGAAGCGGAAATCGGCGATGCCATCGCGACATTCAAAATGCCACACCACCCCGATCCTTTTCCCCTTGAACGGAATCAAGTAGGTCTTTTGCAGATGAATACGTCCGCCATTCGCCAACGGAGTTTCGGTCTCGAAACGGATTTCCAATCCTTTGGCAACAGGAACGCATTCGGCTTTACCGAAGTTGAGCGACACCAGGGGTGAGAACTGCTGGCGTCGATAATCTTCGAAAGAGGTGCCGGGAAGCAGCAGCCATTCAGAAAATGTTTCGCGCGTGCGCCGATCGTAAATCAGGAAATGCTGAAGCCCCTCTTCCTTGGCCGAAATCTGGTTCTCCAGCTTGGTGCCACCCTGCGGCCCCAGCAATATGAACGCATGATAGGCTTCCCGACGGCGGGTCAGCGTATCACACAGGTTGATCCCGGTTCCCTTCAGCCAGAACTCTTCCACGGCCCCTCCGGCGGTGAACGCCAGATACCACGCGGGGATGTTGAGCAGGTATTCCGTGCTGCCATCAAAGTTCCAGTCCGCCTCTTCCCAGTTGTGGGTCACGCCCTTCAGCGTCACTTTGTCGAGCATCTTCTGAGCAGCGATGAGCTGACGGTACAGCGCGAAACGAAGATGCGGGAGATAGAGTCCTCCGAACACGCCATGCCAATAGGCGCAATTGCATTGCGATTGCCAGAGGTGATCCTGAATCGGTTCCACGGCCTTGGGAGTCAGGCTCTCACGGGCGTCGTCCAAGTCCCGGGACAAACGCAAGCCCTGCTTATGCAAACGATTGCTCTCGGGATATTTGGCGAGAAAATTGCGCCAGAAGGTTCCGCGCAAAAAGCGATCGGCGTCTTCGCCGCGGCCCGACTCGGCGATCCAGTCGCGCAAGGCGCGAAAGCGCGGCACGTCTCCGGCATTTTGTGCCCACGCCATCATCTCCTGGTAAGACGCAGGCGGCAGATACACGAGACCGAGATTACGTCCGTTTTCCAGACTGTCGGCAAGCGGCAATACCGCGAACGAGGCGGGCTCGGATTCGATGGCGGTGAAAAAGCGATCCAGCCAACCTTGTGAATACACCGTCTCATAGGTCTGGGGCCAATCTCCGAATTTTTCCCCGTCGTCTCCGAATACCACCTGCACGCGCGGTGCAGTGTCGAGATGACGGAGATTGGCGATTACGTCCTCGACATTGCGGAAAGGAATCGTATCCCGCACGGTATCGTGAATCGGAAACAACTTGAGACGCAGCCCTTGATCCTCGGTCTCGAAATAACCGTCGAGATCCGCATCCGTCTTCCCCACCATCTTGAAATGGCTGCCGTCCAGAACGACATACTCGATCCCGGCGCGCACCAACGGAGCCACCAAAGAGGGTTCCCACACGCGTTCCGCCAGCCACATCCCGCGCGGCGTTGTACCGAATAGCTTTTTCACGCGCCGGCTGAGTTTGGTGATTTGTCCTTCCTTGTCCGTGTCACGGAGCATGGGAAGGATGGGTTCGTAATAGGCGCCGCCGAGAATTTCGATCTGACCCGATTCGCACAACGCGCGCACATCGCGCAGGTATTCTGGGCGATGTGCCTCCAGCCAGTCCAACAGAATACCGGAAAAGTGCAGGCTCAACCGGATGCGGGGATGCGCCTTGAGCACATCCAGAAAAGGACGGTAAGCCCGATCGTGTGCCCGCTCAAAGATGAAATCAAAATTTCCCACCGGCTGGTGGTTGTGAATGGCCCAAAGGAGTCGTATCATGCGAAAGCGAGGTTAGAAAAAGTCAACGTTGACATCGAGCCCCTTGCGGTTCACGGTTCGGAACAAAGTATCCGCGCTTCTCAAGGCCGCGCGCAAATCGCGGTGCAACGTGCTGTCGGTCAGCAAAGCGCCCAAGGTTCCGTTCTTCGAGTTCATCTTGGCCAACACATCCTCCAGGCCCTGCGCAACGCGTTGGCTGCGTTCCGCCAGTTCTTTGGCGTGCCGGGACACTTCATTGCCGTTGCGGACGATTTCTTCCATGCGCGGTTTTTGTTCGCGCACAAAACCATCCACCTCTCGGCTCACGCTATTCAGGTTTTTCACGCCCTCGCGGATTTGCGGATCCATGTCCTGTTCCAGTTTGGAGAGGCGTTGCGTCAAATCCTCCGTGGATGCCAGCAATCCATTCACGCGTCCTGCGAATTCCGGGCGACCCAAGGTGCTGTCCACCAAATTTCTCAGTGTTTTCACCAGAGAATCCGCCTCGATGAATACTTCTCCCGCCACGCCCATGGCTTCGGCAATGCCTGCATCAAGCGTGCCTTCCAGTAAGGCTCCCGGCAGCACGGCTTCCGAGGATTGACCGAGTCGAATGCCGATTTGACGTTCTCCCATCAGCCCGATGTTCTGGATGCGAAGATCGGCGTCGCGATTCAGAAAAACACCGCGCCGCATCTCGAATGTGACTTTGACGCCACTACCTTCCAGTTCAATAGCTTTGACCTTGCCGACATTGACGCCGTTCACCTTGACGGGATCACCGATGTCAAGATTTGAAACCTGCGAGAATCGCGCGTAGTAGGTATCCGTCCTGCGACCGGGGACGGTTTGTTTCAGGAAATAAATCCCGAAAAGCAAAAGGAGAATCGAGGCCAGCACAAAGGCGCCGACCGCGGCGTTTCTGGCGCGGGGGGTCATGAACGGTCCATCCTGTGAAGTCGGAGATAATATAGATCGAAGGGGACGAGCCTTTTATGGATTACTCGTGCGCTTCACCTGAAAGTGCGGCTGGATCATCCTTGATATTCCGCGACTTCATGGAATCTTTGAGCTTTTCATTGAAGAGCTGGGCCGTGTCCACACCGGTCATCTTGAGCAAGGTGTTCATGGCGATGACTTCTGAAATCACGGTGATGTTCTTGCCGGGTGAGACGGGAATAATCACCTTGGGCACGCGCCGGCCGATGATTTCAGTGTAGATGGGATCGAGTCCGGTGCGATCGTAGCGTTCACCCTCCCGCCAGCGCTGAAGCTCCACCACCACCTCGATCTTCTTGGCCCTGCGTATGGCCCGGATGCCGAACAGCTTGCCCACATCGACGATACCGACACCCCGGATTTCCATGTGGTGGCCCAGCAGATCGCTGCCCTTTCCAATGAGGGCGTTTCCGCGGCGAATGAGATTCACGGTATCGTCCGCCACCAGTCGATGTCCGCGCTCGACCAAATCCAGCACACACTCGCTTTTGCCAACTCCGCTCTCGCCGACGTACAGCATGCCCACACCATAGACATCCACCAGTGAGGCATGCACGGAGGAATACGGAGCAAACCAATTCTCAAGCATCTCCTGCAACTCCGTGCAGAAGTCCATGGTTTCACGCGCCGTGGAACAGACGGGAATGTTCTGTTCCAGGCACATCTTCAGCAGCTCATCGTGCGGTCCAGCGTTGTGCGTCAGCACCCACAACGGCGACGGAAACGCCTTGATGCGATCAAAAATTTCCCGGCGTTTTTCCTCTCCTGCCGATTCGAGGTAAAACCATTCCGTGGTGCCGATGATCTGGATACGCTGGTGGCTGTAGACCTCGGTGAATCCAGCGAGCGCAAGCCCCGGCCGATGCAGGTTGGCTTCGATGATCTCCGTACCCAGCGAAGATTCGGGGGTTTTCAAGGTGAGGGAAAGTTCTTCCCGATAACGAAAGAAAAAATCCCTCACGGAGAGGGATCTTTTTCTGTGGATCTCCAACCGGGTGAAATCGATGATCTCGGGCACTCGCCGATGTTTCCCCGGTCAGGCCATGACGGCCGCTGCGGCCGGGATGGACTTGTGGACCTTCAGTTTCTCATTCTCCTTCTTGAGCTGCCGTTCAATTTTCTCCAGCATGGCGTCGATGGCCTTGCCCATGACATCTTCCTCGGCGTGAGCACAAACAGACTTGTCCAGAATTTTGACGATCCCTTCGGCGCGACGGACTCCACTTTTCGCGGCGTCCAGAATAATGTGGGCGCCGGTGATGGAATCGTTGAACTTTGCCAGCCTCTCAAGGCTTTCCTGCAAATTCTGGTGCAACTGGGGAGAGGCGTGAAAGTGACGAGCCGTGATCTGGATCTTCATCGGAATCTCCTTTTCTTGGTTTCCTGGAATTGGGGTGAGCGGGATTGTACCCCTGTCTCCTAATCTATAACAAACCCATGATTTTGAACCCAATTACAGGCCAAAATTTATCGGCCAAAAATTCAATACTGTTTGCGAAGGCGGGCCGGCAGGATTTCGAGCTGATCCCGGTACTTGGCCACAGTGCGCCGCGCCACGTCCAACCCCCTGGATTTGAGAATTTCGACAATTTTTTGGTCACTCAGTGGGTTTCGAGAGTCTTCGGCCTCAATCAGCTTCTTGATTTCGTCCCGTGTGGCCACGGAGGACACCTCACTGCCATCGCTTTGAGCGACCCCGGCGGTAAAGAAATACTTCAATTCGAAAATGCCGTGGGGCGTTTGCACATACTTCCCGTTGGTCACCCGGCTGACCGTTGAAATGTGCATCCCGATTTTGTCGGCCACATCCTGGAGAATGAGTGGCCGCAAATGAGCCGCGCCTTTGTGGAAAAAGTCGGGCTGGGCCTCCATGATGGCGTGCATCACCTTGAGCATGGTGGACTTGCGCTGTTCGATAGCACGAATGAGCCATGTGGCCGAATTCAGTTTGGCCCGGACAAATTGTTTCTCGTCCGTGGAAGCGCGACTCCCTTTACGCAACAGTTCCGCATACGCTTTGGAAACACGAAGCGACGGCATGGTGCGATCATTCAGCATCAACACCAATTCGCCGTCCACATCCTCAACGATGAGATCCGGAATGACCGTGGCCGCAGTGGTGGACGCAAGCAAGCGACCCGGATGCGGCTCCAATGCTCCGATTTCCTTGATGGCCGCTTGAACCTGTTCCGGGGGTACATCGTGTTTTTTGGCTAGCGCTGCGATTTTCAACCGTTCAAGCAGCTCAAAATCATTCTCCACCAGCCGTTGCGCCAATTCACTGACGCGATCCGTGCGCCGGATTTGCAACAGCAGACACTCGCGTAAATTGCGGGCACCAATGCCAGGTGGTTCCAAGGATTGCAATACGTGTACCGCTTCGCGTATACGGGAATCCGTTTCTTCAAGAGGAATGCGGTTCTCCAGCATCTCCTGCACCTGCCGGTGAAGCGGATCGCCGTCCTTGGGGGCTGTTTTCTGCTCGCCGTCTGCATCCGTCTGCGTGTCCGCCACGAGATAACCGCGGTCGTCCAGGCTGTAGATCAAATACTCCACCAACTCGGTAATGTTCGGGGAAATTTCCCGATCCTGAAGCTGCTCGAGAAGATGATCCTGCAGAGACTTGGCGTAAACCGGAATCTTCTCGAAACGTTCGTCGGGACTTTCCTCTTCCTCGTTGCGTTTCCCGCCAGGATCGAATCCCTCCTCGAGATAGCTCTCCCAATCAATTTCTTGATTTTTGGATTCCTGCGCAATCACGCGATCCAACGGTTCCTCTTCGGGAGCCACGGCCTCTTCTGACGGGATCTCGTTCTCTGCAACCGGAAGTTCTTCCCCGTCCTCGTTCTTTTTGTCCTCTTCCTGGACTGTCTCCGGTTCTTCCGTGGTTTCGAGAAGCGGGTTGGTTTCCAATTCCTGCTTGATTACCGTCTCCAGTTCCATCGAAGTCATCTGGAGCAACTTCAAGGATTGGATCATTTGCGGGGAGAGCCGCTGCTCCATCCCCACGTTCATGTTCAAATCAAAACCGAAACTCATAAATCCCTTAAGCCAATATCCCTGTTCACCCGAGGGAGAATGACTTTCCGAGGTAAATCCTGCGCGCCTCTTCGTCCTGGGCCAGATGCTCGGCCGTTCCCTCGATCAACACCTTACCTTCGAACATGATGTAGGCCCGATCGGTGGTGGCAAGGGTTTCGCGCACGCTGTGGTCGGTGATGAGAATGCCCATCCCCCGATCCCTGAGTGCAAATATAACCGACTGAATGTCCTCCACCGCGATGGGATCAATACCCGCAAAGGGCTCGTCGAGAAGCAGAAAGTCAGGCCGCGTGGTCAACGCGCGCGCAATTTCAAGGCGTCGGCGCTCGCCGCCGCTCAGTGTATACGCCTTGTTCTTTCTCAGGCGTGCGATCTTGAATTCCTCCATCAGGCGTTCAGCTTCTTGATGCCGTTCCTTTCGATCCATGCCCCGGGTTTCAAGAATGGCGAGAAGATTCTCTTCCACCGTAAGCTTCCGGAAAACAGAAGTTTCCTGCGGGAGATAGCCAAGACCCAAACGCGCGCGACGGTACATCGGCATGCGAGAGACATCGCTGTCCCCGATGAAAATTTTTCCGGAGTCCGCCCGGATCATTCCGACGATCATGTAGAACGACGTCGTCTTGCCTGCTCCATTCGGACCGAGAAGTCCCACGACTTCGCCCTGGTTCACATAAATGGAAACATCATCGACCACCTTGCGTCCGCCGTAAGTTTTGGCCAGCGATTCGGCACGGATGCGTTTCACGGTTTCTGATTTCCTTCCTGTTTCGTTCCCGGCTTCTTTGTCGAGCGTCCGAGATTCCTGCCTTCATAAACCCCGCGCGCCAGACCTTTCACCAGCACCTCGTCGATCTTGCCCTGACGAAACGCCAGCGCAATGGTATCGCCTTCAGCACGATTCTTCCCCTTGAGGGAATCCTTTTCAAAATGATAATAGGTGCTTTTGGCCGTTCCCAGCACTTCGGCGTCGTGCACGCGCTTCTCCTGGAAACGCAGCACCATGTAATCTCCGCTCATGCGATTGACGTACTGAGGACGATCCACGTCGAAATAGGTCCCGGTGGCGCGCCGAAAGACCTGCACACTGTCCACCGAACCCTGACGAAAGGCCACAAAGAGCGAGTCGCCTTCCACACGTGACTTATGGGCGCGGGTGGAATCCGTTGCTTTTTCCAGTGATAACGCTTCGGCCTGTCCCGTCACCATCATGCCGCGCAACTCTTCACCGTGCAAACCGAGCCGCATCATGATTCCCTTAACCTCGCTCTCATCCACCTTCACCACGGGAGACTCCCACAGGAACATTGAATCCGCCTGTTTGCGGTATTCCGCGCGGCCACAGGTTATGCGCAAATCGCGACGTGTGATTACCACATTCCCTCGGGCTTCGGCAATGCCGGAAGAATCGCGATAGCGCAAGGTTTCTCCGCGAATGGACAACGTATCAGGCCCCTTGGAACGAACCGTATCTGTCGACTTTGTCGTGTCCGGATAAATCCTGCGCGCCACAGGATTTCCTGTCAGCACTGCTTCGCGTCTAACGCGGTCATAGGTAAGCCTGCCGCCCGTGGCCTCCACTTCACCGCTGGAGTCGCGCATGAACACGTTTCCCTCGGCTTGCGCTTGATTGCCGTTCTTGTCATAAGAACCATGATCCGCCGTGAGCAATGAACCACGGTGCGTGATGCGGATACCCGTTTCGCAAAACACGCGATTCTGATCCCGCTGCCACACAGCCCGTTCGGTCTCAAAGCGCAACTCACCGTGCCGGAAGCGCACATGCCCCGAAAGGATGTACTCGCCGCGCGCGCGAAATCCCTCCATGTGGTCGGCATTTTCCATAATCAAGGGTTCTCGGTCGGGAGCCGATATGGCCGCCAGAAATACCAACGCCAGCAAAGGAAGGACACGATGCAAATTCAAGGTTTGCCCTTGACCGTGTCTGATTTGGGAGCCGGCGTAGAATCCAAGGCTTGAGTGCGCTCATCCACCTTCTGGAACACACCTTTGACATCGGAAAGGATTTGCCAGTTGTTGAGATTGGCGTCAGACACGAACCCCTTGCCAGTGAGAATGTCACCGTCCTCGGACACCACGCGCACACGGGCGTCAGTGCTGACGTGATTCCCGGCGCGATTCCAGCGCAGCGAATCAGTTTGCAGATCCATTCCCTTGCGCGATTTGCCGTGGACGTGTCCCTTGGCCATGAGAAAATTCATCGGTTCATCCACCGCTCCCGAATCCGCCGTGACCCAGATGAGCGGCGCACCGAGGCTGTCGAAGACGACCATGTCCACGGGTTCCGCGCGCACCAGATCGCTTTTGGGCCACTTGACCAGGTGCAGCGTCTTGAGTTTCCAGCTGAGGTGCGAACCATCGTGCATGTCAAGCACGGTGGTGTCGCGATATTCCGCCACGGGCCGATCACGGGAGGGACTCTTGTCGTCCTTTGCAGGATCGATCTTTGCGCAACCCGAGAGCAGCGCAGCCAGCATAATGATCCATCGCATCCCCGCGAAAAATACCATTGTTATATTCCTCCTTCCCTTGAAACCACGCAGAGATCTCACACAAGGGCCCATCCTGCCCCACATTTTACGGATGTCGTTCCCTATTTTGATCGGGATGATGGCGCAGATGATGCTCAACATCATCGACGGCATCTATGCCGGACATCTTGGCCAACAGGCAGGTGTCGCGGTGCTGAACTACGGTTTCCCTGTCTTCTATCTCCTCTTCGCGTTTTTCAACGGCTTGAGCATCGGC
>OMJM01000010.1 GCA_900299345.1 bacterium | reverse complement strand
TGTAGATGATGGCGTTCAGAAGGCCGATTTCAGAAGCGCTGTGCGAAGCTGACATTAATGGCGTGCCGGATGTAGGAGTTTTCCCGATCGTCGCGTGTGTATCCCAAGCGGATTGTGTGCCGTGGTCCGATGTCGGCGGAAATGCCGCCAAGCAAAGTGAATGTGTTGACGGTTGAGCGTATTACGGTTTCTGGCGAATTGGCGGCGCCCAGATAAAAACTCCATTCATGCTGCGGAAACGGGCCTTCAAGGCGTGCGCGCCACCCATAAAGCGTTTTGGCATGGCTTTGGTAAAGCCCGATACCGCTTCCGTCGATCGCCCACGCGATGTGCTCCATGCGGATTCCAGGCGCCACGGTTCCGATATCAAGGGTCGAATAGACATCATAACGGGTATCCAGCAGGATCCAGAAGGACGCCCAGTCCTTCTCATCAGAGTTGACGCGCACTCCGCCACCTCCCCCCAGTCGCCATGTCGGACGGAAATGGGGATCCGGCGTTCCTCCTGCATAGGCATATCCATAGGCGCGCTGTGCAAAGCGTTGATCCATCCCAGCCTCGTAGTAGAGATCTACAAGAGAGAATTCCTCAATCCGTTCCAAGTGTCCGTGCACAGCCATGGTGCCGTTGCGGAAAAAACGGGTCACTTGGAGGAATTCGTCATTCCAGGAAGTTTGCGTGCGACGGGAAAAATTGCTGAATTCCAATCCGCCATCCACCCGCCACGCTAGAATATTGCGCTCTGCGTCGCGTACGGTCGCAAGCCCTTTTTGGGCGTCTTCATCGTCCGGGTGTGAAGAGAGGATCGATGTGAATTCGGATTTCGCCTCTTTCCATTGACTCTGGTAATAGTAGAGATAGCCTTGGGCGAGATGGACCTCCGCATTCTCGGGATGTTTCGCGGCCAAACGCCGCAATTCACCTCCAGCGGCTTGATAATCCTTGCTCCATGCGTGGACGCGGGCACGCAAGAGCCTCGCATCAAAATTCAGGGAGTCTTTTGCCAGAATTCGCTGCAAGGAACTCAGGGCGCTGTCATACTGACCCGCTTCGGCTTCGTGCCGTGCTCGTTCCAAACCATCGGAGGTTTCCTCTGCCGCAAATAATTGACAAGGAACGAAGCTGCACAGTGTGACAAGCCAGAGCTGCGCGAAGCGATGAAAAAGCCTCATGCTTTTTTGGACTCTGAGAATCCCAATACCCGGAAGCAGCGCGCCACGACTTCCTCCGGAAGAAACGGTTTGACGATATAATCCGCCACACCCATGCGGAATCCTTCGAGGATGTCCTGCTCGCGGCGCTTGGCGGTCAGAAAAATCACCGGCATATTCCGGGTGTTTTCGTGCTCGCGCAATTTTTGAAGAACAGCGGTGCCATTCAGCCCCGGCATCATTTGATCCAGTATGGCAATCCGGGGTTTGTGTTTGATGGCCAACTCCAGGGCGGCTTCCCCGTCCGAGGCAATCTGCACGCGCACGCCGCTCATGCGGAACTTGTATGCCAGCAGATCGCGAATCGAGGGATCGTCGTCGGCGATGAGCAAGGTCGTGCCGCTCCGTTGAAGCATGGTGCGCACCTTGCCTGCCAACACAGGAGGATCGAAAGGCTTGCGGATGTAATCAAGCACACCGGCCGTCATGGCCCGCATGACGGTGTGGGGATTATCCCCGGCGGTGAGCATGATGATGGGGATGGTGCGATATACAGGGTCCAGTTGGAGAAGCTCCATGACGGTCATGCCCGACATTCCCGGCATGTTGTCGTCGAGCAGTACGAGATCCGGACGCCTTGCGCGAATGGAATCGAGAGCCGCATGTCCATCCGTGACTACGGTGATTTCCGCGTCGTTCTTGAGCGAAGCGGAAAGGATTGCAGTCATGGCAGGATCGTCATCCACGATCAACAGTAAGGGACGATTGACATCCGGTGGGATCGGTGCTTCGGATACAGTCGTGGTGTCGCCCATGGCGATCGGACTTGCCATGGCGCGATCACAAGCACCCAGCAACACCCGGGTCAGATCGGCCAGTCTGTTGGATCCCGTTTTCAGGTTCGGATCAAGCTCCGCTTCAAGTTCTTTTGCCGCGTCCGAGATGCCGTTGAATCCATAAGTCGCGCCGGAACCAACGAAGCTATGTGCGCGTTGCCTCATGCTGTCCTTCATTTCCGGCCCCGGCATGCCGTGCTCGCATGAGGCCAGAAAGTCAAGCATTTCACTCCTGCGCTCCCTTAATTGGGCGATGTATTGGATCTTCAGGGTTTTCAGGAAATCATCGGTCACAATCCGACTCCCAAGCCTGGTGAGTGGGCCTCACATGCTGTCATAAGGTGTTGACACAACGCGCATTAATCTTAATGTTTTTGCAAAGGGGTACAGGGAAAAAAGCCCATTAAAAAAGATGATTTTGTTGTCCCCGGAAACCGTCTAAATACGTACTTATTTTCCATGGGAAAGATTCTCTGCATTACCGGTACAGGCACTGAAGTGGGCAAGACCGCGGTATCCCTCGCGGCTTTGCTTTGGGCTCGCGAGGCTGGACTTCAAACCGCGTATGTCAAGCTGGTTCAATGCGGGTCGCGACTTCCGTCCTCCGAGCTTATGCAAGGTGACGCGGAATGGATAGATGCTGCCATTCCCGGCGTATGTGCTCCCACCACCGTGTACATCTTTCCCGACCCGGTATCACCCCATCTGGCGGCCGAAAGAGCGGGTGCGTGGATCGATCCGGAATGGGTTTTGGAGCAGACCGCCATGGCTGCCGAACGTTGTGATTTGTTGATCATCGAAGGCGCGGGGGGTGCGGCTTCTCCTTACACACGTGACGGCCTGTCTCTTGCGGATTTCGCAGCCAAGGGTTCATGGCCTTGCGTCATAGCCTGTCCGCCGGGACTGGGGACCTTGCATCAAACTCGTGCGACGGCACAGTTCGTCACGTCACGAGGCGCTCGCATTGCCGGTTTTGCCATGTCGCAAACGACGCCGGAACTTCCTTCCATCCACGCCGACAATGTGTCCATGTTGAAAAATTTGATTGAGGCTCCTTATCTGGGGCTCGTTCCTTATTGTCCCGGTTTGCATAAACGCTTGCCGTTGCCTCCAGCCGTGGCGTTGCTTTTTTCGCGTTCTCTTGCGGATGGGCTTTCCGCATCGTGGTCCCGGACGTGAATCCATTCGCCGCCGCGTTGCGGCGGCAGCGTGAGCAAGGACTCTTTCGTTCCTTGCCCTCGGCGTTCGAAGCCCCCTCAAAATTCATTGTGCGCAATGGCATCACTCGCCTCAATTGTGCGTCCAACAATTACCTCGATTTGGCGGGGCATCCGTTGTTGCGCGAACGGGCATTGAAGGCGTTGCAGGAAGCGGGAACCGGAAGCGGAGGCTCGCGTCTGCTCGGCGGCAATTTGAAACTGCATGAAGAGCTTGAGCAAGCCGTGATACGCTATCGACCCTTGGGTAAAGCCTTGTTGTTCAACAGCGGCTTTCAAGCCAATGTCACCGTAGTTCCTGCACTGGGAGATGCTTTGGGTGGCGTCTTTGCCGACAAATTGGCGCATGCCAGTGTGGCGGAGGGGCTGCGATTGTCTCGCGAACCCTTCCATCGCTTCCGGCACAACGATTTGGAGCATCTCGAGGAACTGTTGAAGAAGCATCAGCCCGCACAGGGTGGATTGGTGGTTACGGAAACCTTGTTCAGCATGGATGGCGATTTCGCCCCATTGGAAGAATTGGCGGAGTTGCAAAAACGCCACGGATTCTGGCTATTGCTGGACGAAGCGCATTCCACAGGATGCTATTCTGTTTTTGATTTCAAGACGTGGCCCGGTCTTCCGGATCGAGTTATCCTGATGGGAACCTTTGGTAAGGCGTTGGGAAGTTTCGGGGCCTACCTGTCGGGTCCGGCGGAAACCGTGGAATACCTCATCAACTTCGGCCGTGGTTTCATCTTTAGCACGTCTCTGCCG
>OMJM01000009.1 GCA_900299345.1 bacterium | reverse complement strand
CGAACTGTCGCATACTTGGCCCGTCCACATCCACATTTACAGAACCCAGTTTTGTCTTGGTCTGCGATTCGAACACCGGCTCGTGCATGCGGATGGAAATCGCGCCCACGATGGACGCGCGCACATCCGCCGAGTCGATTTCCTTGCGGTAGAAGTCTTTGCAGCCGCGGGCCACACCTTCTTTGAAGGCCGCCAGATGCGTGCCACCTTCGGTGGTGAACTGGCCGTTCACAAAGGAGAAATACCGTTCGCCGTAGCTGCCGTCGTGCGTCAACGCGACTTCGATGTCATCGTCCTTGAAATGGATGACGGGGTAGCGGATGGTGTCGTCAGTGTGGTGTGTGAGCAGATCGAACAGACCGCCCTTGGAGGTGTACTTCTGTCCGTTGAAGTTGAGCGTGAGCCCGGCGTTCAGATAGGTGTAATAGCGGATCCGCTCTTCGAGGAACTCGTTTTCCCAGCGGAACTTGGGGAAGAGCAGCGGATCGGGCGAGAAGCTCATCAAAGTCCCGTTCTTTTCGTCCGAGGACTTTTCCTTTTCGTCCTGAGTCAGCTTGCCTTTGGCAAAGACCGCGCCACGCGTGCGGCCGTCGCGGAAACTGCGCACCGTGAAACCCGAGGACAGGGCGTTGACGGCTTTGGCGCCCACGCCGTTCAACCCCACGGATTTCTTGAAGGCTTCGCCTTCATATTTCCCACCGGTGTTGATCTTGGAGACGCATTCGATCACCTTGCCCAGCGGGATGCCTCGGCCGTAATCGCGGATGGACATGGTCCCGTTTTCAGCGAGCGAGATGTCGATCTCTTTGCCTGCTCCCATGATGTACTCGTCCACGGAGTTGTCCACGATTTCCTTGAACAGGACATAAATCCCGTCATCTGGCGCGGAACCATTGCCGAGTTTTCCGATGTACATGCCGGGGCGGAGGCGGATATGTTCGACCCAGTCCAGCGACTTGATACTGTCTTCGTCGTAGGCGGTTTTGTCCTTTTTTTCGCGGGTTTCAGCCATTTGCGGCGACAAGGTATCCTTGCGAATAGCACATGTCAAGCAGTCGCTGGCTTCGACTTTCTTCGACAGGCTCAGGAACCACCGCTCAGCCAGCGAAAAGAACGCACCCTGAGCGCAGTCGAAGGGTGCAGAAGGAAGTGCTTTTAAAAACCAACGCTCAGTTTTTAACCCCTTGATAACAAAGGAAATATGTTCCCAGAGTTATTGATCTGATTCGGGAACGCGGAAGACTTGATAGCGAAAGCCGGGGATGCGACCACCGCCTCCGCCGTTGCGGAGAAGTTGCGGCAGCTCTTCCGGAACAAGCGATGTCAACGTGGTTGTGTCAAAAACAACGGCCAGAAAACGGGGGCGCGTGGAATCAGAAGCAGGAAGCGACGAAAAGATCGGTTCCGCGTCCTGACTTCCAAACCGCAGGCCTTCCGGTGAACTCCAAATTTCTTTTGCGACCGCTTCCGGCATGCCGGAATAAATGCCGAACACTCGCACGGTGTATTTTCCCGTATCCCGCACCGTGAACGTCAGCGAATCGCCCGGCTTGAAGCCGGCGTCGATATAACGCCAGCCTTGTGGCGCATTGTAGAGAAGCTCCACAGAAGTGGCGTTGCCTCCGGCATGGATGAAGGTGGAATTGCCGCCGGGTTTCCCGAACCAATGCGAAGAGAGGACGACGATAAGGAGGAGAATCAGCAATGCGGGCAGTACCGTGGCATAGCGCACGCTACTTCCACGTTTCGCGTGCCGTCCCAGACGTTTCCGTTCCCACATCGGCCGACCGACCGAAGGGCGCTCCTCGAGTTCCTGCAATCGCTTTTTCAGATCAGGATTGATCTCCAGCAAGGCTTCGACGTTTTTCTCCTCTTCCTCGGAGAGCAGTCCTTGCAGGTATTTCTGAAGATGGAGATCGGTGAGCATGGTCAGGGGTAATCTATTATCTTGTCCGACACAAAAACTTCCGTTTTGCGGATGGCCCGGGTCCGCAGTTCCGAAAGCGTTAAAAGTTCCGGATCATTCTGGAAGGCTTCGAAGTGTGAGGCGGATTGGATTTCGAGGACGTGGATTTCGTCGGGTTGTGGTTTGTCACCGGGTGTGGGACGAAACGCGGAAATGACTTGGCCGCCGTGTTTGCGGAAGATTCTCAAAGCCTGCCGTTCGTGTTCCTGAAATGCCGTTTCCATGCCCGCATGGATGTAGAGATGAACGACGAGGAACATGTCTCGTGGGGATCAAGACGAAAGGGATTCCGCCAGTTCAACCGCTGCGTAGGTCAGAATCATGTCGGCTCCGGCGCGTTTGATGGACAGTACGGATTCCATCATGGCTTTATCGGCGTCGAGCCATCCCAGCTTGCCTGCGGCTTTGATCATGGCGTATTCTCCGCTCACATGATAGGCGGCCACAGGAACATCTACTGCAGTTTTGATGTCGGAGAGGATGTCGAGGTAGGGCAGGGCGGGTTTCACCATCACCATGTCCGCGCCTTCGGCCACGTCGAGCTTTACTTCGCGCAGAGCTTCGCGACGATTGGCCGGATCCATTTGGTAGGTCTTCTTGTCGCCATGTTTGGGCGCCGAGTCCAATGCTTCACGGAAAGGTCCGTAGAACGCGGAAGCATATTTGGCCGAATAAGCGAGAATGCCGGTGTCCGTAAATCCGGATTTGTCCAACGCCTGTCGGATGTATCCCACACGTCCGTCCATCATGTCGGAAGGCGCTACAATGTCCGCGCCGGCGCGGGCCTGATTCAAGGCCATGTCCGCGAGAATGGGCAAGGTTTCGTCGTTGAGAATGCTTCCGCTCTTTACCAACCCATCGTGTCCATCGCTGGAGTAGGGATCCATCGCCACATCCGTGATGACGGCGATTTCGGGAACGGCGTTTTTCAGATCACGGATGGTTTTTTGGAGCAACCCATCCCGGTTTTTCGACTCCGTGGCGCGCTTGTCTTTTTTCCTGTCTGCGATCACGGGAAATAAAGCCACGGCTGGAATGCCCAATTTCCGGGCGCGCTTGGCTTCAGCCACCACAAGGTCGCGGCTCACGCGGAAAACTCCGGGCATGGAGCGAATCGCGGACTTCTCGTTCTTCCCTTCCATGACAAACAGGGGAAGGATGAAATTCGACGGCGAGAGAATGGTTTCGCGCACCAAGGCACGAAGGGCGGCATTTTTTCTGTTACGGCGGGGACGGATGGGCAGATTCACAACATGCTCCGAATCTTCTCGCCCACTGTAGCCAACTCTTCGCGACTCGCAGGCTTGGCCTTGCTGAAACTCAAGTCGCCTTCCTGCTGGATGGGAACCAGATGCAGGTGTGCATGCGGCACTTCAAAACCGGCGACCATCAAACCCACGCGGCGGCAGGATACGGATTGGGCAAGGGCTTTGGAAATCCGTTGCGCGAACGGCAGCATCTCCTCAAGGTACTCGGCATTCAGGTCGAAGAGATTATCCACTTCGATTCTCGGAACCACCAAGGTATGGCCGGGAGCAATGGGACGAATATCCAGGAAAGCGAAAAAAAGATCGCTCTCCAGGATTTTCTCGCAGGGGATTTCCCCCTGAATGATTCGGGTAAAGATGGAGGCCATGGTTTACACGCGCCTCATCGCGGAACGCTTACTTGACCTCGCGGTGCAGCGTATGCTTCTTCATGAAGGGGTTGTACTTCTTCTTTTCCAGACGCCCTTGTTGCTTGGACTTGTTCTTGGTGGTCATGTAGCGTGAGGGAGGCATTCCGGCGGCGCGAGCCTCGGTGCATTCCAGAGTGATGACGACGCGTTTTCCCTTGATCTGTGGCATGACGGCTCCTGAACAAATTCCTTTTGGGACGGGTAAAGGTAGGTTTAATCCCTTCAGGATTCAAGAAAAACGCGCTTTTGGTACCCGGAATCGCGTTCAACCGGCACGCGACCCTTCGAACGAATGGCTTTTTCAAGGATTTCCACGGAGGCCGTCGGATGGTCAGGCCCTCCAGCCATGGAGTAAATCCGGGTTGTATCGTCCACGGTTCCATCCAGATCATCGACTCCGTAATCCAATGCTTCGGTCGCGAGTTCCAATCCCAGCATGGCCCAATAGGCTTTGAGGTGTGGGATGTTGTCCAGAAACAGACGGGCCACGGCGTAGTTGCGCAAATCCTCTTCCGGCGTCACTTCGGGGAGGCGGCTCAGCGCATTGGCTTCGTTGCGGTAACGTAGAGGAATGAAAGATTTAAATCCGTTTGTGCGATCCTGAAGTTCCCGCAAGCGCAACATGTGATCCACGCGATGTGCGTAGGATTCAACATGGCCGTACAACATGGTGGCGTTCGACAACAGGCCGAGTTGATGCGCGGACTCGTGAACTTCCAGCCATTGATGGGCCGGGGCCTTGCCTCCGGCAATGACACGACGGACTTCGGGATCAAAAATTTCCGCGCCGCCGCCAGGAATGGAATCCAATCCGGAGCTCTTCAATCGCCCCAACGCTTCAGCCAGAGTGACGCGACTCTTCTTTGCGAAGTAGGCGATCTCCACGGCGGTGAATGCTTTGACGTGTAATTCGGGTCGGGTGGCTTTGATAAATGAACACAATGCTTCACCGTATTCCACGCCGCGATCCGGATGCACGCCTCCCGTGATATGGATTTCCGTCAAACTTCCAACGGGATAACGGTCGAGTTTGTTTTTCAAGTCCTCGAAGGAGTAATCCCAAGCCCCTTGAGCTTCCGTGGATTTCGGCGGACGATAGAACGCGCAAAATTTGCAGGCGTAAACACAAAGGTTAGTGGGCTCGAAATGGATGTTGCGGTTGTAGTACGCTTCTTCGCCATGCTTTTTTTGACGCGATTCAGAGGCGCGCTCTTTAAGCCATTCCAGTGGAGCTTTTTGGTATAAAACGAGGGCGTCTTCGGAAGTCAGTCGCTCGTTGTTACCGAGTTTTGCATGAATGCGGGAGAGTTCCAAATCCGTCGGCATGGGAGGACAATTTTACCAAAATCGATCGGGCTATTAAGTTAAGGCCCCAATTGACGCGATAAATCGGAGGAATCATGGCGGGTACGGTCGAAGAATTGACGATCAATTTTCAGGATGAAAATGGCGTATTGCTGGTGAAGGAACTGGACAAGGAAGTGCTCACCAAGGGAACTTGGTCCACTTTGATGTTCAAGTATCAGGATTTGGACAAGGCTTCCGGGCAATTCAAGACTCCAAAGTATGCCATTCGCCGCTATCAAAAACAGAATGGCGAATATCGCGTCAAGAGCAAGTTCACCATCTCGTCTCCGGCACAGGCGCAGAAGATTTGCGAAATCCTCACGCGTTGGAGCGCGGGTGATGCCGGAAATGCTTCCGGTTCCGAGTCAGAGGACTAACCATTGGCCTCTGGGGTTTCTCTTCATTGCGAAGCCGGAGAAAAAGTTCCGCGTCGGAATGATTTGTTGAAACTGGCCCGGCGCGTGGTTCGCGGGGAGAAACTCAAAGGCCAGGTCAACATTGTTTTCTGTCCGGATTCTCACGTCCGGACGTTGAACCGTCAATACCGTGGACTGGATCGGGTCACAGACGTCCTTTCCTTTGGGTGGGAAGAACCGGACTTTGCCGGCGAAGTGTTTATCTCCAATGCTCAGGCCAAACGTCAATTCAAGCGCTTCAAAAACACTTATTTCGAAGAATTGCGTCGGTTAGTGGTCCACGGGCTATTGCATATCTGCGGGTATGATCATCTTAAAACCCGGGATCGGTTAATTATGCGAAAAAAAGAGGATTTTTACTTAAAATCCTGAAAATTTCCCTTATTTGGCCAAGATTTCTGCCACTTTTGCAGGGTCAGGCCCGAAGTATATTTGGCTTCATCCTCTATGGACTCTGACCCTTCCGGCAGACCTCAAGAGGGATGGCTCAGGGTTCCCTAGGAATCGCATGGACCTTCCCTCAGCAGGTATATCCCTCCTTCTTTTTGTTCTTGCGCTGGCCCTTAGCGGGGTCTTGAGCGGTATCAAGACTGTTTTGGGGTTTTACCAAAAACAGAATCTGGATTTGGCTCTGTCCGGTGATACACCTCGATTGCAGGAATTGATCGAGCGCGCTTCCAACGAATGGAAGAAGCCGGGTTTTTTTGAGGCCTTGAGCGTGGGGCGGTTTTTGTTCGATGCCTTGGCGCTGTTCTTCGGAGCCTCCGTGTTACTGAAAATTTTCGGGATGTCGTGGGGTTGGTCTTTCGTTTTTTCGGGTATTGCCGTGTACCTCACCACACACTGGTTGGTACCGTTGCTATCGCAGGCATTTGCCCCTTCCTTGGGTGGTTTGGCGCTGTATCTTCACCGTATTTACCGATTGATGTTCATGAGCGGCGTCGGTCGTGCCATCTACGGGCTGAACCAAACGTTGTTGCGTCGCTTGGGACACGAACCGAGTCTCAGTTTTTTGGGGGAGACCGGAATCAGTCATCTTCAGTCCCAGCAGGAGGATGAAAATCCGGATCGCAGCGGGTTGAAGGAAGAGGAAAAGGAGATGATTCGCTCCATCTTTGACCTCCGTGAAACCCAGGCCAAGGAAGTAATGACGCCCCGCGTGGACGTGGTGTCGCTCGACATTCAATCCGGTTATGCGGAGGTCATGGAACTCATCACCCATGAAAAGTTCAGCCGCATCCCGGTGTACGAGGAAAACATCGATCACATCAAGGGCATCCTGCACGTGATGGACTTGATGGGCCTTCCCGAATCCTCGGCCAAGGAAGGCTTCCAGTTACAGAATCATTTACGCGAGGCCAACTTCGTGCCGCGCACCAAAAAGATTGGGGATTTATTGCGCGAGTTCCGGCAGAAGCATGCGCACATGGCAGTCGTCGTAGACGAATATGGCGGCACTTCCGGTATTGTGACTCTGGAGGACATTCTCGAGGAAATCGTGGGAGAAATCCACGATGAGGATGAGGTGGAGACGTTGAAGATTCGCCGGATTGAAAACGGGATTTATGCCGTTGACCCGATTGTATCGCTCGATGACCTCAAAGAAGAGCTGAATATTGAGCTGCAGCCCGACGACGAAGAAGTTCAGATCGACACCTTGGGCGGCTTCATTCTTTATGTCCACGGCCGCGTGCCCCGCAAGGGAGACGTGGTGCGTTACAAGGGGCTATCGTTCGAAATCGTCGAGATGGATGGCAACAAGATCGAGCGTATCCGCATGACGGTACCGGCTCCCGAGCCTGCCAAGGCTTAACGCGGAACGCGGACCCCGGTTTCGGCGAAGAATTCATCCAAATCCAGCAACCTGTCTTCCTTGTCCATCCTTTCAGGATACAGGATGCCATCAAGGTGATCCAGTTCGTGCTGGAACACGCGGGCCACGAATCCTTCCAACGACATTGTGTGTGAGGCCCCAGTGCGATCCAGAAAGCGGACGTGAAGGCCATGTGAACGTGGTACCTTGCCGCGGAAGCCCGGGACGCTCAGGCAACCTTCCCAATCCTTTTCAATCGGTCCGAAGGTTCCAAGAATTTCCGGATTGATGATGGGCATTGGTGGCATTTCCGGAGCGTTTGGATAGCGTTTGGAGGGCTTGGGTGCGAGGATGAAGGCGCGAAGGTTCTTGCCTACCTGCGGTGCCGCGATGCCCACCCCCATATTGTCCTCGCCGCTTTGAATCAAATCGTCGAGAAAGGTTTGAAATTCCGGATTGAGAATGTCCTCAACAGTTTCCGAACGTTGCGCAAGAGTGGGATTGCCACGAGTCAATAATGTCAGCATGCTCATAAGATATCCGGTTTATCACGGAGCGCCACTCCCAAACCAGGGTTTGAAATCGGAGTGAGTACTCCACACTCAAAAACCGGACCCTGAAAGGGATCTTCAGCCAATAGCCAGCTGCCGTCGAGATCGACCCAGTCCGCCTTTTGCGCCACAATGGCACCGGCTGAAATCAACAAGCTTGATTCCAGCATGCAACCAGTCATGACTTTCAGCTGGAGTCGCCGGGCTGTTTCAAGCATCGTCAGCGCGGGAGTCAATCCTCCGCATTTGACCAGCTTGATGTTGATACCTGAGAAACGGCCCGCCATGCGTTCCACGTCTTCCGGAGTCACGCAGCTTTCATCCGCGATTAACGGCAGGGGAGAGGCAGGTAAGATCTTTTCCATCTCGGCGTCCATAGCTGGAGGTAACGGCTGTTCTACAGCCTCCACTCCCTGCTTTTCCAATTCGGGAAGAAGACGCAGGCATTGTTCAGGGCTCCAACTGGCATTGGCATCTACCAACAGGCGTTTTGCTCCGGCAGCACGAAGTTTTTTCAAGGGGGTGAGATCGGCACTCGAATCCATCTTCACTTTGATCAAGGGGTAAGTAGAAACTTCGGAGATCCGTGCATTCAGATCTTCTGCATGAGAGACGCTCAAGGTCACAGCGCTTTTCAGGGACTTGGCCACTCCGAAACCTGCGATGTCACACGAAGAATTTTGGAGGAGTTTTCCCCACAAATCCCATAAGGCCAAATCCACGGCGCACATTGCCGCTTTTGAGGGAAAAAGAATGTCCTTTGCTTCGCTCCAAATTCGTGCGACATCTTCAAAGGAGCGTAAGGTCTGTTGTTTCAGAAAATCGGCAAGGCCCAATAATCTCAGTTGAACGTCTTCGACGCTTTCTACGAAGTATCGGTTGGGGCTGGCCTCACCATAACCCAAGGTTCCATTCTGTTCCAATACCAGAAAGACGTTTTCGACACCAGGTTTGGCATCCCTGCCGGTTCTGAATACACGCCGGGCAGGGAGGAATTTCCGGGCGGCGTAGGAGCGCAGCATGGATGGAACATAATTTTTAACATATCCTGCGATGACGATGCTGCAACCGGGATGGAATGAGCTGGGAAAATCCCATGAAGGGCGCATCATTCGCGCTTATGCGAATTTTGATTCGGGAAAAGTTGGGGCCGGTGGATGGACTTTGATTTTGGGTGGGACTCACGGAGATGAGCGTGCCACCGTACCTTTCCTTGAGCATTTTATCGAATGTCATTTGGGGAATGGAAAGGGTCTTGGCGCGACAGCGGTTCTACCAGTGTTAAACCCAGATGGCTATGAACGCAATACGCGTCATAATGCCCGTGGAGTGGACTTGAACCGTAATTTCCCGGGACTCTGGAGCGCCGATGCGGATGAACCACCTGGCCCGCACGCCTTATCCGAACCGGAATCTCGTCTGTTGCATGATTTACTCTCTCATGGAAAACCTGCGCGCATCATAAGCCTCCATTGGGCGCTCAGCGAAATCGATGCGGATGGGGAAGAAGGGTATAAGTGGGGTAGAAGTCTTTGGGAGAGATTGCATCCTCATCACCGTAGTTTGTTCAGAATGAAAATGCCGGATTCAGGATCGTTTTTGCCGGGTAGCTTGGGAACATTTTGTCGCACAGCGATGAAGAATTCGGTGCACTTGCTTACCCTTGAATTGCCTTACCATTATAAACCGGAACTAAATCCTCTACCTGAAGATCATTTCATCACGGCCCGGCGGGTTTGGGACGCTGAACGGGAAAAATATTGGCAGGCCGTTTACCCGGCTGTGGAATCCCTGTTGCTTTCGGCGGTGGGAAGCCGATGAGAATCCTCGTCGCACCGCTGGACTGGGGATTGGGGCACGCCACTCGCTGCATTCCCATTATTCGCACTTTGCACGGTATGGGGCATGAAGTGGTGCTTGCCGCAAATGGCGCAGGGAAAAATTTGCTGAGCAATGAATTCCCTGAACTGGAATCCGTGGTCCTTCCATCCTATGCGATGCGCTATACCAAGTCGCGCGCGTTGCTTCCGCTTTGGCTGTTAGTACAGCTCCCTTTTTTCATCGTATCGATGTTACGCGAACGGCTTGTAGTCAGTCGGTTGATCAAAGAATATCGAATTGATCGGATTATTTCAGACAGTCGTTATGGGGTTCGCAGTCGTAAGACGGCGTGTGTTTTTATCACACATCAATTGCAAATCATTCCGCCGGGGCCGCGTTGGCTCGTCGCTTTGTTGTCACCTTTGGTTTTATGGTTGAATCGGTTTTTGTTGAAAGGTTTCAGCGAGATTTGGGTTCCTGATTTTCCTGGCGCGAAAAATTTATCCGGCAAGTTGGGACATGTTTCTTTCGATTGGACTCAAGTCCGTTATATCCATCCACTTTGCCGCTTTCGTCCGGATAATCTCCCATGGAATGTGCCCTTAAAAATGGGGGAATCCGAACAACTCAAGTTGGACGTTCTCGCAATCGTCAGCGGACCAGAACCACAACGGACATTGTTTGAAGAAAGGTTGATGAGGTCATTAGAAAAAACGTCTGGTACCCGGGTATTGGTCCGTGGATTGCCAGCGACCGGGGCTGTAGGGGCGAACAGCCGTTCGTTCCTGCAGCCCCGGTCCGATGATCTCAATATTTTCGATCATCTCCCCGGTAAAGCATTGACACAATTCATGGCTACGGCAGAACGGGTGGTTTGCCGCTCCGGCTATACCACGGTCATGGAACTGGCGGGGTTGGGAAAGAAGAACGTCCTCATGGTGCCCACGCCGGGACAATCGGAACAGGAATATCTGGCTGAGCATCTGCGGGCCATGGGTTGTGTGGCGGTGCAGCTACAGGAAACGTTTGAACTGGAAACTGGATTGAAAGCGGCAGAAGAATCGTCGGGATTCGGAACGATGCTTGAAAGTGCGGATTCAAAGACTGATTCATGGAATCTTGAGGCTTGGCTGCACGAACATCCTTTGTTTCATACCCCAAAGAGACTCGCAGGCAAGTTCGTTTTATAATTTGCCCTCCTGCATGTTTTCATTCCTGCGTTTTGCCCTGCTTTTAGGGGCTCTCCCTGTTTTATGCAAGACGGAACAGGCCGATAAGCTGTCGCTCTTTCTCCAGAGGGAACAGCAACGCAATTTTGCCGAGCTTAAAAAACTGGACTCCCTGCGGCCCTATTTCATCGCTTACCGCGTTCACGACACGGATGTTGTGGAGTTCAGCGCCAACAAGGGAGGGGTGGTTCGGGACAGCCGCCATAGTTCACGTGCCTTCGGTGCCGAAGTCCGGGTGGGCGGATCTGCTTTTGATAATACGCACCCCATCCGAGAAAACCTTGATTTTGTCCAGTGGTCGGGCTATCAAAATGTACCGTGGCCTTTGGAGGGGAACGAAGCATACTGGCGTAAATCACTGCGTATCGCCACGGATTACGCCTATCGCTCGGCGCGGGATCAATTCTCAAAAATTCGGGCCAACGTGGGGGTGCGCCCGGATGCAGGGGACACCGGACTTGATTTCGCCAATACGGTTCCCGTTCGATCGACGATGGCTCCTGCGGCTGTTCTTCCGGCGCGCAAGGCTTTGGATTCCCTGTATGCCCGTATTCTCCGTGCCTCCGCCTTGTTCTCTTCAGATCCACAGATTTATTCCAGCCAGATTGATTTCAATTACGGAACGGTGTTGAGGCGGTTTATCTCCACCGAAGGTGCACTGATCGCGGAGCGCGAAATGCGCGGAAGTATTGCGATCTACGTGGAAACCAAGGCCGAGGATGGAATGATTCTTTGGTTGTACAAGGATTTCAGCTTCCGCGACGCGCCTCTGGATTTTTCCGCGGATACCTTGAGCGCCGCGGTGCGGTTGCTCATGGCGCGTCTCGATACTTTGCGGAAAGCGCCCGTGATGGAAACCTATGCCGGACCTGTGATTCTGGAAAATCAAGCCGCCGGTGTATTTGTGCATGAAGTTTTCGGTCATCGTGTGGAGGGTCACCGGCAAAAAGCTGTGGACGAGGGACAGACCTTTGTATCCAAGGTGGGACAGAGAATTGCCAATCCGCAAATCTCCATTGTGGATGATCCATCGCTCGAGACATTTGGCAAGCAGGCTCTAAACGGGTTTTACCGTTTCGATGATGAAGGTGTTCCGGGGCAACGCGCTTTGCTCATGGAAAATGGGACGTTCAAGGGGTTTCTTCTCGGACGCTCCGTGGTGTCCGCAAGGGGAGGGGCGAACGGCGCTTCCAATGGGCACGGTCGCGCCAATCTCGGTTTGCCCGTGGTGGCCCGCATGGGAAATACGCTCCTTTCCGCTACGCATGGCCAATCCTTCGCGATCTTGCGCGACAGTTTGAAATCATTGTTGCGCCAGCAAGGCAAGCCTTTCGGCTTGATACTCCATGACATCTCCGGAGGTTTCACTTACACCACGCGTGATGTGCCGCAAAGTTTTCGTGTGGAACCTTTGTATGCGACGCGTGTTTTCGCGGATGGGCAACCTGACGAGGTGGTTCGTGGCGTGGACGCAGTGGGTACCCCCTTGGCGAGTCTCAGCCAGATCGTTGCGGCGGGGGACGATCCTGCGGTGTTTAACGGACACTGTGGCGCGGAGTCGGGTTGGATTCCCGTGTCGGCAATATCCCCTTCGTTGTTGCTGCGTTCCATGGAGTTTGAGACACGGGCAAAAGACCAGAATCTTCCGCCCCTGTTGGCTCCTCCGAGGAGAGCGCCGTGAGATTTTTGTTCTGGATGATTGCCGCGGCTTCAGTGGCTATGGGTTTCACTCCCAAGCCTCCGGACACTTTGCTGATTCGGGCAATGCAATCCGAACTGCACCGTTCGATGGATAGTCTCCGGTTGAAGGGGCAAGAAGGACCTTATTTCCTCAGCTACATGCTTTGGGATGTGCAAGGATATCGCATCGAAGCGTCCATGGGCGCTGTTGAGACAGCGAACCCCGAACCCTTGCGGCTCGTCGATGTCGATTTACGAGTAGGTTCCTACGAACACGATCAGTCCCAGTACGTCGGTGGCTTCGTAGGCGGGCCTCGTTTGAGCGCTCCGATTCCGCAGGGGAACGATACCCTGCTATTGCGCCAGGCATTGTGGGCCCAGACCGATGCGCGCTACAAAGTTGCGTTGGAACAACTGGCGCAAAAACAATCCTTTCTCGCCAGCCATCATGGTATGGATGCCTTGCCGGATTGGTCGAAGCAGAAAGTGCTGCAACAGCAGGACATCGATCCCATCATCCCTCCCGATACCGGAGTCTGGGTGGAATTATGCCGTAAGTTGAGTGGCGTGCTTGCGGACTATGGCTGGTTATCAGAGTCACGTGTGGGTTATCAATACTTCTACACCACCTTTTACTACGTCGATTCGGAAGGCGCCACCTATATCCAATCACTGCAGGAAAATGCCTTGCTGGCCGCATTGTTGTGCCAGGCGCAGGACGGTGCGCCACTATGGGATTATCTGCGGATTGCAGCGCGGGACAGTCTTTCGAAAAAATCAGTGTCTTTTGAGACCTTGCAAGACAGTTTGAAGGCATTGGTTCAGCGGATGGACAAGTTGCGTCAATCGCCACCCGTCGGGTTTTACAGGGGCCCGGTGTTGTTCGCGGGGAGCGCGGCTGGCGAAGTCGTTCAGCATACCTTGCTCGATCCCCAAAACAGATTGCGAGCTCCTCTCGGTGAAAACACGGAACAGCCTTTCCTGCTCAGCCTGCAAGGACGCAAATATCTTCCGGACAACTTCTCAGTGCGTGATGTCCCGGGCATGCGGCGCTATAACGATAAAGAATTGTTTGGGAGCTATGCCTTCGATCACCAAGGGCAGACAGCGGAAGATATTTCATTGGTTGAAAACGGTCGTTTAGTCGATTTTTATCGCGGCAAGCTGCCTTTGCAATCCGAATCTTCCAGGGAAAATGGCCATTGGCGTTATGGTGGTGGTTTTCCTGGTGTGGTTAAGGTGGATGTGTCAGGAACGGTTTCCGAACAAAGCCTTCTCGATTCCTTAAAGGCTCGTGCACATGATGAAGGCACGCCGTTCGGGTTGCGCGTTTCCAAGTTCACAGATGACGAAGCCTTGCGTCTGCTCAGGCACCCCTTGGCACAAAGCATTCCAACGGGGGGCTTTGCGGCCGCTCGAGGAACCTTCAGTCTCCCTGCTCCAGTGACCCTGGATGCCGTGGATGACAACACCGGAGAAATCATTCCCTTGCGGGGCTTGTCTTTTAACGCCTTGGATTCCAAATCATTAAGGGATATTGCGGCTGCGGGGGATGTTCTGCATGTGTTGGAACCACAAGCGTCTTTCTCGGTTTTGTGTCCCTCGTTGCTTTTCAGTTTGCTGGATCTTGGTGGGAGTCGCCAGACCCAACCCCATCTTCCGTTACTTCCCTGAAACAAGTCGAAAAAACGCTGGAAAGCGAAAAAATTCCTCGTCTTTCCCGTGGGGAGAACTTACTTTACATCCGTCTTTGACCTACGGAGTGTGATTTGGACACCGAAAAAGCGCAAAAAGTCCGCGCCATGATCGCCGAAGTTCTGGGATTTGAGGCGAAAGACATTCAGGATGAAGACAAGTTCATCACGGATTACCGCATTTCCTACACGGAACGCAAGAATTTATTGGAGCGTTTGAACGCGGAGTTTGGAAAGAGTCTGGACTTTACCGCTTTTTGTCAGTTGGAAACGGTTGAGTCCATTCTCCAAGCCTATCTCGCTTAATCATTTCTGATTTCAGGAATATTCCACGGATACGATGGAGTATTCCTGCGCGCCTTTCGGCGTTTGAACCTTGATGGAACCTTTGGGATCATGTCCCATCAAGGCCTGTCCCAAAGGAGAGTCTTTCGAGATTTTTCCGGAAACCGGATCGATTTCATCGTTGCCGACGATTTGCACCGTCATTTCTCCACCGCCTTTTTTCTTCAGGCGGATTCTGGCACCGATGTAAATCTTGTCGTCCTTGCGACGTCCTTCCACCACCGTGCTGCGACTGATCTTTTCATCCAGTTCACGCAATCGTTTGTCGATTTCACGGAGTTTCTTGCGACCGTAGATGTATTCGGCGTTTTCCGATCGATCTCCCTGCGCGGCCGCAAAGGCGATTTCCTCCAACAGCCTCGGGCGCACTTCACGAAAAAGTTGTTCCCATTCCTCGCGCAATTTGAGCATGCCTTCTGCGCTGATTGGTGAAGCCATGGAAAGAAGTTACCCGAAGTTCGGTGGAAAATGAAAGGGGAGGATGGTGCCACCTCCCAGAATTGAACTGGGGACACAAGGATTTTCAGTCCTCTGCTCTACCAACTGAGCTAAAGTGGCAACGGGGGCAAAATGTATTCCCAAATCCGCGTAATTTCAAGCAAATTCAAGCTTTAACGGTGGTTTAAACTGCGTCTGGAGCTAGATTCTCGCTGCTCATGTCCGAAAAAGTCCGTTCCATGTTCGACGCCATTTCGGGGCGTTATGATCTGTTGAACCATTCCTTGAGTGCGGGCAGAGACACGGTTTGGCGGCGTAAAGCGGTGAACTTGTTTCAAGTGTCGAAGTCCAATGCCTTGGTCCTCGATCTGTGCGGCGGCACCGGAGACTTTTCACTGGCCTGGAATCGGAAGCACGCAAATGACACATGCATTGTCGGCGATTTTTCCCAATCCATGCTGCAGATGGGCGCAAGAAAGGGAATGTCGCATTTGTCGGTCATGGATGCTTTGAGCCTCCCGTTCAAAGACGGAATGTTCGACGTGGTTCTTTGCGGTTTCGGAATGCGAAATCTGGATGATCTGGAAGCCGGGATTCGTGCTGTCCATTCGGTCCTCAAACCCGGAGGAACATTTCTGACGTTGGAGTTTTTCCGACCCGAAACGGGCTTTACCATTTTTTTTTACAGGGGATTGGCGCCGTTGTTCATCCCGATTTTGGGCGCGGCTCTGGGCTCCAAGAAATCCGCATATGAATATCTTGTGAAATCTGTGCAGGGATTTTGCGGTGTGGACAAATATGCGGATCTGTGTCGTTCGGCGGGATTTGGTGACGTCCAAACAAGGGCTTATGATTTTGGAATCGCTCATGCGGTCGTGGCGATGAAGCCGGTTGGAAAGGCATAACATCATGTCGGATCCGTTCATTATTGGAATCACGGGCGCTTCCGGCGCCATCTATGCCCACCGCCTGATGCGTCATTTAAATGATCTCAATGCCGAAGTGCATTTGGTGATGACGGAACACGGGCGGCAGGTCATAGCATTTGAGGGACATCAAGAATTGACGTCTCTTGCGTCCAAGATTTATCGCAATGACGATATGTTTGCGGCCATCGCCAGCGGTTCTTTCCGCCATCAGGGAATGGTGGTGGTGCCGTGCACCATGGCCAGTCTGGGGAAGATGGCGCATGGAATCGGCGATACGCTGTTGACCCGTGCCGCGGATGTTTGCCTGAAGGAACGCCGTCCACTCGTAGTGGTCCCACGCGAAACCCCCATGCACGCCGGTCATTTTCAAAACCAGAAAATTCTTTCGAACCTCGGCGCTGTGGTACTTCCTGCGAACCCGTCGTTCTACCTGAAGCCGCAATCCATCGAGGATTTGGTGGACACGGTACTGGCTCGCGTGTTGGATCACCTGGGTTTGGATCACCCCGTCAGTCGGCGCTGGCGGGAGATGGGCCAGTAGGAGCGAATGATGATTAGCTCCTACTGGCCTACTCATAAAATCCGTCATTTCCTGGGTCTTGTTCGCTTCTCTCACACACTGTTCGCCATGCCGTTCGCGTTGGCTTCTTTGCTTTGGGCTGCCAATGGATGGCCGGATTGGAAGGTCACCGCGTTGGTGGTTTTATGCATGGTGTTCTGTCGCAATACGGCCATGGCGTTCAACCGTCTGGCGGATGCCGCAATCGATGCCCGCAATCCGCGAACCGCCTTGCGCCACATCCCTTCCGGTATCTTGACCCGGAAGGAGGTGCTGTTATTCTTTGTTGTCAACGCGATTCTATTCCTGGTTGCCACTTCGCTCATCAATCGGCTGGCATTTGCGTTGTCCATTCCCACCCTGATCGCGGTCTGTTTTTATTCCCTGACCAAGCGATTTACCGCGTGGTCACATCTGTTTCTGGGTCTCGCCATCGGCATTTCGCCGGTGGGCGCGTGGATTGCGGTGCGTGGAAATTTCGGATTGGAAGCGATTCTTCTGTGTCTCGCACTGTTATTCTGGATCGCCGGGTTCGACGTCATTTACGCCACACAGGATCAAGAGTTCGATTCTAAGGAGGGATTGCATTCGCTGGTGGCCCGCTTCGGGGTTTCGAAAGCCCTGAATCTCAGCCGGTTATTTCATGGGATTATGTTGGTCAGCTTGATATTGTTGGAGATTCGCTACCATCTAGGTTGGCCTTTTCGTACCGCATTGATTATCGTGGCCGCGTTGTTGGTTTATCTCCACCGGTTCCGTCGCAGCGCCGGGCTGGACAATTTGAATCAGGATTTTTTTCTTGCCAATATTGCAGTCAGCGTTGCCGTGTTTCTCGGCATCGCTGTTTCGATCTTGCTTCCGAAATTCTGATTCAGGCCGCGGTGGCTGTTTCCATCAGACGGGCATGCCAGCTTTGGGAGGCGGGCAATGCGAATCGCCCTTCCAGTACGGCATTCGTTTCGCGTATCGTCGTGTCGAATACCAGGGTGTCGCCGGTAATCGAGCCTTCTTTTGCAAGTTGTTTGAACTTCAAACGATCCACGTTTTGAATCTTGCCGTCCGAATCTCTGTAAAAAACGCGCACGGCTCCGAGCCATTCTACGCCGATGGATTGGCCGATGTCGCGCATGAAGAACAGCAGATCATCCCGGCTGCAACCCGATATCTCAAGGGGACGATGGGCTACGACGACGAATCGGTTTTCCAGTATGGCAAATCCGCCTTGGACCGGTGAACCATGGCTTTCCCAACGTTGCAGGAACGACGACAACTTTTCAGTCAATTCATCCGTGTGTGTCTCGAGCGATTGGGAAGCGGGAAAGATGAGGCAGGGATATCCCGCAAATGTCTGAAGTTTATGCGTCATTGCGCGGTGAGCTCCCGCCAAAGAATTTTCGTCGTTGTGTCATTGTCGGAATTGAACCCCGGTTGCTCGAGACGCATTTTCACCAAGCCATAGCGACCGAGATAGTACGTGTACGTCGCGGTAACCGTTCCGTTCCAGTAAGAAGTATCCGCAAACATCCATGTTTCGACATTGTAGGCAGAACCCCACGGAACAGTGGCTGTTCCCTTCAGTTCGCGCACGAAGCGCAAGTCACCGGATGTCAGCTCGGTTCTCCATCCGACATACGGGCTGTCGGGGTAGGTGAGTGCGGGACCGGGGTCGGAAAGGGTGACCGTGTCGAATGAAAGCTTTGTCGGATTGAGGCCCAAATTGGTCGCCAAGTTCCCTGGAAGGGAATAACCATCCACGGCTTGAAAGACAACGCTTCGAATAGAATCTCCATTCGCCGGGATTGCTCCATTGTTCTGGATCTTGAAGGTGCGCGGCGTCAAGGTCGTATCTCTGGACCCGTTTTTCCAGCCTTCCTTCCAAACGAAAGAACGCAGGGATTCTTGACTGAACAAGTCATTCTGCGGATTTAATCGGTCTGGTTTGGGGATGAGCTCGCGGCTGCTGCCTGAGTCGAACAGATCGCACCCCGTCCATAGGACGCAAAAACTGGCAATCAGAATCACCCTATGAAACATGGACATCAATATACTTCCCCGGCATATCGCTATTTTGTTCCGCATGAATCCTCACAACGCCTTGAAAGCTCTCCAGTTGGAATTGCCCGCATCGCCCAAACCTCAAGGTTGGTATGTGCCTGTGGTGCGCATCGGTTCGCTGGTATTTGTCTCCGGACAGCTTCCCATGGGCAATGGCGAGGTGGTATTCCGTGGTGTGGTGGGCGGCGACCTTTCGCTCGAAGTGGGACGTGAGGCTGCGAAGTTGTGTCTGCTCAACCTCCTCGCTGCGCTGGAAGGCAACGGGATCCCATTGAATTCCGTAGTCCGCGTGGTGAAATTGACCGGATACGTGCAATCATCTCCGGAGTTTCACGATCAACCCAAGGTTTTGAACGCAGCTTCAGAGTTGCTCACGGAAATTTTTGGCGAGGCAGGGAAACATGCGCGCGCTGCCGTGGGGGTCAACGCGTTACCGTTGAACGCCACCGTGGAGATTGAAGCGATCTTCGAAGTGATTTAGCAGTATTCGGCGAACGCCGCGGCGACTTCATTGCCGATGGACACCGCGTCGCGTCCCGCGATTTGGTGTCGTTCCAGCATGAACACAACCTCGCCGTCTTTCATCAAGGTGATGGTTGGCGAAGAGGGAGGATAGCCCACGAAGTAGGCGCGGGCCTTGGCGGTCGCTTCGCGATCATTTCCAGCGAACACTGTGATGGAGCTGTCCGGTTTCTTTGACGCGCGGGACATGGCAACGGCCACGCCGGGCCGGGCGTTCGCGGCGGCGCATCCACACACCGAGTTCACCACGACCAAGGTCGTGCCTTTGCCGGGGGCAAGGTATTGATCCACGGATTCAGGTGTTTTGGTTTCGACAATCCCGAGGTCCGCCAGTTCTTGCCGCATGGGGGCGATGAGTTCTTCGTCGTACATCATGGTGATTCTCCAGTTTAGGCGGCTTATAAAAACCGCATAACCTTTTCTTTCTCAATGAGTTGCAAACTACAAAAAATGGGGACGACTAAAAAGGTCTGAATCCTGCCCATGCCCGCTGAACCGCTTCAATTTGAAGGTTTTTTCGCTGCTTTTTTGGCCATGCTGGGTCCACCGAGAGCAAGCCGAAGTTGAAATTCATGGGCTGAAAATCCGGATTGGGGCTGGTCAGATGATTTGCCAAAGCTCCGATGCACGTCGTCACAGGCCATTGGAACGTTTCATTGTTGTTTATGGCAGCGTTTATGCAGGAGGCTGCATACAAGCCCGTGGAAAGCGCTTCGGTGTAGCCTTCGGCTCCAGTGAGTTGACCGGCGCAGAAGATTCGGGTGTTTCGGATGCGAAGTGCCGAAGAGAGAACTTGGGGCGAATCAATGAAGGTATTGCGGTGCATGGCGCCGAAGCGTGCGAAATTTGCGGCTCGTAATCCAGGGATTTTCGTGAGGATGTCCTTTTGCGTTCCCCATTTGAGACGCGTCTGGAATCCCACCAGATTGTAGAGAGTTTTTTGACGATTCTCCGTACGTAACTGAATGACGGCATAGGGCGTTTTCCCGGTGATCGGATGACGCAACCCGATGGGCCGCATGGGGCCGTGGCGCAAAGTCTCCGGACCGCGCCGTGCCATTTCTTCGATAGGCAGACACCCTTCGAAGAGTTGCCGTTGCTCAAAGGGCTTTTCTTCCACGGTGTCTGCTGCCACCAAGGCCTCTACAAAGGCGTAATACTGATCTTTGTCCAGAGGGCAGTTGAGAAAGTCTGGTTGCTCTCCTTTTTCCCAGCGATTCTTGGCGAAGAGGAATTCGTCTTCGAGACTGTCTGCCATGACAACGGGAGCAATGGAATCGAAAAAGAAAAGCCGCGTGTTACCAATCAATGCAAAAAGTTGCTGTGCCAGGGTTTCCGAGGTTAGTGGTCCTGTGGCCACAAGAGTCCACTCATCTGGATTGAGTTCGCGGATCTCTTCGCGGTAAATTCGGATCTTGGGACGGCTTTCAATGGCCTGTCGGACTTTGGCCGAAAAAGCTTCGCGATCGATGGCAAGGCTTTCTCCAGCGGGAACACGGGACTCGAATGCCAAAGGAAGAAGTTTGGAGCCCATGCGGGCAAGTTCTTCCTTCAGCAGTCCATGCGCTGAAGTCAGTGCCAAACCTTTGAAGGAATTTGAGCAGACCAACTCGGCAAATCCATCCGTCTTATGCGCCGGGGTTTGCACCGCCGGGCGCATTTCAAAGAGGTCTACTTCGTGGCCGGCATCGGCTAATTGCAAAGCGGCTTCGCAGCCTGAAAGGCCGCCGCCGATGATTTTAACGGGCATTATTGGTGTATTCACAGGGCAAATGCTGAGCGGCATAAACCGCAAACTTTCCCGTTTTCAATGCCGGAAATGCCGCGTCCCCGTGAACACCATGGCAATTCCAAGTTGGTTGGCCGTTGCGATGACTTCGGCATCACGCAGGCTGCCACCCGGTTGCACGATGTAGCGAATGCCGCCTTCATATGCTGCCTTGACGTTGTCATCAAAGGGGAAGAATGCATCGGAAGCCATGACGCAGCGGCCCATCGCATCGCGGACAAAGCTTTCGGAATCGACGCCTTTTTGTTCCGCCATGCGTGCGAGATTCTCTTTTGCGCGTGGTTGGCACAACTTGAGATTCGAGTCGATGCGGTTTGGTTGGCCCGGGCCCATGCCCACCAAGGTGTAGCAACCAGGTTCGTATTCGTAACCCAGCACGATGGCATTGGATTTCACATGTTTGCACGCACGCCACGTGAAACCGGCCAAGGGACGCAGGCTATCGGGAATCTTGGCGTCCGTGGGGCTTTCCCACTTGCGCCAGAGATCCACATCCCGATCCTGTTCCAGCATTCCCCCGAGGATATGCTTGTATACCTTGCGTGGTTGCGGCGCGGTTAATTGTCCCAGATCCAGCAAGCGGATGTCCTTGCTTTTCTTCTGCAGGTAATCCAACGCGTCCGCATCAAAACCCGGGGCGATCAGCAATTCCACGAAACGTCCCTTGAGTAATTCTGCCGTGGCCAGATCCATCTTGCGCGAAACTGCGATGACGGAACCGAAGGCGGAAACGGGATCACCCTGCCACGCAGCCTCAAAAGCCTGAGCAAGAGTTTTGCCCGTGGCGTAGCCGCAGGGATTCATGTGCTTGATGATGGCGACAGCGGGAACCTCATGGAGGTCGCGCACGGCTTCCAACGCGGCGTCCGCATCGACAAGATTGTTATAGCTGAGTTCCTTGCCGTGGAGTTGTCGCGCCGATCCGAGGTTGGATTCTGTGCCGGGGAACTCGGGAAAGAAGGTCGCCTGCTGATGATCATTCTCGCCGTAGCGCAACGGCCTTCCGGGTTGGAAGTTCAGCCTCAGTACGGGTTCCTGAAGCAATGCCTTGGAGAGATAACCATCAATCGCAGAATCGTAATCCGCGGTATAGCGGAAGGCTTTGACCGCCAGACGGCGGCGGGTTTCCAGAGAAGTTACGCCTGAACCGGTGACTTCGTTCAGCACGGTGTCATAGTCGGCGGGATCACAGATAACGGTCACATCGGCATGATTCTTCGCCGAGGAGCGCAGCATGCTCGGGCCGCCGATGTCGATATTTTCAATCGCGTCTTCCAGTGGCACTCCAGGTTTGGCCACTGTTTCGCGAAAAGGGTAGAGGTTCACGGCCACGATGTCGATCGTGTCGATCTTTTGTTCGCCGAGTTGTTGAACGTGTGCTGCATTGCTGCGCATGGCGAGAATGCCGCCGTGAATGCGGGGATGCAGCGTCTTAACCCGGCCATCGAGGATTTCAGGAGAACCGGTGTGATCCGAGACCTGCACGGCAGGAACACCATTGTCTTTCAAGTGCTTAAGAGTGCCGCCGGTACTGAGAATGCGCCAGCCGAGTTTGGAAAGTCCCTGGGCGAATTCGAGTACGCCCTTCTTGTCGGAAACGCTGATGAGAGCGGTTTTAACGGACACTGAATTCCCTTCCGGTTAAAAGGCGGTAAGCCTCGAGATATTTGGCGCGCGTATTTTCCACGACCGCGGACGGCAATTCCGGGCCGGGGTAGGTCTTGTCCCAATTCAGAGTTTCGAGATAATCGCGCAGGTATTGCTTGTCGAAACTCTTTTGATCGCGACCTTCGGCATAATCGGCCGCCGGCCAGAAACGGGAAGAATCTGGTGTCAGCACTTCGTCGATGAGAATCGTTTGCCCATCCACCTCGCCGAACTCAAATTTCGTGTCGGCTAGAATGACGCCGCGTTGCGCCGCGTAATCACGCGCCTTTTGATAGATCCCGACGCTTCGAGCACGAAGTTCATCTGCCACCTTTGTCCCGGTCATGTTGGCCATCGTTTCGAACGAAACGTTTTCGTCGTGTCCTGTATCGTTTTTGGCGGCGGGTGTGAATAAGGGAGGATCCAACTTGGCGCATTGCTTCAGGCCGGGAGGAAGACTCAAACCGCATACGGCGCCAGTACGGCCGTAATCCTTCCAACCGGAGCCTGCGAGATATCCGCGGACCACGCATTCCACATCGTACCGGTTGGCTTTTTTGACCAACATGAATCGACCACGCAACCAATCGGAATGTGATTTCAGGTTGGAGGGAAGGTCAGAAACTTCTGCGGTTACCAGATGATTCGGTTCCTTTAATAACTCGAACCAGAACAGTGATATTTGGGTTAGGATGCGTCCCTTGTCCGAAATGGGAGTGGGGAGGATGACATCGAATGCGGAAATGCGATCCGAGGCTACGATGAGAAGATGCTCGCCCAAATTGTAGACGTCACGGACCTTGCCGCGGCGAAAGAGCGGGTATTCGGTGAGAATTGTTTCAGGGGAATTAGGCACGGGGCAAAGTTAGGAAAACCATTCCTTTTGATTGACCTTAGTGCTTTGACGTTTGACAATGATTTTGGATATCTTGCCCGCTGGATACCACCGCTCAAAAGCAAAGGAGTGCGCCCGTCATGTCTCTATTCCGGTTATCGATTCTTTGTGTGTCTTTATCGCTTGTGGGGTGCAACAAAAGTGATTCTCCGACCGAATCGCCTAATCCGCAGGGAGGTGGATTTCCTTTCGCAAAGCTCGTTCTTAAAGATCCCATGGGGGGAAGACACTTATCGATGGTATTACGCGGCCGTGGAAGATTCCTTGACCCACATAAAATGGGTCAATCCGAATACCCTTCCGGACACCGTGGTGACGGACGCTTCAGGAATCACTTATACGGACGGGCATCTGACAAAAATCGAGGCGGATATCGTCAACAAGGGCTTCAAGTACACTTATACGGCAAGCTACGCGGCGGGAGCTCTCCAGAAAATCACATGGCTGGATTCCAGATCTCCTACAAAACTGTGGAATTACGATCTCGAATATCAGGGGGGTAAGGCTGTACAATATACCAAGTACAGCACGACTAACGGAACTCCGGGAACCAGTACTAGTTACAGTTGGAGTTACAACTCCGACGGGAATATCACCCAGGTCGTGGTGACCGGGAGCAGCAGCAAAACCTATACGTTCACATACGACAACAAGGCGAACATGGAGTATGGAAACGAAGCGTTGGCTGTGATTTCAATGGGAGAGGTTTCCGGACTTCTCAATCACTTCTGGGGTTTGCCTTTCATGTTGACGCTCACGAAAAACAACGTTACGGAAATGGCGACGTCGGGTACGACAGAAAAGCACTCATTTGTTTACGCCTATGATTCCCAGGGAAATATCCAGACGGTTGCGGATAACTGGACGCCCGCAAGCGGATCCTCTTACAATACCAGTTGGGCTGTATCCGTTCCTTGACATTTTAAAGAAGGAGGTTTCGCATGGCCGTGAGTGAAGACGCCCGGTTTTTGACCTTGGGTCCTGAAGTGGCTTCCCGCATTCAGTCGCGGGAGTTCGTGTTGCTGTCGTATATGGCTCTCGCGGGTACGCTTTTATCGGCGGCTTTGACCAAGGAGGCGCGTGTAGAACTTGCGTTGGCGATTCCCTATATTGCGCTGGCTTCCTCCCTCATCGGCATGCATCACGATCTTTTGATTGGGGCGATATCCGACTTCATGAAGGAAATTTCAAAGAATACGCCCGGGCCCACATGGCACCATGATCCGCATTTCCTGCCACGCGGCCTTCGTTATCGCACCATCCGCGATATCGGCACGGGATTCTTCATGATCTTCACCGTAGCGACATCGCTGTTTGTGAACAAGGAGCACATTTTGGGAGGACATGCCAAGACGGCGCTGCCCTGTGTATTGTGGTGGGGGGGACTACTCTGCAGTCTAGGCGTCATCGCGGTCATGCTCATCACATGGGGAGTCCGCAATGAGAAACCCTTCGCCAAAAAACTTTGGTGGGTTGAGACGTATTAGCAGGTTACTGAGGTGCGAAAGTTCCGTTGACGGTCACTTGACCGACTTTGCCGACAAGCACGGTCATGCTCCCCGATGCCGATGTCGGTCCTACCCAGTAAAGTGTCACCGATACCGAGCCATCGAGTCCGGGAGTGGCGGTATAAACTGCAGAGCCATCGAATAGTGGCTTGGTGGCATCCCAGTTTTTGAATGGCCCATATGCCAGCAGGCGGATTGTGTGTGCTGTTCCTGTGGTCACATAATCGAATTTCAAATCCACAGTGGATTTTGGGGTGAAATAGCTTCTGGAGGAGTCGGCCACTATCACTCCATCCACCATCAGTACCAGGCGGTTGATATTCAGGGGAACTTTGACGGTGCCTGAGGTTGTGGTGCCGATGCTGTCTGGAATATTCAGAAAACGTGCCGTGTACATGCTGTACCGCGAGGCGAGGTTCAGGGAGGCTTCGGCGTTGTCTCCTTCGTTCAAGAAGGGAATGTTTACTGAATCTGCATGGACTATGCTGTCTCTGCTGTCGACGGTCACGGCCTTCAATTTCCATGAGCGTTGTGGCGCGAGGTCATAGCTTTTGGTGAGAGTCTGCTCTGTCGAAGGGGAAGGGTTCAGCGCGGGGGTGGTGGATGGTGTGAGCACGTCCAGCACAGTGTCGTTCTGACTGGATACCAGCAGGATCGCCAACTTATTCAAGACAATCGTGGAGCTTTTCGACAATGCGCCTACGCGTCGAACCCCGACGTTGACCTTGAGGTGGGCACTCAGTTGATCCGCAGTAGGACTGGTTTGATCATAGCCACTGTCACATCCTGTGAGCAGAAGCCATGCCACGCCGAAAGCTGCAATACCCCTGAATGTTTTGGAGACCGGCAGAAACACTTTTTCCTCTTATGCTTTTGTTCGCGAAGTGCGGGGCATACTATGTACAGTGTGCCCCGCAATGGTCTGTGTTCTTCTTGTTTACTGCGTGATCACTGTTCCGGACATTCCACCATTGACGGTGACCTTGCCGACCTTTCCGATGGTGACGGAGAGGGAACCGGTACCTGTGGTGGGTCCGACCCAGTTGAGGG
>OMJM01000008.1 GCA_900299345.1 bacterium | reverse complement strand
TTTGATGGTGAATGAACCTGAAAAGATGATCCCCTGGTTCGTCAAAGCAGGCGCCGGGTCCATCACGATTCATCAAGAGGCGGTGTCGCAACTCGCGCCATTGTTGAAACTCATCAAATCCTCGGGCTGCCGCGCGGGGGTGAGCATCAAACCCGGAACTTCCATTGACGTTCTCGAAGGTGTGATGCCCGAACTGGATCTCCTGCTGCTGATGTCGGTTGAGCCCGGTTTTGGCGGACAGAAATTCATGCCCCATGTTCTGGAAAAGGCGCGTGTGCTCCGTGCTCGGTGCGATGCACTGGGGCTTGGAACGGATATTCAGATGGATGGAGGCATCGGATTAAGTAATGCGCGTGAGGTGATGGAAGCGGGCGTCAATGTGCTCGTGGTCGGCAGCGCCATTTTCAGATCCCCCGACGTGACCGAAGCCACGCGCGCCTTCAAGGCGCTCATGGCATGATTTCAATCGAAAGCCTTTTTCTCATCGGCGCCCTGCTGATCCTGTTCAGCGTGATGGTGGCGCGCGCTTTCGACAACTTTGGGGTGCCGACCGTCATTCTGTTTTTAATCGTGGGTATGATTGCGGGTGAGAATGGAGTCGGCCGCCTTCATTTCAACGATTACCACATTGCAAAGTCCGCCGGCATCGCGGCGCTCGTGATCATCCTGTTCTCCGGTGGTTTGGACACGGTGTGGAAATCCGTGCGGCCAGCTGCGTGGAGCGCGGTCAGTCTTTCGACGTTGGGCGTGGTAATCACCATGTGTCTCACCGCTGTTTTCACACATTACGCCTTTGGTTCCACATGGACTTCGGGGTTGCTTCTCGGTGCCGTAGTCAGCGCTACCGACGTGGCGGCCGTGTTTTCCGTGTTGCGTTCGCGCCATCTGCATCTGCGCCAGGATCTTCGGTCGTTGCTGGAATTGGAATCCGGCAGCAACGATCCCATGGCCGTGTTTCTCACCGTTGCGCTCATTGCGTTCGCGACAGGGGCCACACACTCCCTCTGGCATTTCCCGCTTCTGTTTTTGCGCCAGATGATTTTGGGGGTGGCGTTTGGAATCGGGCTCGGCAAGCTGCTCGCCTTGCTGCTCAATCGCATCCGCTTCACGTATGACGGCATCTACCCTGTGGTGGGGCTGGCCTGGGCCTTTTTGACCTACAGTTTGACGGATCGATTGGGGGGGAGCGGTTTTCTGGCGGTGTATCTCGCGGGCATCACCGCTGCCAATGACAACCTCGTGCACAAGCGCAGTCTGTTGCGCTTCTTCGACGGCATGGCATGGCTGTCACAGATTGGATTGTTCCTTGTGCTGGGTTTGCTCGTCACGCCGGCAGAACTGCCTCAGGTGGCCTATCGCGGCATCTTGATCTCGGCATTTCTCATCTTCGCGGCCCGTCCCGCGGCCGTGTTTTGCGGGTTGGCCTTTTCGAAGATCAACTGGCGCGAACGACTGTTCGTATCGTGGGTCGGATTGCGCGGCGCAGCGCCCATCATACTTGCGACCTTTCCCGTACTAGCGGGACTTCCCGGTTCGGAAAAATTTTTCAATGTGGTGTTCTTCATCGTATTCACCAGCGCAGCCTTGCAGGGATGGACATTGCCCTATGTCGCCAAGTTCCTCAAGGTGACGGTGCCACCTGATCCCCGGCCCAAATCACCGCTCAAATTCGCCCCTCCTGCCAATTCAGACACCGAGCTTCTGGAATTCGTGCTGCCGTTCGGGTCCAAAGTGGCGGGCAAAGCTGTCATCGATCTCAAATTGCCAGAGGACGCCTTGGTTGTTTTGTTGTTTCGCGGGGAACAATTTCTCGTGCCCGGTGGCGGTACCGTTCTTGAAGAACAGGACGCGATTCAGGTGCTGGTGGGGAAAAACGGACTGGCCAAGGTTCGCGAGATTTTTTCAACGATTCAATAATTTCACGGCCAGTTCCCACGCCGCGATCATCGATTCAGGTTCCGCGATTCCCTTGCCTGCGATTTCGAACGCCGTGCCGTGATCCGGAGAGGTGCGCACGAAAGGCAATCCCAACGTGCAGTTCACGCCGTTTGCGAAATCCAAAGTTTTCATGGGGCCGAAACCCTGATCGTGGTACATGGCGATAACCGCGTCGAACTGACCGCGCAGCGCCTGTAGGAACACGGTATCGCCGGGATAAGGGCCAGACACGGGAAACCCTTCGCGCTCCAGTTCCGCCATGGCAGGTCGCAGGATTTCGATTTCCTCGGTTCCGAATAATCCGTTTTCTCCAGCGTGAGGATTCACTCCGGCCAATGCCACGCGTGGTGTGGTTCCCTTGGCGCGTTGCACCGCTTCCCACGTGAGCCGCGCCGTGTGCTTGACCCTGGCCACGGTGATGGCGCGCAACGCCTGACGCAAGGGCACATGATCCGTGACGTGTCCCACCACGAGTTTGGGATGCCACAGGGCCATCACGGGTTCCACTTCGGTCATGGTTTCGAGAATGTCGGTATGACCCGCGAAGCGGTGGCCCGCCATGTTTATGGCTGCCTTGTTCAACGGTGCGGTCACGATGCCTTGTGCGCGTCCCGCCATGCATTCCTCGACGGCATGGGCGAAGTAGTTGTAGGCAGCGTTGCCGGATAAGGCGGACACATGACCCGTTTCAAAATCACCGAGCCGCAGAAGATCGAGGCTGCGCACGGGAAACTCGCCATCGGCGTCCTCGCCTTCGGTGACAAAACAGACATCGAGTTTCAGGGAGTCGGCGGCGTCGCGAAGAATTTCCAGTTCGCCGATCACCAAAGGACGGACATCCTCGTGAGGCACTATGCGTGCTAGGAGTTTGACGATGATTTCCGGGCCGATGCCGGAGGCGTCGCCCATTGTAATGAGAAGGGTCTTCACGCCTGGAAAAGTAATGTTCGAATTATTGGCAGGCGGGCGTGGCGCCGCCATAACCGCACTTCGTGAGCGCGGAGTTGGGGGTCACCGTGGTGTCCTTGCCCGGACGAATGTTCAATGTCACGCTTTTCTGATAGCCCTTCAGGGAACCGAACTGAATCATGGCGTCGATGAGCAGGGTGTGGGATACATTCGGAGTCAGGTACTTGTAAGTCAGCAAAGTGTCGAAGACCTTGGTGCCGGAAGTTTTGAGTGACCACGTAGATCCATCGGTGGTGGCAATCACATTCTCGATGTCTCCAACCGCATAAGCCGCTGTTGCCGAAGTACCATCCACGCCATACATCGGACGCAGTGTGGTAGGCACACTGGTTTGTCGTGTCCACGTCTGTGTTCCGCTGAAGTTGCCGCATTTCCAGATGCTGTCGCCCACGGCATAAACAACGCCGGTTGCGCCGTTGGTAGCCTGGTACACACTTCTGAACGCTTTGGTGCCGGCAGTGTAGCATGTCCATGCGGTTCCATTGGTGGTGCGGCAGGTTGTTCCGGAATTTCCGACGTACTGGCCATTGGTGGTGCTAAACATGTAAATGGAATTGATGTCCTGAGCTGTGCCACTGGTCTGCGCCGTCCAGATTCTCCCGCCGTCCGTGGTTTTCAGCATTGCGCCACCCGATCCGACAGCCCAGCCCGTGGAGCCGTCCGCGAAGTGCATTCCATACCATGGCGACGTTGTCCATCGCGCACCTCCGCCATTTGTCTTGTAAATGGCACCGGTCGCGCCCACGGCGTAGCCCACATGCAAATCCGCGTTGAAGTACACGCCGTTCAGGGCGGAAGCCGCCGTATCTGACGCGGCCCAAGTCGCGCCACCGTCCGTACTCTTGATGATTCTTCCAGTGCTGCCCACGATGAATCCGTTGCTGACATCTGCGAAATACACCTTGTTCAGGTTTTCAGTGGTGCCGCTGGCGATTGTGCTCCAGGTGGGCGGCGAGGTTCCGAAATTGGTGCATCTGATGATGTAGCCGCTGTCACCGACAATGACAACAGTATTTTGGTTTGAGGAAAAGGCGATGGAGCGTAATGTTTTCTTCGTGGTAAGCGTTGTTCCGCGGGCATTGACCCATGTCGAATCGCCGTCCAAGGATCTCAAGACCGTGCCTGAATCGCCAACTGCACCAGCACGCGTAGCGCTGAATACCGCGGCGTCTCTAAGATTTCGCTTGGTGGTTGCTCCGGACCAGTTGCTACCCGCGTTCACGGTTTTGCGGATACTGCCGTTTGCACCCACGGCAAAACCGGTGGTTGCGTTCAGAAAAAAAGCTCCGGTCAAATTCTGGGAGGTTCCACTGGTTTGCGCACTCCAGTTTGTGCCGCCGTCAGTGGTGGTGATGATGGTTCCTGTGTCCCCGACGGCCCAGCCGACCGTGGTGCTGAAGAAATGAATACGGGTGAGGTTTTTCGTGGTATTGCTGGATTGTGAGGTCCATGCCGGCGTTGCATTGTTGAAATTTGTGGTGACGTAAGCAACACCGCCGTCTCCCACCGCTACGAAGTTGTTGTTCGAAAGGCGAAAGCTTACGGATTTCAGGTTGGGGGCGCCTGAGATCAGGTTGTTGGTGGATGAACCGGAGGCGTAGGTCTGTGTGCCGCTTGCGGTGCCAATTCTACGAGCCACGCCGCCATCGCCCACAATGGCCATCTGATTGGCATCCTGGGCGGCAATGGCTCTCAAAGTCCCTGTCCCAGCTCCAAGCGTGGAGGAGGAGAGGAAGGTCCAGTTTGCCCCACCATCGGTGGTTTTCGCAGCCATACCGCTGTCTCCTACCACGTAGGCGATGGTCGTGCTTCCACCACCGACAAACGAGACACCCTTAAGGCCGCGCAAGGTGCCGCCTGTGACCGTGGCGCCGTTCCAGTTCGTTCCGCCATTAGTGGTATAGCGAATGGTTCCCGTGTCGCCCACCGCGATGCCGATGCTGGCGCTGGCCATGTGGATGGATCTCAAATGACGTGTCGTGACACCGCTGGATTGCGCAGACCAGCTTGTTCCGCCGTCGGCGGTTTTCAGGATGGTTCCGTTGTCTCCCACGGCCCACGCGTTGCTGGCGTCCACGAAATAAACCGAGTTGATGTTGTTCGTAATCCCGCTGGGCGAGGTAAACCATCCGCTGGATCGGGTGGACCAACTTGTGCCATTCAAAGTTTTTGTGATCGTTTCGGAATCCCCCACGGCGATTCCGTAAAGGCCGGCACTCATGAAGTGAACCGAATTCAGGTTCGGGGTGACGCCCGGAGTTTGTGTGGTCCACGAGGAACCATCGGAAGTTTTGAGAAGCGTCCCCGCATCGCCCACGACGTAAGCCTTGGTTGCACTGCTGTCATAGATGTCGTTCAGGTTCTGCGATCCGGTGTTTTGTGAACTCCAGGTTTCTCCTCCATCGGTGGTGTAGCGAATGGTTCCTGAATTGCCGACGGCCCAGCCGATCACCGTGTCGGCAAAGGCGGTTTTATTCAGAGTCTGCGAGGTTCCGCTGGTCTTACTGTACCAGCCTTCGTCGATGATCTGCCAGTTCGTTCCGCCGTTCAATGTTCTCAGCATGCCCCCGGATCGCCCCACGGCGTAACCGATGTTCGCGTCGATGAGCTGAACGCGGGTCACATCTTGCGTGAAGCCGCTGATATTATTTGACGAAGTCCAGTTTGTTCCGCCGTTGGTGGTTTTGAGAATGGTTCCATAGTCGCCGCCGGTCAGACCCTTGCTGGAATCTGAACTGATGAAGGAAATAGAATTCAAGGTTCTCGTCGTTCCGCTGGTTTGAATGGACCACGTTGCGCCGCTGTTTTTGGTTTTCATGATTCGGCCGCGCTCTCCGGCCGCGAAACCCACGGCCGTAAAGCCCGAAAGAAAATCCACGCTTCTCAGGGTGTTGCCGATGATCAACGAATCGCGCGTTGTTCCATCCACGCGAATGCGGACATATTGAATTGTGTCTGTGAGAGAATCTGGAATGAAGGACGCCATTCGGACCCTGAGAATGGAAAAAACCGGGTCAATCGTTTTATTGACGTAGGTTGTATCCAATGCCCTGACGTTAAAGGTGACGGGCAGCCAGAAGGGCTTTGAGGTTCGTGTGTTTCATGATTGACTCCTTTTTAGTCATGTGAGCGCTTGTTTATTGCG
>OMJM01000007.1 GCA_900299345.1 bacterium | reverse complement strand
TGGCCAAGGACCTTCGTTTCGCCATCCGCGAGGGCGGCAAAACCGTCGGCGCCGGCGTCGTTACGGAGATTATCAAGTAAGTGGTTGTGAAGGCCGGGCCTTGAGTCCGGCCTGTTCTGTGAAATCGGCAAAGGGAAAGAGCCAGAGAGCAAAGAGGTCGCTGTGGCAGGAGAAAGAATCAGAATTCGGCTCAAATCGTTCGACCATCGAATGATCGATCGGTCCACGGCGGATATTGTTCGCACCGCGAGAAACACGGGCGCGAAGGTCGTGGGTCCCATCCCGTTGCCGACGAAAAAACGCATTTACACCGTCATCCGTTCGCCGCACATCGACAAGACGTCGCGCGAGCAGTTCGAGACGCGCACTCACAAACGCCTCATTGACATCATCGACTCGACGCCGCAAACGATCGATTCCCTGATGAAGCTGGATCTTCCGGCGGGCGTGGAAGTGGAAATCAAGGTCTAATCATGATTGGAATCATTGGCACCAAGCTGGGTATGACCCAGATTTTCGACAAGGACGGCCAGCCCGTTCCCGTGACTGTCATCGAGGCTTTGCCCGCCACTGTCATGGAACTCAAGACCACGGAAAAAGACGGCTATCAGGCTATCAAGGTTGCTTCCGGAAGCCGCAAAGAAAAACATCTGACGCAGGCCGATCTCGGCCAGTTCAAGAAGGCCGGATTGGCTCCAGCCCGCTTTGTCGCCGAATTCCGCCTTGAAGATCTCAAGGACTGGGAAATCGGCAAACAGTACAACGTCTCCATTCTCGAGGGTGAGAAAAAAATCACCGTGACGGGCGTGAGCAAGGGCCGCGGTTTCGCCGGTACCATCAAGCGCCACAAGTTCCAGCGCGGTCCGTCCACCCACGGTTCCAAGAACGTCCGCGCTCCCGGATCGATGGGTGCGCACTCCTATCCCGCCCGAGTGTTTCCGGGCAAGCGTCTCGGCGGCCACATGGGCGTCGAAACCAAGACCTACAAGAATCTCGAACTCGTCAAGATCGACGCCGAAAACAACCTGCTCTTCATCAAGGGTGCGGTTCCCGGCGCGGCCAACGGCAGAATCATCGTGAGGAAGCAACATGGCTAAGGCGAAATTGCACGCGCCCGACGGCGCCTACAAGAAGGACGTCGATCTGCCCGCTTCCCACTTCGATCAGGAAGTGAGCGAACCGGTCATGTTCCAGGCCGCATACATCTATCTCGGCAACCAACGCCAGGGGACGCACAAGACCAAGAATCGCGCCGAAGTTTCCGGTGGCGGCAAGAAGCCGTGGAAACAAAAAGGCACGGGTCGCGCGCGTCAAGGCTCGAACACCGCCCCCAACTGGGCGCGCGGCGGCAAGGCCCATGGACCGCTGCCCCACAAGTACACCAAGGACATGCCCAAACAGATGAAGCAGAAGGCGTTCGTCTCGGCATTGAGCCTCAAGGCCCGCGAGAACAGCGTGCATGTGTTTGAAGGCATCGGCGTGACCGAACCCAAGACCAAGCAACTGGTCGGCATTTTGGCCAAGGCCGAATTGTCCGGCGCCAAGAACCTGATCGTGGTGGAGTCGCCGGAGAATCAATTGCTTCTGGCCGCCCGCAACCTTCCCGACACGCGCGTTGAGCGCGTGCAGGACGTGCACACCTATGAGCTGCTCAATTCCGACAACGTGATTTTCACGGCTTCGGCGTTGAAGAGCCTTGTCGAGACGAGGGGATGAGCATGAAATCCTTGAAGAACGTTCTCAACCTCCCGATCCTTTCGGAAAAATCCCTCGCGAACCGCATGCTGTCCAACCAGTACGTGTTCCGTGTGCCGCCCTCCGCCAACAAAGCCGAGATCAAAAAGGCCGTGGAAGCGCGTTTCGAGGTCAAGGTGGTTTCCGTGAACACCCTCAACTCAGAGGGAAAGCTCAAACAAGTGCGCGGGGTCATGGGACGTCGCGCCGCGTGGAAAAAAGCGGTGATTCGCCTTCGCCAGGGCGATGTCATCAAGGAACTCGAGTAAGCCCGGAGAAGATGACGCCATGCCATTGAAGACTTACCGGCCGCTCACCAAGACCCTGCGTTACAAGCAAACGCCGGATTTTGCGGAGCTGACCACCGACAAACCGTACAAGGCCCTCACCGAAGGCCTGAACGAAAAAGCGGGACGCAACAACCGCGGTATCATCACCATGCGCCGCCGTGGTGCGGGTCACAAGCGTCGCTATCGTTTGATCGACTTCCGTCGCGAGCGCACCGGCGTGACCGCCGTGGTGGAGACCATCGAATACGATCCGAACCGCAGCGCGCGCATCGCCTTGATCCGCTACGTGGATGGCGAGCGTCGCTATATCATCGCACCAGACGGCCTCAAGGTCGGCGCGACCTTGGTTTCCAAGGCCGAAGCTGCGCTGGAACCCGGCAACGTCGTGTTGCTTTCCAGCCTTCCGCTCAACACTTTTGTTCACAATATCGAACTCCGTCCCGGCAAGGGAGCGCAATTGGCGCGCGCTGCCGGAACGCAGGCTGAAATCGTGGCCCGCGAAGGCGACTACGTGCATCTCAAGCTCCCCTCCGGTGAAATCCGCCGTGTGCGTCAGGATTGCCGCGTGACCATCGGTCGCGTCAGCAATCCGGATCACAGCAAGGTGGTGAGTGGTTCTGCCGGTCGTTCGCGCTGGTTGGGCAAGCGTCCCAAAGTGCGCGGTGTGGCCATGAATCCGGTCGATCACCCCATGGGTGGCGGTGAAGGTCGTACCTCCGGTGGCGGCCATCCGGTTTCGCCGTGGGGCAAGAAGGCCAAGGGCAAGAAGACTCGCAACAACAAACGGACCGATCGCTTCATCGTCAAGCGTCGTCCCAAGAACGTGTAAAGGAACGATACCATGCCTCGTTCGCTAAAAAAGGGTGCATTCGCCGACACCCACCTCATCAAGAAGGTGGAAGCGATGAACAAGAGCACCAAAAAGACCGCCATCAAAACCTGGAGCCGGCGTTCAACAATTACGCCCGACTTCGTGGGTCACACCATCGCCATTCATAACGGCAAGACTTTCATCCCCGTGTTCATCACCGAAAACATGGTGGGACACAAGCTGGGTGAATTTTCGGCCACGCGGGTTTTCCGCGGCCATTCGCGCTCGGAAAAAGCCGCTCCGGCAGCAGCAGCCCCGGCAGGAAAGAAATAAGGAGTAGGAGATGGAAGCGACGGCAAAAGCCAAATATCTCCGGTCTTCGACCAACCGCATGCGGCAGGTCGCCGACATGATCCGCGGAAAGTCCGTGGAGACGGCCTCGGCCATCCTGTTCGGTCTGGGACCCCGCAAGAAATCGGCCCGCATGGTGGAGAAGGTGCTGAAGTCGGCACTCGCCAACTGGCAGGTCAAACAGGGCAGCGGCACGCGCGGCGGAAACCTCCGGGTCAAATCCGTCACCGTGGACGCAGGTCCGCTCGTGAAACGCATCCGTCCGCGCGCGCAAGGTCGTGCGTTCCGGATCGAAAAGAAACTGAGCCACCTCACCGTGGTTGTCTCGGACTAGTGGAGGTATAGCGCGTGGGACAGAAAACCCATCCTGTAGGATTTCGACTCGGCGTCATCAAGCCGTGGAATTCTCTTTGGTACGCGGAGAAGAATTTCTCCGACTTGCTGTATGAAGACATGGTGCTGCGCCGTTACCTGCGCAAGCGCCTGGGTCATGCCAGCCTTTCCAGCGTCGGCATCGAGCGCACCGCGCGCGAAGTGACGATCAATCTTTTCACCGCCCGTCCCGGAGTCGTCATCGGCAAGAAGGGCGAGGAAGTGGAGCGTTTGAAGGGTGAGTTGCAGCATCTCACCGGCAAGGAGATTTACATCAACATCCGCGAGATCAAGCGCCCCGAAGTGGATGCGCAGCTCGTGGCTGAAAACATCGCCCGCCAGCTCGAGAAGCGCGTGGCTTTCCGCCGTGCCATGAAGAAGTCCGTTTCCAGCGCCATGCGTCTGGGAGCCTTGGGTATCAAGATTCAGTGCGGCGGTCGTCTCGGTGGTGCGGAAATCGCGCGCGTCGAAAAGACCCGCGAAGGACGCATTCCCCTGCAGACGTTGCGTGCGGACATCGACTACGCGACCTCGCGCGCGGAAACCACCTACGGCACCATCGGTATCAAGGTGTGGATTTTCAAGGGAGAGATTCTCAAGAAGGATCAGCTCAATTCCCCAGTTGAGGGTGAAAGGGTTGCGGCCTAATTATGATGAGTCCGAAGAAGGTCAAGTGGCGTAAAATGCAGAAGGGCAAGATGAAGGGGACCGCTCCGCGCGGAACCTCCCTGGCCTTCGGTGAATTCGGTCTTCAGGCCCTGGAGTCGGCCTGGGTGAGCAATCGTCAGATCGAAGCGGCACGCGTGGCCATGACCCGTAAAATCAAGCGCGGGGGACAAGTGTGGATCCGGATTTTCCCGGACAAGCCGTTCACGAAGAAGCCGGCGGAAACTCGTATGGGTTCCGGCAAGGGCAACGTGGAAGGCTGGGTGGCCGTGGTGTTGGCGGGTCGCGTGCTGTTCGAAATGGGCGGCGTGGATCGTCAGATGGCGGTCGAAGCGTTGGGCGTGGCGGCACAGAAGCTGCCGCTCCGCTGCAAGATTGTGGAGGTTGAGAATGGCTAAGGCGTCGGAATTCCGTGAAATGGCCGCGGACGCACTCTCGGCCAAGGTTGTGGAAATGGAAGCCCAGCTTTTCAACGATCGGCTGCAGGCCGGTCTCGGAAAGCTGGAAAACACCGCAAGCCTGCGGCATCTGCGGCGCGACATTGCGCGCGCGCAAACCGCGCTTCGCGAGAAGAAGGGACAGGCGGCCTGAGGGCTGCCGGTAAGGAATTATGTCGGAAACGATCGTGGCAAGAGACAACCGGCGCAAGACGCGCGTGGGCGTCGTGGTGAGCGACAAGATGGATAAGACCATCACCGTCGCGGTCATCAACCGCAAATCCCATCCGCTGTACGGCAAGACCGTGCACAACACCGTGAAGTTCAAGGCGCATGACGACAAGAACGAGGCGCACGAGGGCGACACCGTGGAAATCGCGGAGACGCGTCCGATCAGCAAGAGCAAACGCTGGCGGCTCCTTCGCATCGTGGAAAAGAAGAAGTAGGGGAAGGCGATGATTCAGCAGCAGACTCGGCTCAACGTGGCCGACAACTCGGGCGCCAAGAAGGTGATGTGCATCAAGGTGCTCGGCGGCACGCGCCGCCGTTATGCCACCTTGGGCGACATCATCGTGGTTTCCGTGAAGGATGCCACGCCCACGGGCCAGGTCAAAAAAGGCAGCGTGCAACGCGCCGTGGTGGTTCGCACCATCCGCGAAGTCAAGCGCAAGGACGGCTCCGCGATCCGCTTCGGCGACAACGCCGTGGTGATTGTGAACGAAGCCAAGGAGCCCAAAGGTTCCCGCATCTTCGGACCCGTGGCCCGCGAATTGCGCGAGCGCCAGTTCATGAAGATCGTGTCGCTGGCGCCGGAGGTCGTGTAACATGGCTTTGAAACTGAAAAAGAACGATATGGTCAAGGTTCTCTCCGGCAAGTCCAAGGGAAAGACCGGACGGATTCTCCGCGTCTTCAAGGACAAGGGAAGCCTGATCGTCGAGGGCGTCAACGTGGGCAAGAAGCACCAGCGTCCGACGCAGCAGGATCAAAAGGGTGGAATCGTCGACAAGGAACTTCCGGTGCACGTTTCCAACGTGATGCTGGTCGGCTCTTCCGGCGAAACCGTCAAGGTTGCGCGCCGCGAAGTCGATGGCAAGCGCAAACGGGTGGAAAAGAAGACCGGAAAGGCCGTTGACTAAACGGGAACAAGCGGAAGCACCATGTCGAAGCTCAAGGAAAAATACCGCAAGGAAGTCGTTCCGGCCCTGATCAAGGAGCTGGATCTCAAGAACCCGATGGAGGTTCCGCGTCTCGAGAAGATCGCGCTCAATATGGGCGTGGGCGCGGCTTCGGGCAATCAGCGCCTCATCGAGGAGGCTGTGGGAACGCTCACTGCCATCACCGGCCAGAAGGCCGTGGTGACGCGCGCCAAGAAGGCCATTTCGAATTTCAAGCTCAAGGAAAAAATGCCCATCGGCGCCAAGGTGACGTTGCACGGCGACCGCATGTGGGATTTCCTCGAGCGTCTGATTTCCATCGCCCTTCCGCGCGTGCGCGACTTCCGGGGAATCCCGAAGCGCGGCTTCGACGGTCACGGCAATTACACCATGGGCATCAAGGAACAGATCATTTTCCTTGAAATCAACTTTGACAAGATCAGCCAGCTGCTGGGCATGGACGTGACGTTCGTGACCAACGCCCGCAATGATGAGGAGTGCCGCGCGCTGTTGCAAGCGTTGGGGCTGCCGTTCCGCAAGTAAGCGGAAGGAAAGAGGAACAATGGCCAAGCGTTCGATGATCGAAAAGCAGAAGCGGACCCCGAAGTTCAAGGTCCGCGCCTACAACCGCTGCCGCCGTTGCGGCCGCCCCCGCGCCTTCATGCGGCAGTTCGGCATGTGCCGCATCTGTTTCCGTGAGTTGGCCCTGTTGGGGGACATTCCCGGCGTGACCAAGGCGTCGTGGTAAGAAAGAAGGAATACGCGAAATGAGTTCCGTGAACGATCCCATCAGCGACATGCTCACCCGCATACGCAACGCCACCATGGCGGGGCAGCGCGCGGTGCAAATGCCCGCATCCAAATTGCGCCGTGAAATCGCCGGCATCCTGGTCAAGCAGAACTTCGTCGAGAAGTTCGTGATTCTGGACGACGGCAAGCAGGGCTTGATGAAAATCCTGCTCCGCTACACCGACGGTGAGCCCGCCATTCAGGGAATGGTGCGCGTCAGTTCTCCGGGTAGCCGCACTTATTCCAAATCCGTCCGCCTGCCCAAGGTCAAGAACGGTCTCGGCATCGCCATCGTGTCCACCTCCAAGGGAGTGTTGACCGATTTCGAGTGTCGCGAGCAGCGTGTGGGCGGCGAAGTTCTTTGCAAGGTCTGGTAAGACACCGAGGTTATCATGTCCAGAGTCGGAAAATCACCCATCAAGATCCCCGCGGGCGTCAAGATCAACGTCCAGGGAAAGATTGTGCAGGCCGAAGGTCCCAAGGGCAAGCTGTCCTGCACCGTGCATGAGCGCATCGCCATCGAGAAGGACGGCGACACGCTGACGCTTACGCGCAGTTCGGATTCCAAGACCGACAAGGCACTGCATGGCACCTCGCGCGCCGTGTTGAGCAACGTCGTCATCGGTGTGAGCAAGGGCTGGACCAAGGAACTCGAAATTCGCGGTGTGGGTTATCGTGGCGAGCAGAAGGGCAAGTCCGTCAATCTGCTGCTGGGCTTTTCCCATCCCATCGTTTACAATCCGCCCGCCGGCATCACTGTCAAGGTGGACGGCAACGTGAAATTGATCGTCGAGGGTGCCGATCGCCAGCAGGTCGGCCAGGTGGCCGCCACGTTGCGCGGTTTCAAACCGCCCGAGCCTTACAAGGGCAAAGGCGTGCGCTACGCCAACGAGCAGGTCATCCAGAAGGAAGTCAAGAAGACGTAAGAGTAGGGGTGGACCATTCGTCCGCCCTGTCTTACGGAACCAAGGAATCAAAACATGTTTGCCGACAAATCGCAAATCAGACGCCGGACACGCAAAGCCCGCCACGAGCGGATCCGCAAGAATCTGGCCGGAACTCCGGATCGTCCGCGCCTGTGTGTGCGCCGGAGCCTCAATCACATTTATGCCCAGATCATCGACGATCAGAACGGTCGTTCCCTGCTGCAGATTACCTCGCAGTCTCCGGAAGTCCGCAAGCTGGCGGCGGAGAAAGCCAAGACCGACATCTCCAAGGAAGTGGGACGTCTCCTGGCCGTGCAAGCATTGGAAAAAGGCATCAAAGACGTGGTGTTCGACCGCGGCGGTTATTCCTATCACGGCCGTGTCAAGGCCGTGGCCGAAGCTGCCCGCGAAGCCGGACTCAACTTTTAATCGAGGGGTTTGACGTTGGAAACCGAAAGCAAAGAATACCAGGAAAAGGTCGTGGCGATCAACCGCTGCGCCAAGGTGGTGAAGGGCGGTCGTCGCTTCAGCTTCAACTCTTTGGTTGTGGTCGGCAATGGCAATGGCCGGGTCGGCATCGGCTCGGGCAAGGCCAACGAAGTTGCCGAAGCCATCCGCAAGGGAACCGAGAGCGCCCATAAGAATCTGGTGGACGTGATCATCCGTAACAAGACCATTCCGCATGAAATCATGGCGACCTTCGGCGCCGCCAAGGTGTACATGCGCCCCGCTTCGCCGGGTACCGGCGTGATCGCGGGCGGTGCGGCGCGCGCCGTGCTGGAGCTCGCCGGAATTCACGACGTGCTCACCAAGAACATCGGATCCACCAACCCCCACAATGTGGTCAAGGCCACCTTGAAAGGGCTCACCGACCAACGTTCCCGCAAGGAATTCGCAGCTCTTCGTCAGGGCTCGCGGGCGGCGCGGTAAGGTTTAACGAGGAATCAATTTCATGGCACAGGTTAAAATCACCCAGTTGCGCAGTTCAGCGCGTTGCATTCAGGATCAAATCCGCACGTTGCACGCGTTGGGTTTGCGTCGCATCCGCCATAGCGTGGTGCACAAGAAATCCCCTACGCTGGACGGCATGATCCGCGTGGTGGCCCATCTGGTGAAGGTGGAGGAAGTGAAATGAAGCTCAATCAGTTGAAGGCGCCCAAGGGCGCGATGAAGAAGCGTTTCAAGAAGGGCCGCGGCGAAGGTTCCGGCTTGGGCAAGACCGCGGGTCGCGGTGGCAAAGGCCAGACCGCGCGCAAGAGCGGTGGTACACGCGCCGGATTCGAAGGCGGTCAGAACCCGTTCCAGCGTCGTGTTCCGAAACGCGGATTCAATTCGCACTTCCCCGAAATCCAGATTGTGAATCTCGGTGCGTTGGACAAGCGTTTCAATGGCACGGTCACGCCCGAGGACATGCTGAAAGCCGGCCTCATCGGCCGCAAGGATCAGCAGGTGAAGGTGCTTGGCAAAGGCAAGCTGACCAAGGCATTGCACGTCAAGGCCAACCGGTTCAGCGAAAGCGCCAAGGCGGCTTTGGAAGCGGTCGGCGGCAAGGCTGAGGTGCTCTAAACGTGCAAGCGCTGCTGGGTTTTCTGAACGTCTTCCGGATCAAGGAACTTCGCGACCGGATTTTATTCACGCTGGGATTGCTGGCGGTTTACCGCATTGGCAGTTTCATTCCTTTGCCCGGCGTCAACAATCAGGCGCTGACGGAATTCTTCAGCAAGGACAGCAATAACCTCTTCGGTCTCTATAACACGTTTGTGGGCGGCGCTCTGCAGCGCGCCTCCGTGTTTTCGCTGGGCATCATGCCCTACATTTCCGCCTCCATTATCATCCAGATCATGGGCACGGTTATTCCCAGCATCCAGGCTTTGCAGAAGCAGGGACAGGAAGGCCGCAACAAGCTCAATCAGTGGACGCGTTACCTCACCATTCTGCTCAGCTTTTTCCAGGGTTTTGGCGTCGGTAATTGGCTCTTCAGTCAGGCGACTTCGACCGGCGAAACCTTGGTGGTTGTGGGCATGAGCCGTTTCGGATTTTCGTTGCTCGCGGCATTGACCTTGACCGCCGGCACGATGTTCATCCTCTGGCTCGGTGAGCAGATCACCGCACGTGGTATCGGCAACGGAACGTCTCTCGTGATTTTCATCGGCATCATGGCGCAGATGCCGCGCGCAATTTTCAGCGAAATAGAGCTGGTACTTTCGGGCGAGCGCAGCGTGCCCATGCTGGCCGTCGTGCTCTTGATCGTTCTCGCCATCACGGCGTTCATCATCTTTATCGACCAGGGTACACGCCGCATTCCGCTGCAAAGCCCCAAGCGTGTCGTTGGTCGCAAGGTCATGGGCGGCCAGAGCAGCTTCCTGCCTTTCAAAGTCAACACCGCCGGTGTGATGCCGGTGATTTTCGGTTCGGCCATTTTGTTCGTGCCCATGCAGATTGCGACATGGATGCCCAACTGGAGCGCGGCGCAGACGTTCGGCGCGGCGTTTCTTCCGGGGCATTGGGTCTATTCGCTGACCTTCACCTTACTCATCGTCTTCTTCGCGTACTTCTACACGGCGATCATTTACAACCCCAAGGAAATCGCGGACAATCTCAAGAAGTCCGGCGGCTTCATTCCCGGTGTTCGTCCGGGTCGCCGCACTGCGGAATACATCGATCAAATTCTGACGCGTGTTGTTCTTCCCGGCGCCATCTTCCTCGCCGTGATCAGCGTCGTGCCCCTGCATTTGAAGCAGGCCTTCAATCTTTCGTTTTACATCGGCGGTACGTCGGTGCTGATCGCCATCGGCGTCGCGCTCGACACGCTGCGTCAATTTCAAACGCACCTGCAAAACCAACACTATGATGGGTTCCTTCGTCGCGGGAAAATCCGCGGCCGGAGAGGCTACTGAGTGTCGAAGCAGGATGGAATTCAAGTCGAAGGAAGGGTCATCGAAGCCCTACCAAATGCCATGTTTAAGGTGGAACTGGACAACGGGCACGTCATTCTGGCGCATATCAGCGGAAAAATGCGGAAGAACTACATCCGTATTTTACCGAACGACCGGGTATTGCTAGAATTGTCCCCCTACGATTTGACCCGCGGCCGAATCACCTATCGGCATAAGTGACAAGAGGTTGGAGAGATTATGAAAGTCCGGGCATCGGTTAAACCGCGTTGCGAACATTGCAAGGTCGTCCGCCGCAAGGGCGCGGTTCGCATCATCTGCAAAAAGAACCCCCGCCACAAACAGCGGCAGGGATAAGGAAAAGTCATGGCACGCATCGCCGGGGTGGACATCCCCAACAACAAGAGAACAGAAATTGCCTTGGGCTATATCTACGGCATCGGCCGCAAGAACGCCCAGGACATCCTCAAGAAGTCCGGAGTGGACGGCGCGAAAAAAGCCGGCGATCTGACCGACGAGGAAATCGGAAAACTGCGCCGTGCGATTGAAGCGGGCTATCAGGTCGAAGGTGATTTGCGCGCGCAGATCACTATCAACATCAAGCGACTTGTGGACATCGGTGCGTACCGCGGCATGCGTCATCGCAAGGGGCTTCCCGTTCGCGGACAGCGGACCAAGACCAATGCGCGCACGCGCAAGGGTCCGCGCAAGACCATCGCCAACAAGAAGAAATAAAGGATTGTGAACATGGCGGAAACGCAGGCACCCGAAAAGACCAAGGCCCCGGCCGGAGAAGCTCCCGCCGCAGAAGGCGAAGCCAAGGCCAAGGTCAAGAAGATCAAGCGCAAAGTCGACGTGCAGGGACTCTGCACCGTCAAGGCGACCTTCAACAACACCATCGTGTCCATCAGCGACGTGCGCGGGAACGTGGTTTCGTGGGGTTCGCCCGGCAAAGCGGGATTCAAGGGTTCGCGCAAGAGCACGCCGTTCGCGGCGCAGGTGGCCGCCGAGTCGGCTGCCGCACTGGCCTATGAAATGGGCATGCGCAAGCTGGACGTGCGTGTCAAGGGCGCGGGCGCGGGTCGCGAGTCGGCCGTTCGCGCGCTCAAGTCCGCCGGCATGGACATCCTTTCGATCAAGGACGTGACCGGCGTTCCCCACAACGGATGCCGCCCCAAGAAGCGGCGCCGGGTCTAAACAGGTTTTTACAGGGAGGGGTATCCCATGAAGTGGAAAGCATTGCACATGCCCAAAGGCATCGCCAAGGAAAAGGCGGAGACAAACTACGGCCGGTTCGTGGTCGAGCCTCTGGAGCGCGGTTGGGGCGTGACGCTGGGCAACGCCCTGCGCCGCGTGCTGCTGTCTAG
>OMJM01000006.1 GCA_900299345.1 bacterium | reverse complement strand
TGGCCAAGGACCTTCGTTTCGCCATCCGCGAGGGCGGCAAAACCGTCGGCGCCGGCGTCGTTACGGAGATTATCAAGTAAGGAACTGGAGAACCAAAGGTCAGTAGCTCAATTGGTAGAGTAGCGGTCTCCAAAACCGTTGGTTGTGGGTTCAAGTCCCCCCTGGCCTGGAAACTGCAAGAACTGAAAACTGGAAGAAAAGAATGCGTCGGTTTCAGAATTACATCCGGGACGTGATCCAGGAATTGCGCAAGGTCACTTGGCCCACGCGGGACGAGTTGAAGGGCGCAACGGTGACGGTCGTGATCTTTACCCTGATCTCCACGCTCTTTGTCGGAGTGGTGGATTTCGCACTGGGATACATTGTAAAGCTCATTCTGGGCTGAGGAATTGAAGACTGTGAAGTGGTACGTCGTACATACCTACTCGGGCCAGGAAGGCAAGGTCAAGCAGCACCTCGAAGCCGTCGTGGAAAAAAACGGCTTGAAGGAGCAGTTCGGCAAGGTGTTGTTGCCGATGCGCGAAGTGACGACCGTGCAAAAGGGAAAGAAGACCGTGCGCGACCGCAAATTCTTCCCCAGCTATCTCCTCGTGGAGATGGAGATGAACAAGGACACGATGCATTGCGTCACGGACATTCCGGGCGTGACGCACTTCGTGGGCGTGGACAACAAGCCGCAGCCGCTGCGCAAGGCCGAGGTCGATCGCATTCTGGGACAGGGAACACCCGAGGTTCAGGAAACTGGCGTGGTGGAGATTCCCTTCCACAGCGGCGACAAGGTGCGCATCAAGGACGGCCCCTTCAAGGATTTCGACGGGACGGTCGAGGAGATCAATCCCGAAAAAGGCAAACTCAAGGTCATGGTCAGCGTATTCGGCCGTTCCACTCCGGTGGAACTCGACTTCACGCAGGTGGACGCGGTCTGACCGGGAATGGAATGAGGAGTCATCGTGGCTAAGAAAATTACGGGTTACATCAAACTGCAGGTGCCGGCGGGTTCGGCGAATCCCGCGCCGCCGATCGGTCCGGCGCTGGGTCAGCGTGGCCTGAACATCATGGAGTTCTGCAAGGCTTTCAACGCAGCCACGCAGGACAAGAAGGGATACATCATCCCGGTGGTGATCACGGTCTATGCCGACCGTTCCTTCACCTTCATCACCAAGACCCCGCCCGTGGCCGAACTGATCAAGAAGGCCATCGGACTCGAAAAGGGCTCGGGCGAACCCAACCGCAAGAAGGTCGGGAAGATCACGCAAAAGCAGATCGAGGACATCGCCAAGATGAAGATGCCCGATCTCAACACGGACAACCTTGAATCGGCCAGTTCCATGGTGGCGGGCACCGCCAAGAGCATGGGCCTGGACATCGTCAAGTAGGGGCGAACATGAAACGCAGCAAAACCTATCGCGCCATCGCGGAAAAGATCCAGCCGGGTAAGGAATACGATCTCGGCGAGGCGATCAAGATCCTAAAGAACAACGGCACGTACAAGATCGACAACACGCTCGAAGTGCACATGAACCTCGGCGTGGATCCGAAGCACAGCGATCAGGTCGTGCGCGGAAACGTCGCACTGCCGCACGGTTCGGGCAAGAAGGTCCGCATCCTCGCGTTCGCCAAGGGCGAACTGGAGAAGGCCGCCAAGGACAGCGGTGCCGACTTCGTGGGTGCCGAGGAAATGGTGCAGAAAATTCTGGAAGGCTGGACGGATTTCGACGCCGTTGTGGCCACACCCGACATGATGCCGCTGATCAGCAAGGTGGCGCGCGTGCTCGGTCCCCGTGGATTGATGCCCAGCCCGAAGGCTGGCACCGTCACGGCCAACGTGTCCCAGATCATCAAGGAACTGAAGGCCGGTAAAATCTCCTACCGCGTGGACAAGGGCTCCAACATCCACGCTCCGGTGGGCAAGCTGTCCTTCACAGCGGAACAGCTCAAGGAAAATGCAATGGTGGTCATCGACTCCGTGGCCAAGGCCAAGCCTTCGACCGCCAAGGGCGTCTATGTCAAGAGCATCACGCTTGCAGGGACCATGACCCCGGGTGTCCGGGTGGATCGGTCCATCGTCAACTAAGGAAACGAAGGAAGAAGGCAACACATGCCCGCGTTGAAACAGGAAACCGTCGCCCAGCTCACCGAATCCCTCAAGGGTGCGAGCGGGGTCTATCTCGCCGACTTCACCGGTATCACGGTGGAGAAGGTCACTGCCTTGCGCGGCACCCTTCGCAAGAAGGGCATCCGCATGCGGGTCGCCAAGAACACCCTCATCCGCCGCGCGTTGAATGACGTGGGTGTGCAGGGTCTTGACAAATATCTCGTCGGCCCCACGGCCGTCATCATCGCGGATGGCGAGGATCCGATTGCACCGGCCAAGTTGCTGGTGGATTTCCTCAAGACCAACGAGGATGCCATCAAGGTCAAGACCGTCCACATGGACGGACAGGCTTATGACGGGGGTCAGCTCACGGCCATGTCCAAGATGCCGGGCAAGCGCGAGCTGCAGGCGCAGGTGGTTTCCATCGCGCTGGGTGCGGGTTCAAACCTGCTGGCCTTGTTCAAGGGTCCGGGATCGAAGCTCGCGAGCCAGATTCAGGCCCTGATCGAAAAACGAGAGAAAGAAACAGCTTAAACAATCAATCTCATCCACGAAGGAGAGTCCCATGTCCGATGCAACCTACACACCCGCCATCAAGGAAATCGGCGACAAGATCGTCGCCCTTTCCCTGCTTCAAGCCAAGGAGTTGTCCGACTACTTGAAGAACGAATACGGCCTCGAGGCCGCTGCCGCTGCCGCGGTGGCGATGGCTCCTGCCGGCGGCGGTGCCGCGGGCGGTGCTGCTGAAGCCGAGAAGACCGAGTTTGACGTGATCCTCGAGAACAGCGGCGCGAACAAGATCAATGTGATCAAGGTCGTGCGCGCCATCACCGGTCTGGGTCTCGCCGAAGCGAAGGCTCTGGTCGACGGTGCCCCGAAGACGGTGAAAGAGGCGGTGGCCAAGGCCGACGCCGAAAAGATGAAGAAGGAACTCGAGGAAGCGGGCGCCAAGGTCGCTCTCAAGTAATCCTTGTCCAACAAGGAATCGGGAAAAGTTCATCGCTTGAACGCCCTGGCCGCGGCGCGGCCTTGGCGTTTGCCGTTTTTTGATCCCGCCACGCGGGGACACAGGGGATAGCATGCAGGAAAGAAAAACGTATTCCTCGAGCCGGTTCAATTTCGATCTGCCGTACTTGTTGGACGTGCAGGTGAACTCGTTCAACCGCTTCATCCAGGCGGGCGTGCTTCCAAAGGAGCGCAAGAACGAGGGATTGCAGAAGATCTTCAAGGAGACCTTCCCAATCACCGACGTCAAGGAGCAGTATTCGCTGGAGTTCGAGGGCTACACCCTCGGCGTTCCCAAGTATTCCATCGAGGAATGTCAGAAGCGCGGCATGACCTACGCTGCGCCCCTCAAGGCGGCCCTGAGCCTCAACATCTTTGAGGGCGAGGGCGAGGATCGCAAGTTCAAGGAGAAGATCACCAACGATGTGTACATCGGCGATCTTCCCCTGATCACCCGCAACGGCACGTTCATCATCAACGGTGCGGAGCGCGTGATTGTTTCGCAGCTGCACCGTTCCCCGGGCGTGAGCTTCGACGAAGAGACCCACACCAACGGCAAGCGCATTCTCAAGGCGCGCGTGATTCCGTATCGTGGATCGTGGGTGGAGTTCCTCATCGACGTGAACGAGGCGATGTACATCAACATCGACCGTCGCCGCAAGATTCCCGCCACTATTCTGCTGCGCGCCATCGGCTTTTCGCGCAACAACGACATCGTCAAGCTGTTCTACCGCTCCGAGGAATTGCCCATCGGCTCCGAGGACATCGAAGAGCGCATTCTCTGGGAAGATCTGGTGGATCCGAGCACGGGTGAATTGATCGCCGAGGCCAACACGGTCCTCACGCCGGTGATCCTCAAGCGCGCCCAGGAAGCGGGACACAAGAAGATCAAGGTGATCGCCAACCTCGATCAGAACCCGGTGTTGCACAATACGCTCAACGCGGATCCCACTTCCAACGAGGAAGAGGCGCTGTTCCGCATCTACACACTCATTCGCCCCGGCGATCCGCCAAACGTCGCCACGGCGCGCACCTTGCTCGAACGCCTGTTCTTCGACGACAAGCGCTACGATCTCGGCGAAGTCGGTCGTTACCGCATGAACAGCCGTCTGAAGCTAGAAGTGCCCATGTCCACCATGACGCTGACGCAGGATGATTTCCTGTCCATCATGCGCAACCTGTCGGCCTTGTTCGAGAACGAGGGTTTCCTCGACGATATCGATCACCTCGGCAACCGCCGCGTGCGTTCCGTCGGCGAACTTCTGGGCAACCAGTTCTCGCTCGGTCTCACGCGCATGTCGCGCACCATCCGCGAGCGCCTTTCGCTGCGCGACACCGAAGAGGTGACGCCGCAGGATCTGGTGAACGCCCGCACGGTGAGCACCGTCATCTCTACGTTCTTCGGCTCCTCGCAGCTTTCGCAGTTCATGGATCAGATGAATCCGCTGGCCGAGCTGACCCACAAGCGCCGCATGTCCGCGCTGGGCCCTGGTGGTCTGACGCGCGAGCGCGCCGGCTTCGAGGTGCGCGACGTGCATCACAGTCACTACGGCCGTCTCTGCCCGATTGAAACGCCCGAAGGTCCGAACATCGGTCTGATTTCCTCGCTGGCCGCGTACGCCCGCGTGAATCCGTACGGCTTCATCGAGACGCCCTACCGCAAGGTGAAGAACGGCGTGGTGACGAATGAAACCGTGTTTCTCACCGCCGATCAGGAAGACGAATACAACGTCGCGCCCGCTTCTACGCAGCTCGACGACAAGAACCGTTTCGCCAACGAGTGGGTCATCGCCCGCAAGCAGGGCGACTTCCCCATGATTCCGCGCGATCAGGTGCAGCTCATGGACGTTTCGCCCAAGCAGCTCGTGTCCATCGCCGCCGGTCTCATACCGTTCCTCGAGCACGACGACGCCAACCGCGCGTTGATGGGCTCGAACATGCAACGCCAGGCCGTGCCGCTGTTGATCCCCGAAGCGCCCTATGTCGGCACCGGCCTCGAAGGCCGCGCCGCCTATGACTCTGGCGCCATGGTGGTTTCCCAGTACAACGGCGTCGTGTCTCATGTGGATGCGCAGAAGATCATCGTGAAGCGCGAGGACAGCAAGAAGCAGGCGACCGACTTCCTCGACGTGCCGGAATACGACACGTACAACCTGCGCAAGTTCGAACGCAGCAACCAGGACTCCTGCATCAATCAGAAGCCGCTGGTGAAGCTCGGACAGAGCATCAAGAAGGGCCAGGTTCTGGCTGATGGTTCCAGCACGCACGAAGGCGAACTGGCGCTGGGCAAGAACATCCTGGTGGGCTTCCTGCCGTGGAACGGCTACAACTATGAGGACGCCATCATCGTGTCCGAAGAGCTGTGCAAGAAGGACACCTTCACCTCCATTCACATCGAAGAGTACGAGCTCGAAGTGCGCGACACCAAGCGCGGTCCCGAGGAGTTGACGCGTGAAATTCCCAATGTCTCCGAGGAAGCGTTGCGCAACCTCGACGAGATGGGCGTGATTCGCGTCGGCGCCGAAGTCGAAGCCGGGGACATCCTGGTCGGCAAGGTGACACCCAAGGGTGAGACCGAACTTTCTCCGGAAGAGCGCCTGCTGCGCGCCATCTTCGGCGAGAAGGCCGGTGACGTCCGCGACAGTTCCTTGAAATCGCCTCCGGGTATGAAGGGCATCGTCGTCGAGACGCGCATGTTCTCCCGCAAGGAGCGCGACAAGAAGACCAAGAAGAGCGACAAGGAGCGCATCGACGAGTTGCGCGAGCAAATCGGCGAGCGCATCTCCGAGATCAAGAACGCCCGTGACAAGAAGCTCTTGGAAGTGCTCGATGGCAAGGAAGCGCAGGAAATCCGCGATTCCGCCACGCACGAGTTGCTCATGGCCAAAGGCAAAAAGTTCACCGAGAAGCTGATCCAGAAGATCGACTTCTCCGAGGTGGATATTCCCGAAGGTCTGACTTCCGAACGCTCCGCCAACAACGTGGCCGAGAAGGTTCTGTTGACGGCGAATGAAATGATCGAGCGCCTCGAAGAGGAGCTTGAAAAGGAGATCGACAAGATCATCCGCGGCGACGAGCTCAAGCCCGGGGTGCTGCAACTAGTCAAGGTGTACATCGCCAAGAAGCGCAAGGTTTCGGTGGGTGACAAGATGGCCGGCCGTCACGGCAACAAGGGTGTGATCTCCAAGATCGTTCCGGTCGAGGACATGCCTTTCATGCCCGACGGCACTCCGGTGCAAATCCTGTTGAATCCGCTCGGCGTGCCTTCGCGTATGAACGTGGGACAGGTGTTGGAAACCCACTTGGGCTGGGCCGCCGCGGCGCTCGGACTCAAGGTGGCCACGCCCGTGTTCGACGGCGCGAGCTACGAGGACGTGCTGGGCATGCTCAAGCAGGCCGGCAAGCCCTCAACCGGCAAGACGCCGTTGTTCGACGGTCGCACCGGCGAGAAGTTGCACAACGAAGTCACGGTCGGCTACATGTACATGTTGAAGCTGGGACACTTGGTGGACGACAAGATCCACGCGCGTTCCATCGGCCCGTACTCGCTCGTCACCCAGCAGCCGCTGGGCGGCAAGTCGCAGTTCGGCGGCCAGCGCTTCGGAGAAATGGAAGTGTGGGCGCTCGAGGCCTACGGCGCGGCGTATACGCTGCAGGAGTTGCTGACCGTGAAGTCCGACGACGTCATGGGCCGCTCCAAGATTTACGAAGCCATTGTGAAGGGCGAAAACGCGCCGCGTCCCGGCGTGCCCGAGTCCTTCAATGTGCTCATCAAGGAAATGCAGGCGCTTTGCCTCGACGTGAAGTTCCTGCAAAACGAAGAAGAACTGGTCTAACCGGAAAAAAGCGGAAGAGGGAAATCCAATGAACGAGACGCTTGAAGTCGGACAGGACACCGCGCAACAGAACAAGGAAGGCATCAGCATCCAGCTGGCCTCTCCGGATGTCATTCGCAGCTGGTCCTATGGCGAAGTGACCAAACCGGAAACGATCAACTACCGCTCCTTCAAACCGGAGAAGGATGGCTTGTTCTGCGAGCGCATCTTCGGCCCCGTGAAGAACTGGGAATGCAGTTGCGGCAAGTACAAGCGCATCCGCTACCGCGGCGTGGTTTGCGATCGTTGCGGTGTGGAAGTGACGCACTCCAAGGTGCGCCGCGAGCGCATGGGTCACATCGAATTGGCCGTGCCCGTCGTCCACATCTGGTTCTTCAAGAGCCTGCCTTCCACGGTCGGCGCCTTGCTGGGAATTTCCGTCACCAATCTCGAGCGCATCATTTATCACGAGTCCTATATCGTGATCGATCCGGGTGACACGGAACTCAAGCCGTTCCAGCTCATCACCGAAGACGAGTACATCGATCTTGAAGACGAAGGCCGTCATTTCGACGCCAAGATGGGCGCGCCGGCCATCAAGCAGTTGCTCGCCGAGATCGACGCGGATTCGCTGTCGAAGGATATGCGCGCGCGCATCAAGACCGAAACCTCCAGCCAGCGCAAGCAGGATCTCCTCAAGCGCCTGAAGGTCGTGGAAGCCTTCCGCAAGTCGCCCAACCGTCCCGAGTGGATGGTGCTCGACGTCATTCCCGTGATTCCGCCGGATCTGCGTCCGCTGGTTCCGCTGGAAGGCGGACGTTTCGCCACCTCCGATCTCAACGATCTTTACCGCCGCGTCATCAACCGCAACAACCGGTTGAAGAAGCTGATTGACATCAAGGCTCCCGAAGTCATTCTGCGCAACGAAAAGCGCATGTTGCAGGAAGCCGTGGACGTGCTGTTCGACAACGGACGCCGCACCTTCTCGGTCAAGGGAGAAAACCGCCGTCCGCTGAAGTCACTATCCGAATTGCTCAAGGGCAAGCAGGGGCGTTTCCGTCAGAACCTGTTGGGCAAGCGCGTGGACTACTCCGGCCGCTCTGTCATCGTGGTCGGTCCGGAATTGAAGATTCATCAGTGCGGTCTTCCCAAGCCCATGGCGTTGGAACTGTACAAGCCGTTCATCATCCAGCGTCTGGAAGAGCGTGGCTTCGTGCACACCGTGAAGTCTGCCAAGAAGTTCGTGGAAAAGGAACGTCCCGAGGTCTGGGATATTCTCGAGGAGATCATCGACGATCATCCGGTGCTCCTGAACCGCGCACCCACGCTGCACCGTCTGGGCATCCAGGGCTTTTATCCGAAGTTGATCGAAGGCAAGGCGATTCGCCTGCACCC
>OMJM01000005.1 GCA_900299345.1 bacterium | reverse complement strand
TTCGAGGCCGAGACGTTGCAGCAGCACGTCGAGATGCACATGAAATCTCTTGAGCCGAAAGAGGTGAAGATGTTCGAGACGGTTACCTCACCGCCGTCTCGTGGAACACCATACTTCACCAAGACTGTTCGGATGCCCGTTGCGGCCTCTATGGGGTATTGGGTCAACGTCGGAGATTACGACGCACCGGGGCAGCTTGTGCATGGGGCGCGGACAGAGATGCAATTCATGCGTGAAGCGATTCACGGACGTTATTTCCCGCTCTCTGGAATGAACATCGCATTCCGTTCCGTATGGTGGCCGTGGTGCCAGTTCATCGACGTTCCGCGATTCGACGACATCTGGCAGGGATTCATCTGGCAGAAAGAGGCGTATCGGTCTGGACATTGCTTCAATCTCGATGGACCGACCGTGTTGCACTCACGGCAATCCGACGTATGGGCCAATCTTCGTGACGAGGCGAAACACCTTGAGGCGAACGAGACGCTTTGGAGGGAAATCCATCACAGCGATGCAACCAGTTACGAGGCGCTTCGTGCGTTACTTCCGATTTGAAGGTATATAGCTACTACAATCACGTTCCCGAAATCAACGACGGTGACATGATTCCGATATGGGAAGCATCATGGCGCAAGCACGGATGGGATGTTGTCGTGCTCACTGAGGCCGACGCAAAGCGTGCCGACCCGCTCATGTATGATCGGATCAACCGATCGCCGCTTTTGGAGACACGCAACCCACGAGAATACACGAGGGCGGCAATGCTTCGGTGGATCCCGATGACCCAAACGGGCGATCCGAGCATCCATGTGGACATCGACGTGCTGTGCAATGGTCTTCGCCCGGAGCAAATCGAAATCAAACCTGACCGCCCGACGTTCCTAGCCGGCTCGACGTGCCCGTGCGCAGTCGCGGCTACGCAGCGGGGATGGAAGTTATTTGCCGCGTGGCTTGAGTGCTCTCCATACGTCCCGCGATTCAGCGCGGAAGCACTAGCTGCGGATAGCTGCGATCAATACGCGACCAGCATAATGCCGGATGAGTTCTTTCACATTCAGCCCGGCATTCCGTGCAAGCTCTACACAGAACAGGCGGGATGGGAGACAGCGCCCATGATCCATTTTCCAAATCGGCTTACGGCATACCCGCGCAGCAAGACCATCCGCGCACTAGGATTCGGATGAAGATTTTCACGGTCGTATCAAGCTCACACGAGCCGCTTGTTGAGCAGTGGCTTGCATCGCTCCGCAGTTCAGAACAATTCGCAGAACCTTACGTCATCCGATTGGAGATTGACGGCGGCACGGGGGATTATGGGAACGAGCAATGGATGGACGTGAATCGAGCGGCCAATCAGAGTGTGCTTGAAATCCTGCGCGTGAACAAAGGCAAGCTTATCGGTCTTACGGGTGTAGATGTCCGATTTTTTCGCCCGTTCACCGTTGAGATTGGGGGGCGCTTTGCGCTTACCGGGGTAGACGTGATGATGCAGGACGAGCGCGGGGACGGGAAATTGTTTAACCCAGATGTAATGTTTGTGCGCCCTAATAATCAAGTGGTGTCCGCGTGGGAGGAATGGACACGGTTGATGTTTCAATGGGACGGGAATCTGCCGAACCAAAACCGTCTGATGCGGGATGCGTTCGACCAATACGATGTGCGCCTTGCGCTGCTTCCCCTGAGCTTTTCAAACCCCGTCAACGGCGGAGCGAATAACAACCCAATCCTATTCCATGCGAACAACATTCCACCGCCGAACAGCGTGGAGAAGAAAGTCGCGGCACTTAAAGCGCAATGAACGTCATCATACCCTTTCACAAGGGCGACAAGGAAATGGCGATCCGGATAGTGAAATGGATTCAATGGCTTGGGCCGCAACCCGGAACCTTTCACCTTTACTGCCGGGAGTCCGACCGCGAAGGCGTTGCGCTGCCGGAAGGTTGGAAATGGCTGACCGATTATCTTCAGGTCACATCCAACTGGGGACAGCGGAAGGACGCCAGTGGACCCAACTCCATGTGGCGGCAGGCCGCGAGGGAAATGCAGCATCGCCAGGCGGGACCGTGGCTTTGGCTTGAGCCGGATGCCGTCCCATGCCGACGCGACTGGCTCACTGCTATTGTTGAGGAGTATGCGCGAGCTGGAAAGCCGTTCATGGGCGGGAAAGCCCCCACGGGCGGCAGGATGAGCGGAGTCGCCATTTACGCGCAGGAAACGCCAAGCCTTGTGCATGGTCCGTTTGTGTCTGACCCGGTGGCGTTCGACTTCGTGGACGGTGGAAAGGAGTTTATCGCGCAAGCGCACCTTACGGAACTGATTTCCGATCGCTATGGCGACAAGCCATTCAAGAATGTGGACGATTTCAACCGACGTGTTCCGACGAGCGTGGCACTTCATCACGGGGACAAAACGGGAGAAATTTACGGATATCTACGTGAGCGACTTTCTGGGAAAGAACCAAAAGTGCTGCTTGGAAATGGAGAGCCTTACGAGATGCCTACAGCAGTTGAAACCGAGTCATTCCTTGGCGGAATGAGAAAACGTCTCGACTGGATCATCGGAGAAATTGGCGAGGACAAACCGAGACGTGGAGTGTTCTACAAGGAGTTGAAAGCGCGCGGGATTAAGGCTGGCGGAAAAGGGCGCGTTGCAAAATCACGGTAAAAGCGTAAAAAGCGCGAATGCCAAACAAGTCCATTCCGCTTCAAACACCGTGGGACTTGTTTCCGTCCCCGGAAATCCTCGACACGCTGCTTGTCGAGATTGTGGACAGGGATGTGCAGAGCTACCGGCGCATTCCGCCTGGATCACCGCATCCTGACCGTAGCAAGTTTCCGGGGTGTCGGCTCGCCGATGAGAAACCGATTGAGGGAAGCGAAAACCTTGTCAGGCGTTTTTGGGCGAGCGATCCGACAAACCAAGACGCCTACAACTACGGCATCGAATATGAGAGCGAATCGGCCTCGCATCCGAAATGGGCGAGGCGCTACATCATCCGGCGCGACCAATACACACCGGCAACCTACGGGGCGGCATTCACGGGCGTCTATCTCATCAAGGTCACGGCTGGCGGAACCGGCTACACGAGCGCACCGGCAGTCACATTCAGCGGAGGGAACGGAAGCGGAGCGACGGCAACCGCAATCGTCAACAATGGTGCAGTATCGTGGATACGCCTAACGGCGGAAGGAACGGGCTACACGAGCGCGCCCACGGTAGCAATCAACGGAGGGGGCGGAACGGGCGCAACGGCAACCGCAATGGTGCAAGGCGCGGCAGTCTTATCGCACCAAGAGGTTCAGGAACTTCCCGCAGATGATCCGCGCCGGTCGCTCTGGATTATCGCCATGCGCGTATGGGAAACACTTCCCGGCCCGGAACTGGTCACGCAGTATTGGGACTTGGACCGTGGCAACCTAGTCCAGCTCACCCGGCAGAACGTCGCCTATGGCACGTCTCCTACAGCGCCAACGACGGGAACGCTCAAGAGCACTGTGACGCCTAGAGACCGAGTGGTATCGGTCAAGGAAACGTCGGTAAGCGTCAATCGTGAAAGCCCGCCGAGCCCATTTACTCGTGACCTGATTTGGGAGACGGAGCAGGCCACAGACACCGAGACGGACATATATCACATCATCGGGTATGTCGCACAGGGCGAGGCGTTGCCTGCGCTCAACTCGACAATCTCGGTGGA
>OMJM01000004.1 GCA_900299345.1 bacterium | reverse complement strand
TCCACGGCCGTGATTTGCCCGCCAGTATTCTGGATCCAGTTCTTGTTGAGATCATAGTGTTCGGGTCCCGCGATAATCGTGCTATGCTCGACACGCCCGAATTGAATCCACCCCGAACCATGATATTGCACGCTCGCCTCGTCGGCGATTGCGGACAACACACCCGTCAGGAGCATTGCCACCATAAAATAGAGCCGAATTTTCGAGGGGCGCATCAGAAGAAATACCCCATGCGAAACATGAAATACCAGTCATGCGGCGACGTGAAGGCCTCCGCCATGCCGCCCTGCTCGTTAATGGCCGTGGCCGCCGGACGCGGCCGGTAGTGATCGTTGGCGATCTGGGCGGTAAACACGATATGCCGGTGCACCGTTTTTTCCAGATACAGGGACCACTTCCAATTGTCCGTCATGAGGTTTTCCACGTCCCAAGCGGTGCCTTTGATCTGTAAGATATCTCCGGTACCCAATGCCAGACGTCCGAGAGAATCCGGATTACCAGGATGAGGAACAGTTTTGTCCATGGCATAGTTCTTGTAATAGTCGTCATAGGACACAGGCACAGGAGAAGGAATATCGCTGGTCGGTTCCACAGGTGTCGGGAAAGTGCCAGGCTGTGTCAACGAGTTGACATTACCAATTCCGCTCAAGGTGTTTCGATATCTGGAACCGTACCACTCCACTTCCAACGAGAGGTAATCGAGCAGACCAAATGTGGGAATGTTGAATCCGATCATCACCGGAATTCTCTGCCAGATATCATCGTAATAGGAACCGTAATTCTTCACTCCCAAGATTACTGCCTCGCCATAAAGCTTGAGATCATTCGTGCCCCAGACGGGGCCTCGAAGCATGCGTTTGAGATCCACATTGAACATCGCCATGAGCTTGACACCCTGGCTTGAATAAGTCACTGTATCGAATGGATTTGCCGTGTCGCCGGTGGGTTCCGGATTTTTGATCGTCTCCAATTTGGATTCGTTGGGAATCAGGCGGTGAAAGTTGACACCGCCACCGATTTCCACCACGCCGAACGCCCGGTATTTCGCAACATATGCGAGGCTCCAGTCAAACGTCGGAGGCAGTTCACGCTCATTGGCGAAAATGAGATCTTGTTGAAAATTTCCAAGGGCATGATGGAAACGGGCACCCAAGACATTTCCCTTGGTGGTATCGATTCTGAAATCCTTGAATCCCGACATGAGGTATCCCGGATACACGGGTCCCCGCAATAGATACAAGCCGAGGTTCTTCACCTCGGGATTGTAGTTGTAGGCGAAGTTTCCGAACGTCAGGCTGAATTCCGGCGCACTCCTATCGCCATGAAACCACGTGACACGCGCTTCCGTGAGAAAATTCTGGAACAGCGTGCGCATGGTACGCTGCTGCTTGGTGTTGCCCTCGGAGTGATAGACCTGATATCCTCCGAATCCAAATGCTCCTTCGAGGTTGTCCCCGATGGAAGCCAGGGCTGTAAATTGCGCTCCGCTGCTCTGCTGCCAGTTGCCGTTGAGATTAACACCTGTGCCCGCGCCACCGAGCGTATCGGTGACATGCATGATGCGACCCATCTGGGTCCATCCTTGACCGTGAATCTGTACGGAAGGTCCCTCAGCGGCGGCCGAAAGGCCAAGGAAAAGCGACGCCGCGAGGAAGCCGGGAAACTGAAGTCTCATCCGGAAACGTGCTATTCGAAGAGCCGTGCCGCGCGAAGGTAATCCACTCCGTGAGAGGTCTTGATTTGAACCATGAAGACGCCGCGAAGGCCGGGTTTCAGTACGTGGCGGAATGAACCCGCGCGACCGTTGAATGTGTCCAGAACCCTTCCGCTCAAATCACTGACTGTGATGGCATAGTCTGCATCAACACTCCCGGTCAGGACTCCGGAAACCGAGCGGATATCGAAGTGCTTCCCAGCCACCGGAGCGATGGAAGTTGATTGCACGATGGGGGCTCCCTGATCGGTCAACGGGCGAATCTTGATGTTCCGATACCAATGCCCTTTGGAGTTGGACCAGCTGCCGGTACCGCCGTGAATTTGAAAGCCCAGATAGCTCGCTGGAGTGTTATACTGGACAGAATCCATCACAGTGGGAACCCAAGCTGTCGCGCCCAATTTCCGGATCCAGGCAAAGTTGTGCACTTTGTTGCTTGCGGACGCCCCTGTACCGAACAGTTTGATGCGCACCTGATTCCAGCCTCCCGTATCCCAAATCGCAGTCCAGTTGGCGGGGCCACAACCCGTGGCGGGGCAACCGTAGTCGGCGGGGATGCCGTACTTTTTGGTCATGGTATCCAGCCGGTTGGTGGCATTGGAATTTGTTCCGATGGTAATCGTGTACTTGTTGGCGCCGAACACAAACGGATCGACATTGCGGGTTGCACCCGTGTAGCCACCTTCGAAATACACTCCGCCCACGCTGCTGCCCTGTATATAATCCATGGTGGTCTGATAGCACGTTCCGTTGGCAGTCGTCCGGTTGAATACGCCTCCATCATCACCAAAGGACGGCCAGACATCCAATATCAACTCATAGTTGCCGTATGACTTATTCGTCATCAGAATGCTGCCTGCACCATTAGCGTTCTGATTTGAAAACAACAGATGGTTCACACTGTCCACCAACCAAACGCCGCCGTAAGTCCTGTCCGCGCTGGAGTGTGAACTTTGGCAGCTCTCCCAGAATCCATGCGTTGATTTCCCGTCGAAGATCCACGACCAACCGCTGTCCGTGCCGGGGTTCGGCATGCCCGCCAACATGGCCGGGGTCAGCGTGTCCGCAAGATTCGCCGCCGCCAGGCACGCGGTGTTCGTCCCGGTGAGCGGCGCTTCAGGCTGGGCGTAAATTCCTGTCGCAAAAATGAGCCCGACAACAATGGGAACCAGTGAAATGTTTCGAAAGTTCATAATGCCTCTTTGTGTCCTGGGAAGTAAGCCCTGTGGGATTAAATCTACCTCGTTTCGACGTAGAATACTGGAGCCATTTGAATGCGGAAAACAAAAAACCCGGATTTCCCCGGGTTTTCAAAGGCCTAAAAGCATTCCACTCCAATCAAAAGAAATATGCCAGCTTGGTACTCAGGTACCAATCTTTCGGGGTCACTAATACCGCGTTCCGGTGGGGCGGGTTCGAATCAGCATACCCGTCGAACAATCCCGGACGATAATGATCATTGGCGACCTGAAAGCTGACCGAGACATGTTGCTGAACCATCCGCGCACCATGGAGAGACCATTTCCAGTTGTCGCGAATGGACCGTCTGGCAAGATAATGGTTCTCAGTTTTCGGATCCAGTTTCCAGTTAGTGGGATAGGGGGAAACCGGTTGCGACTCTCCCACGATACGGTAGCCCTCGAGATTATCCTCATTGCGGGAACCGTACCATTCCACTTCAAGTGAAAGATGATCCAGCTGCTTGAAAACAGGAAGGTTGAATCCGACCATCACCGGCATGCGGTGGAGATAATCCCCATAAATCTTTTTGTAAGCATCACTATTGTCCAAGCCAATCAGAGCCACTTCACCGTACAACTTGAGATCTTCGGACCCCAGCCATCCTGCGCCGCCGAAAAGCGGTTTGGGATCGAATGAAGCATTGGCCATCACCTTGGTTCCGTTATAGGAAAGTTTGGTTGTATCTGGAACCTTGCCGCCCGCCGTGTCCGAAGGATCTGCATACTGCCATTGCTGATATGCACTCCCATGCACACCCGAAGTCAGCTTGCTGTCCACGGGAATCAGGTGGTAAAAATTGACCCCGGCTCCGATTCGGAAAGCCGGATGAACCTGATAGCTCGCTACGTAGGCAGGCGAAAGATCAAAGAAGGGATAAAACTCCATCTCGCTGGAAAGAAGCAGATCGTGTTTGAACCCGCCCATTTCATGATGAAGTTGAAGACCCAGCATATTGGCCACGGGCAACACATACTTGGTTTCAAATCCCGAAATCAGGATTCCCGGATACACCGGGCCGCGCAGCAAGTACAGGCCGAGATTCTTGACGTCCGGATTATAGTCGTAGGAGAACAAACCACCGGTCAAAGAGATCCTGGATTTTTCGGAGTTTTGAAACAGGTAGGTAAACTGGGCGCTGGCGACATAGACATCCACCCCGGAAGGCGCGTATCCACTGTTCAAGGTGGTGGCGATGGGCATGGTATTGCCTCCCGCGACCCCCAGGGCGGCAGAGAGATTCAGCCGTTCAGAAGGCTTGGTGCTCATGGATATCTGGGCGCCGACCGACAGCGAACTCCTGCCATTAAGATCACTGCGAGCAGCAAAATTTCCCGTGTCGGAACTGTTCCCGATAATGTTGTAATTCATCCAACCCGCAGCGCCGATGGTCACTCCGCCTTTTTCCTCGGCCGTGGAGCAAACCACCATGCCCACGACAAGGCAAATCCCCGTCTGGACAAGCGCGCGGCTACGGAAAAAAGTGAGTGCTTTCATGTTCAGTTTCCCAAGATCCCTAGAAGAAGTAGGCCAGTTTGCATGTCCAATACCAATCCTCGGGCGTCCTGAATGCTTCTTTCCCCGTATTAGGGGCATTGTGCCAGCCTCCGGGACGAAGATGATCGTTGGCAACTTGCGCTGAAAACTGCATGTGCCCGAACAAAGTCTTGGCAAGATTTACGGACCACTTCCAATCGTCGCGGGCATAGACGCTGTCGTCGTCCTGACGTGGGACCCAAGCACCACCGAAATTAGCGTAAGCATTGTCGCTGGAATTCTTGGACGCGTAATATTCAACTTCCAGGGAGAGGTAGTCGAGATACCCGAAAGCGGGGAAATTGAAACCCGCCATGACCGGAATGCGCCGGAAAATATCATCATACACCACGGCATAATCTTTGAAACCGATAATCGCCGCCTCGCCGTAGAGAATCAAATCCTGTTTTCCAAAAGCTCCACCCAGACCGAACAACAGCTTGGGATCCAAGCTGAAACGCGCCATGGCCTTGGTTCCCGCAAGAGAGCCTTTCACTGTATCGGGCGCCTTCCCGCCGGCGGTGTCGGAATAATCAATGATGGAACACTGGCCATAGCTGCTTTGGCATGTTGCCCCCGGCGTGGTGAGATTGTCATCATGAGGGATGAGGCGGTAAAAGTTCACACCCGCGCCGATCTCCAGACCAGGACGAATTTGATAAGAGATCACGTCTGCCAGCGACCAGTCGTAAACCGGTCTTTCGTCCTCCGATTTCAAAATCACATCGTTGCGAAACCCGGCCTGCCGATAGCGCGCCATCGCACCGAAAATGGAACCGAATCCAGATTCAAGAGCGCCCGGATACACATAACCCCGCAACAGGTAAAGCCCCAGATTTTTCGCGTCGCCGCTGTAGCCATAGCCGAAATTACCCATCGTCAATTGAAATTTTCCTGTACCAACGGAGTGTGAATAGGTGATGCGTGCCTCACCCACATAGGGAACCCAGAACGGATACCAGAAATCGGCCTTTGTTGAGCCGCCACGAGGCAAATGGACGCCCACTACGCCCAAAGCCAATCCACCTTCCCAGTTGGAATCGATTTTAGCGGTCACACTGATCTGGCCGCCCGCATTCTGCATCCAGTTATTCTGGTAATCGTTGCCGCTATCGGAACCGATGTAACTGCTTTCGATCTTTCCAAGCTGCGCCCACCCGGCGGCATGATATTCCAGCTTTATCTCCTCCTGCGCGAAAAGCGCAGCGGGCATGGCGGACAACACCACCATACAGAGAAGATTCATGCGTAATTTCATCGCCTGCATCCTTCGCACCCGCATCAGAAGAAGAAGCCCAGACGGGCCATGTAATACCAGTCACTGGGCCGGGTCAGCACGGCCTGCGTACCGCCCACGCTATTGATGAAGGCTTCGGGAAGCGGGCCCGGCCGGTAATGATCGTTGGCGATTTGCCCGGTGAACCGAACGTGTTTGGAAACGGTCTTTTGAAAAAACAGCGACCATTTCACGTTATCCGCCGTCGAATCCGCGTAAGTGCCCGGCTTGACGGGTCCCGGTGAAGGGATGGGAAATTTGGGATCCTGCCACGGCGCCACGATGGAGGCAGGATATCCAATGAGAGCCAGATCGTTTCTGTAAGGAGATCCGTACCACTCCAATTCAAAGGAGAGCATGTCGAGGATTCCAAAGGTCGGGATATTGAAGCCGCCCATGACTGGAATGCGCTCCTCGATTTTCTTGTAATAGTTTCCCTGATTCTTCACGCCGATGACAGCCACTTCGCCATACAACTTGAAATCTTCGGCACCCATGTTCCCGAAGGGCAGCCAGCGCTTGGGATCCAAGCTGAACATCCCCATCAATTTGATTCCCTGATGGGTGTAAAAAACCGTGTCTCCGGGGGCGATTTCCTGAAAAGAATTCTGCGGGGCCAAGCCACCCAGGTGCCCCGGCGTTTCCAACTCTGAGTTATAGGGTATCAACCGGTAAAAGTTCACCCCGCCACCGATGTCCAGCGCACCGAAAGCGCGATACTTGGCCACATAGGCCAGACTCCAGTCGAAAGTGGGTGGCAGATTTCGCTCATTCAGGAACAGGAGATCCTGCGTGAAATTCCCCAGCGCATTGTGAATCTTGAATCCTGTCTGTGTCGCTTTGGTGCTGTCCGTGTCGAATTCCTGAAAACCCGACATGAGAACCCCAGGATATACCGGACCCCGTAGAAGATAGAGCCCCAAATTCTTCACATCAGGGTTGTAATTTTCGGAAAAATTACCCGCAGTAAAGCTGAGCCAAGGATTTTCCTTGCTTCCAACACAATACGTCAGGTTTGCTTGCGCGATATAGGCCCGCCACATTGACACATTGAACCACAGGGGGTAGTTGATGCTGCCACCCACACTTCCCAAGGATTGGGAAATCTGGAAGACGCCCATCCCAAACGAGCCTTTCCAGTGCTCGCCCAATTCAGCGTCGATCGTCAGCTGTCCCCCAAGACTTTGCATGGAGTTTCCGCTCACGTCATAAGGCTTGTCGTCGGCTAATATTGAATCAGAGGAATGCACAAGCCGACCCATTTGGGCCCAACTTTGACCATGGACCTTGTATGAGACG
>OMJM01000003.1 GCA_900299345.1 bacterium | reverse complement strand
GAACGTCCCATGACGTCGAGCCAGTAACGGCGGGAACCATTGGGTAATTCGACCCAGTTTCCGAACTTCCGCTCATTCTGCCGGCGATTTCCCATCTGCCTTCACCTTTGTTCCATCGGTACGGATACCGTTTTGGAAGTGAACTTAGGCTGTGTGTGAAGGCGGAGGAGTGACGGCTGTCACGCGGAAATTGCGGAAGGTTTTTTGTCGCGGCCCTGCCGAGGTTCTTGCGCGAAGGTATCGCATTTTGCGATACCAAGAAGCTGAATACGGTGTTGTGTGAAGAGCGTCATTCCCCGGCTCGACCGGGGGATCCAGGCAAAGAAATGACTCGATTTCTGGATTCCCGCGGTCGCGGGAATGACAGGCCTAATTACGGCACAGCCTCGACAATATCTCACCGTGTTGTGGCCATTGTTGCATCAGCGCTTTCTTTTTCCCCATCTCGAAAAAGGCGAAATCAAAGGCGGGGGCGACGGCGCAACTGACCAAGGCGAATCCCTGTTTGCCGGGAATGTCGGCGGCGAACCACGTTCCGGGTTCCACGACCAGCGACAAGTTTTCTCCGGGGTCTTTTCCCAGCCGCGTCACGGAATATTTCCCCGAGGCGTCGATCTGATGGATATCCAAGGCTGCGCCGTCGTGGAAGTACCAGATCTCGGGGTAGGCGAGGCGGTGAAAACCGGAGAAGTCTTCGCCTTGGAGCAAGTAATGGATCGAGGTGCAGGAGCCTGTGGCTTTGCCGTTGGGTGGGGTGACGGAAAACGAAGAGCGGTAAACCTCTCGATAGAATCCGCCTTCGGGGTGGGGAAGGAGGTTGAGGCGGGAGATCCAGTCTTGGGAGGTTAAAGTCATGTTTTAATCTCTGCTTTGGAAACGACTATCTAGTTTCAAAGTAGGATGCACTGAATGCTTTTGGAGGACAAATGTCATACAAGATTGAACTTCGGTATTTGTACGGGTGGGATGATGCTGGTTGGACGGAAGAAAAAGATGGAGTTAAAGAAGCTCCTTTACGATTCGGAAGTTTCGATGAGGCTCAAATCGCGCTTAATGAATTTTTTGATGATGTAAGCGCAGCGGTTATGGCCGGCAATATCGATCAGGAGAAAAATATTTGCGACTATAGAATCGCTAAGGTCTTCGATGAACGATAAATGGGTAGGCTAGTTCAAATCTCTTGAAATCCGATCTTCCTTAAATACTCGAATGTTGCATCATAAAATTCTGGTTTGCGCGTCAGATCTTCAGTATTGCCTTCGGGAACCACAATGACCATTCCTTGCCGTGCCCGCGTCAATAGAACCCGATAAGCGTTTTTCAAATAAGTTTGATTTTCTTTCTTTTTGATCCTATTCCATCGTGAACCGCTAAACGACCAATGATCCCAACTTGTACTGGCATATCTAAAATCAGCGTCCCACGTAACGCAAGCCCAATCAAGCTCGAGGCCTTGTACGTGGAACTCCGTCGCAACGTCCTCGAGGAAATAAGAAGAGCGGACGTCATCTTTCCCATCCAAGAACCAGTGTATTGGATCCATTGGTGATTTTACATCTATCGCAAATGGCTTGAGCCGCTGAGCCTGAGAAGAAACCATAATCCCATAGCGTTCTGACCCACGAGCTTTATCCTTTAACCATTCTTTAGCGCGAGAAATATTTCGTGTAAGTACAACCGGATATTTTTCCCTGATTTGGGCTAACGTTTTCCTTGCTGCTTCTATGTCTAAATCGAGAGTCTGTTTAATCAACAAGGAGACATGTTCTGCACGGAAGGAGCGCAATGAAACCGAGAGATGGAGACTGTCTTTTGTTGTAACCGGAGAGTAAGTTTTGATTTCTTCCAAAACATTTTTTGTTCCGTATTCGCTGTCCGTAAGGCGGGAGGACACGTATACATCCCAGTCTTTAAATGAACGGTTGATAGAGTCAATCCATTCGGTAATACCTGCCTCTCCAGTATTAATTTCTTGACCGCCTCCCACTAAGCAAACAATGACAGCCCAATCAGTATGGCGATTAAGGCAGGAGATGAGAAATTCAGGCTCAGACATGGCGAAACCGGGCTTCCCCTTTTTTCGAAGCATGAAATTCGCTGTCATTTCCTGATTCCAAGCCCGCTGGGCTTCATCGAAAAGTGCGACATGTTCGATGGGCGGTTTCTCCGAATCGACCAGACATTCATCCCTAAAATGGTGAACATTTTGAATGAAGAGCTTTACGTTGCTCATCACTTGGCCTTTTTTGATCCTCTGTCCGCGTTCCATTTCGTGCCGAACCTTGTCGCGTGTTAATGCTTCGCGAAGGATTGACACAAGAGGGCCATTTCCCGAAAGGAAAACGCTGTACAGGTCGTTAGACTTGTCGATATGTTGAGTAGCAATATTGAGTCCTACAAGAGTTTTGCCAGCTCCAGGTACTCCCGTTACGAAGCAAATGGATTTGCGAGACTTTGTCTTTGAAGTTTGAATGATCTCCGATATTGCCGTTGAGGTTTGGCTTAAATTAATGGCGCTAGCGTCGCTCCGTGATATTTCGTTGACGGAGTGTCCCTTATAAAGAGCCATTGCTGCTTCAATAATTGTTGGAGTGGGGCAGTATCGTCCTTGGCTCCATTGGAAAACGTCGATTGAATTGCCATCAGCAAAATGAAGAACACTTTGGATAGTTTCACTTAAGAGGTTATTGCTGCACTTGATTGGAAGGAAGATTTTGTCGTTTTGAGGCGTTAGGACAATTGTTGGAGTGGCATTTTTTGCTTGCGTTGCTATAAGGATCGGAGCGATAAAGTGAGTATGGCTTGAATCATGAAAATTCTTTAAGTCGAGGGCGTAATCCAAAACTTGATCAAGACCAGTTGAGGTAAACTCCTTTTCTCCAACTTTGAATTCGAGTACGAAGATTACCGGTCCGAGAAGGAGAACGACGTCTATCCGTCTGCCCATCCTGGGTATCGAATATTCGAAATAAATGAAACCTTCTTGGCCTTGGAGAACATCTTGAAGGATATTGATCTCTCCAAGCCAAGCATCTCGTTGGCTTTGACCTAAATCGAAATCGTTGTTTCGTGTAAGTGTTCCGAGGATTTCATTTGGAGGCGCAGTTAGGAAGCCGGAAATTGGAGATGAGTAATACTCTCTTATAGGCATTTATGATTCCCTAAACTGGGTCGATATAACCTTAAGGGTTTGTCAAAGCAAACTTTAGCTTTCGATGACCTAAAATCCTTCGTCTTAAGCGGCGAATTCGGGCTGGAAAACATTCCTAAGAATGGTCCCCATTGTTACCTTTTCCCCGGTTTTTCCCTTTTCAAAATTCAGGCGGACCGGAGAAGCATGCCCAAGCGTCAGGACCTCAAAAAAATCATGCTCATCGGCAGCGGCCCCATCGTCATCGGGCAGGCCTGCGAGTTCGATTATTCCGGCACCCAGGCCTGCAAGGCCTTGCGCGAAGAGGGCTATCAGGTCGTCCTGATTAATTCCAATCCGGCCACCATCATGACCGATCCCCAGATGGCCGACGCGACGTACGTCGAGCCCATCACCTGGGAGATTTGCGAGAAAATCATCGCCAAGGAACGGCCCGATGCCTTGCTGCCCACCTTGGGCGGACAGACCGGCCTGAACACGGCCGTGGAACTGGCCGAGCGCGGGATTTTGGAAAAGTATGGCGTGGAGATGATCGGCGCGGATCTGAAGGCCATCAAGAAGGCGGAGTCGCGCAAGCAGTTCAAGGAAGCCATGGAGAGCATCGGGATCGAATCGGCCCGCTCCTTCGTGTGCCGCAACATGGACGAAGCCCGCGCCGCCATGAAACAGATCGGCATCCCGCTCGTTATTCGCCCGGCATTTACCATGGGTGGAGCCGGTGGCGGTTTCGCGTACAGCGAGGATGAATTCGAGCGCATCGCCCGCAGCGGATTGTCGCTCAGCCCCATCTCCGAGATTCTCGTCGAGGAATCTTTGGTCGGATGGAAAGAATTCGAAATGGAAGTGATGCGCGACCGCAAGGACAACGTGGTCATCATCTGCTCCATCGAAAACCTCGACGCCATGGGTATCCACACCGGCGACTCGATTACCGTGGCTCCGGCGCAGACGCTGACGGACAAGGAATACCAGCGCATGCGCGACGCGTCCATCGCCTGCATCCGCGAGATCGGCGTGGAGACCGGCGGTTCCAACGTACAGTTCGCCGTGAACCCCAAGGACGGGCGGCTCATCATCATCGAGATGAACCCGCGCGTGTCGCGCAGCTCCGCGCTGGCGTCCAAGGCCACGGGATTTCCGATTGCCAAGATCGCGGCCAAGCTGGCCGTGGGCTACACGCTGGACGAGCTG
>OMJM01000002.1 GCA_900299345.1 bacterium | reverse complement strand
TCTGATTTCCCAGATACAACGCCTTGGCGCGATGCACTTCCGCAATCGGATTCTGCGGCGCCTGCGGGTAGTAACGCGCCAGCTCGTCGTATTTCTCCACGGCGCTGGAGTAATCCTCCATGAGCAGGTAGCTCTCCCCCATCAGGAACAGCGCCTTGGGCGCGTAGTCCAGACGGTTCGGATACAGCTCCAGCAACTTGGAACACTTGGCGATGGCACGTTCGAACTTGGCCTTTTCCTCAGGTGTCACCACCACCGAATCCTCGGGATTCTTGGAGAAACGTTTCTCGCGCATGCTCAAAGCCTGATGGTAGGCCTTCTGGGCATTGAAATAGGTGTTGAAATAGACGCAGCCACCCAGCACCAACGACAGCGCAATCAGGCCGGACAGCAAAGCGGGTTTTACGAAACGCACGGGGAACATTTTACGAAATCGGCGTCGGGGCGACCCGGGCATGTAGGGGCGGGATAATCCCGCCCCTACATGCCCGAATGAAATTCCTGCAATGAACGAACCTGTAATTCACCCTGTTTCAAGCCGCGAATGGCTTCCAGCACGGCACGGGCCGCGGAAAGCGTCGTGGTGTAGGGAATCTGCGCCTGCAACGCCGCCTTGCGGATCGGACCGTCGTCCTCGCGGGCCATGCGGCCGCGCGGCGTGTTAACCAGCAGCGCGCATTCCTTGGCCTGGATGAGATCCACGATGTGCGGCGAACCCTGCGACACCTTGTTCAAGGCGCGACAGGGAATGTCGTTTTCGTGCAGCAACTTCGCCGTTCCAGCCGTGGCGAGTAACTCGAAGCCGAGTTCGTGCAAGCCGCGCGCGATGGGAACCATCTCCGGCTTGTCGCGATCGTTGACGGAGAGAAACACTTGACCATGCTCGGGCAGGCTGTTGCCAGCGGCGATCTGAGCCTTGGCAAAGGCGCGTGGGAAATTGGAGTCGATACCCATCACCTCGCCCGTGGATTTCATCTCCGGGCTGAGCAAGGTGTCCACGCCGTGGAACTTGGCGAACGGGAACACGCTTTCCTTGACGGTGACGTACTTCCCAACCTTGGCCTCGGTGAATTTCATTTCCTTCAGCGTCTTGCCCAGCATGGCTTTGGTGGCCAACTTGGTCAGCGGCACGCCCAAGGTCTTGCTGACAAAGGGAACCGTGCGGCTGCCGCGCGGATTCACTTCCAGTACATAGACCACATTGTCCTTGACCGCAAACTGCACGTTCATCAGGCCGACGACCTTGAGCTCCTTGGCCATGGCGATGGTTTGACGGCTCAGCTCCTTGAGCACAGCGTCGGAGAGATCCTGCGGGGGCATGATGCACGCCGAATCGCCGGAGTGAATACCCGCCTCTTCGATGTGTTGCATGATGCCGGCCACCACCACGTTTTCGCCGTCGGAGATGGCGTCCACGTCGATCTCCATGGCCTGATCGAGGAACTTGTCCACCAGCACGGGCCGCTCGGAGGAGGCTTCCACGGCCGTAGCCATGTAATGACGCAGCTCTTCTTCAGAGTACACGATGGCCATGGCGCGGCCACCGAGCACGAAGGAAGGACGCAACAACACGGGATAGGACAAGCCGTTCGCCACGGACACAGCTTCTTCGGTGTTGGTCGCGATGCCGTTGGACGGTTGCTTCAGTCCGAGCTTGTTCACGAGGCCTGCGAACAATTTGCGATCCTCGGCGATGTCGATGGACGATGGCGATGTGCCCAAGATCGGCGCGTCGGCCGCTTCCAATGCCTTGGCCAGCTTGAGCGGGGTCTGCCCGCCGAACTGGAGAATGACGCCGTGGGGTTTTTCCAACTCGATGATGTTGAGAATATCCTCGCGCGTCAGCGGCTCGAAGTACAACTTATCGGAAGTGTCGTAATCCGTACTCACGGTTTCGGGATTCGAATTCACCATGATGGATTCGCAATCCTCTTCCTGCAAGGCAAAGGAAGCCTGGCAGCAAGCGTAATCGAACTCGATGCCTTGTCCGATGCGGTTGGGACCACCGCCGACGATGATCACTTTTTTCCGACTGGAGGGTACCGATTCGTTTTCTTCGTCGTAAGCCGAATAATGATAAGGCGTGAAGGCCTTGAATTCAGCGGCGCAGGTATCCACCGTCTTATACACGGGTGTAATGCCCAAGGCTTTGCGCTTCTGCCGCACCGTGTCTTCCTTGGACTTCAACAGGAAGGCCAGTTGCACGTCGGAATAGCCCCACTGCTTGGCGCGGCGCAAGGTCTCTTTGGAAATCGCATCCAGCGCCTTGCCCTTGAGTTCCGCGGCTTCGAAGCGGACGAGATCGAAGATGTGGTTCAGGAACCAGGGATCGATGCGGCTGACCTGATAAACCTTTTCCAGACTCCATCCCAGTTCAAAGGCCCGCTTCGCGGACACCACGCGATTGATGCCAGGGTGCTTGAAGTCGAGGTTCTTTTCGATCTGATCGTCCGGGATTTCCTTCTTGCCGTCCGAGCCGAGGCCGTAGCGATCGATTTCGAGCGAACGCATGGCCTTCTGCAACGATTCCTTGAACGTGCGGCCGATGGCCATGGCCTCGCCCACGGA
>OMJM01000001.1 GCA_900299345.1 bacterium | reverse complement strand
TTCACGATGGTGGAGTGGTATCGGCGGGGATACGCGCTGAACCAAATGATGGATGAAACCGTCGAATTATGCCAACTAATCACCGGGCCCAAGCCGGTCGTCCATGCGACCTATGCCGATGCTTTTTCCAAAGTCACGGGTCTGGACCCACTATCCTCCACTTTGAACGAACTGGTTTCGCACCCTGGAATTGCTCAGCGAGAGTTGCCTGCTGCAACCTTTCCTTCAGTCTCAGATGCCCTGAATTTTTTGATGTCTGAAGTTGTGGAACCTCAATTTTCTCCAGAGGTTATGACGGTTGTATCCGGATTCCCCACGCTCTTGTCGTCACAGGCTTTGGTGGATCCGAAAAATCCACAAACTGCTCTTCGTTTTGAGGTTTTTGGGGGAGGAATGGAGTTGGGGAACGGGTATCAGGAGCTCGTTGACGTGGCCCAGTACAGGGCAAGGTTTGATGCAGAAAACCGCAAGCGGAGTGAGTCCGCTAAGTTAATTCCCCCTTTGGATGAGAACTGGTTCAAGGATTTAACGGAAAACCTGCCTCCCTGTTCGGGTGTGGCCGTGGGTTTTGACCGATTAGTCCAACTGGGCTTGGGTGTCGGAAGTTTGAACGAGGTGTTGGAATTTCCTTGGGAAGAGGCCTGAAAGTGGCTGATTTGGAATAAAAAAAGGGTTCCAGTTTATATATTTCGCCCCTTGGAGGGGAGAGCGGCTCTGGCAACAGAATTGTCTTTCCCTTACTGTTATTTCCCATACGGAAAGTTTGTGACGTTTTCTCTCTGAGAAAGTAAAGAAACGGAGTGACTATGCAGTCCATCCCCTCCACGTTTTCATCTTCAACCTTCCGCCGTTTTCGCGTTTTCGCGATGGCATTCTTTTTGGCGGGAGGACTGCTTCGTGTTAATGCGAGTGCCGGTCCTGCGGAACAATTGTTCCAGGCCGCGCAAAAGCAGTATCAAAGCGGAGACGTCAACAAGGCGGTAAGTACCCTACAGCAGGCGCTGGCATCGAAAAGCGATTATGTCGATGCGCTAGTGCTGCTCGGATCGTGCTACGTCGAGCTGGGCGAATTCGACAAGGCGGTCGATCCCTACCGCCGTGCCGCACAAGCTTCGCCCAATGATCGCGGCATCCTCCAAGGTTATCAAACCGCACTGGAAGGAGCCGGACAGCAAGAACCGCAGGTTGCCGTATTGCGCACTTTGTTCTTCCAAAATCCCACCAACGAAGCGATGGGCGGAAAATATCTGTCGCTGTTGGAATCGGTGGGACCGACGCGATTCTCCAAGGAATACGCCGAACTTCTCGAGAAGCTCCGCAATGCGCCCAACTCCGATCCTACTTATGGCGGCAAACTGGGTCGCTTCTACATCTCCATCGGCAAATACCCGCAGGCTGCCAATGTCTATCGCGATTTGCTCAAGGATGATCCCGAATCCGTCGATAGCTGGACAGAACTGGCCATTGCGCTGGAAGGTTCCGGGGATCGTGCCGGAGCCAAGGACGCTTACGAGAAGGCGGTGCTGTACTCCAGCAATGCCGATGAGCGCGAAGCGTTGCAAAATGCCATGAAGAGCATTGGCACCGGAAAGAATGTGCCCGCCCCAATGGCCGTCACAGAATATAAGCCGCAGCCCGTTGCCGCAGCGCCCGCCCCGACGCCTGTTGCTTCCGCACCCGCTCCGACTCCGGTTGCATCGGCGCCGGCTCCCCAGCCGAAAGTGGATCAGGCGGCGCAAGCGCGCGCTCAAGCGGAAGCAGATCGCAAGGCTGCATTGGAAGCGCAGCAACAAGCCAAGGCGGAAGCGGCCAGTCTCGCCAAGGAAGAGGCTGATCGCAAAGCTCAGGAGAAGGCCGAAGCTCAGGCGCGCATTGATGCGGACAAGAAGGCCGCACTTGAAGCGCAACAACAGGCCAAAGCGGAAGCCGCGCGATACGCGAAGGAAGAAGCGGATCGCAAAGCCAAGGAAAAAGCCGACGAACAAGCTCGCATTGACGCCGATAAGAAGGCTGCGTTGGAAGCTCAACGTCAAGCGCAGGCGGAAGCCGCCCGCTATGCGAAGGAAGAGGCGGATCGCCGCGCTCAGGAAAAGGCCGAAGAACAGGCCCGTATTGAAGCGGACAAGAAGGCCGCATTAGAAGCCCAACGTCAGGCGCAGGAAGAAGCCGCTCGCTATGCCAAGGAAGAAGCGGATCGCAAGGCCAAGGAACGTGCCGACAGTGTTGCCCAGGCTGAGGCCATGCGCAAAGCCAAGGACGATGCAGAGCGTCAGTTTCTCGTGGAACTTGATGCTGTGCTGACCCAGAAGTCGATGAAGCTCGACACGTTTGCGTTGTTGACCCAGATTCAGGATCGCCGCTCTCAGAGCCGCATTCCCGACATGCGCCTGATCGAGGCGGAAGGTATTCTGGATTACTACCAGTACAACTTCACCCTGGCCAACGAACAATTCCGCAAATTGAAGGTTCCCACGCCTTTGTCCACCCGTTTGTCCGCGCTTTCGTTTTACGAGTTGCAGGATTTTCCCAACGCTGTCAAGGTCTTTGCGAAAATCCCGAGCATTCGCGAGAATGCCACGGACTGGGGCAAATATCTCCGCGCTTTGGTGGAATCCGGTCAGCGCGCACAGGCTGCGACGGAATACGAGGCATATCTCGCGAAGAATCCGGCTTCGGAAGATGCGCTTGCGTACCTCATCGACTACTACCGTGCGCCGCTTCAAAAAGAAAAGTTGATTCCCAAGCTGGAAATGCGTCTCGCGAAAGACCCGAAGGATCAGAACCTGATCACCGAACTGATTGGACTGGTGGACAAGACTTCTCCCAAGGCCATCGAATACCGTCAACGCCTGTTGGAGATTACTCCTGACGACAACAACACCAAGCTCGAGCTCGCGAAGTTGCAGGAAGCCCGCGGCAACCGCCCTGAAGCGATCAAACTTTATCAAGCCGTAGCATCGGACTATTCCGGAGACAAGGCCTTCAACCTCAAGCTGGCGGATCTCTTGCTTCAGGATCAGAAGAAAGCCGATGCAGCCAAATATCTGGAAACTGCGCAGAACGCGGATCCGATGGACAAGGGGCTGAGTCTCCGCATTGCCGCGTTGTATGAAGAGTTGAAGCAACCTGCCAAGGCACGCGAGTTTTATCTTAAGGCATTCGACGTGGACTCACGCGACAAGGCCGTACAGGCGAAGTTGCTGGAAGCCTATCAGTCTGCGGGCAAGGATGAACGCCGCGATGTGCTGATGCGCATCGAGGGTTCCGATCCGACGGCGCACGCGGCCCAGTTCCAGCTGGCGAAGATTTCGTTGGAAGACGGCGACAAGGATCGCGCTTACGACTACATCTCCAAGGCCATCAAGCAGCAACCGCAGAATCCCGAATACCAGGCGTTGCTGCCCAATGCCATCACCAACGATTATCAAGTGGCGGAACACCTGCCCCTGCTCGAGGGCATGGCACAACAACCCAATGCCACACCCGAATTGCAGATGCTGGTGGCCAAAGGATTGCTTTCCAAGCTGAACAACGCCGGCGCCGCGAAGTATCTCGCCCTGGCATACGCCAAGCAGCCCAAGCTCCTCGAAGGCAATCGCGAAGCGATTATCTCCCTGAACGGAGCGAAGCAGTATCCCGCTGTGGCCGCGCTGGCCACCCAGTACGCTTCCGCCAATCCGGATGATCGCGAAATTCGCGTGATTCAGATCGAAGCCCTGACAGCCACCGGAAAGGGTGGCGAGGAAATGCGTCAGGCCTTGCGTGGACTTGTGCAGGCGGATCCCGTTGCCGGATCGAAAAATCTGTTGAAGCTCGCGGATCTGGATCTGCAAGCCAAGGATACCGCAGCCGCCATTGAACACGCCCAGGGTTATCTGGAAGGCAACGCCAAGGCCATCGAAGGTTGGCGGTTCCTGTATCCGCTCATCACGGGCAAAGCCGGTCAGGAAGAATTGCGCATCCGCACTTTGGAGCAGTTGTGGACCGCGGACATTCCGAACCGTCCGCGCTACGATCGTGAGTTGGCTGACCTTTATTATCAACGCGAGAGCTATGATCAGTCGCAAAAGAGCCTGGTGCGCTCCGTTGCCGTCGCACCCACGGACGCCGCCTTGTGGTACCGTTTGGGTGAGGTTGAAACCAAGCAGCGCAATGATGCGTCCGCAGCCCAGCGCTACGCCAAAGCCTATCAATTGAAGCCGGACAACGCCGATTACGCACGTGCCTACGGCCAGACGCTGAATTCGCAGGCCGATCTGAAGGCCACGTTGCCCCTGTGGAAATTCCTTGCGCAGCAGAAGCCCACCAACGAGGAACGCCGCAAGTTCGCGCAATCGCTGTTCCTGAACGACGCCTTTGCCGAGTCCGCCAAGGAATGGGACATCCTGACCAAGGGTGATGAAGAGCTTGCCAAGTCTGAACCGATGGTGGCGCAGTCTTACATTAAGTCGGGACAACTCGCCAAGGGCCGTAAGATTCTCGAATCACGCCTGCAATCCGAAGGCGGCAACGCCCCGTTGCTCGAATCGGTCGCCATGCTGTACAAGCAGGAGAACAACGAAGACGGTTACGTCAAGACGCTGGAAAGCCTGGTGCAGCTCGATCCGAAGTACAAGGGATATATGCTGGTGCTGGCGCAGGAGAAGGAAAAGAACAAGGACTTCAAGGGCGCGCTGGATCTCTATGAACAGTGGGTCGGGCAGACTCCCGGCGACGTGGCGGCCATCAAGTCCATGCACAAGCTGGCGGGCGATCAGAAAGACACCGCGCGTTTGATGGACGCCCTTGTGCGCTTGAACCGCATCAAGGGTGAGGACATCGCCTATCGCTATCAGATGGTGGAAATCGACTTCCTCCGCGGCGGCAACATTACCGAGGTTGAAGCGCTCGTCAGGCTGCATCCCGAATGGAAACACGGCAAGGAAATCCTCGTCCGCGAATACCTGAAGCAGGATCAGAAGGCCAAGCTGGCTCCTTATATCGGCTTCCTCGAAACCGAGTCGCAGACCGACAAGAACCTGCTCGAACCGCTGGGCGATGTGTACGCCATGCAGAAACGCACCCCGCAGGGCCCGAGCCCGTCGATCAAGGCCAATGCCGCTTACTGGGGATGGTTGCAGGCCAATCTCAAGAATCGCACGGCGTTCGACAAGGTTTATGCCTATGGCAAGAGCACCAATTCGCCCAACCTGAAGGACATTCTCAAGCTCGGCGCGCAAAGCTTCCCCGAGGACGGCGATCTCCAGCGTCAGTACGCCGCCAGCCTTGGCAATACTCCCGAAGCCATCGCGGTCTATCAAGCCATCCTTTCCAAGGATCCCGATACCACCACGTTGTCCAAGGCCGTCAATGTCGCGCTGGCCTTGCATCAGTTTGAACCGGCCATGAAGTGGCTGGATAAGTGGTCCGAACTGGCTCCTCAAAACATCAAGGTGTGGGAAACCATCCTGTCGGTGGCCAAGGAAACCGGCAACAAGCCCAAGCAGATCGACGCGCTCAACAAGATGACCGCACTGGATCCCAACAGCAAGCCCACCTTGCAGGCGCTGGGTCAGGCCTACGAAGAACAGGGCAAACCGGACAAAGCTGCCGATGCCTACACGCGTTTGCTCGCGCTTGATCCG